>DASRZY010000248.1:0-7357 GCA_035685905.1 Syntrophales bacterium
AGAGGATGAAGGGACAAGGGACCAAGGCGCAGGGACGAGGCAAAAACATCAAGACTGAATAGACGGGACAGACTGAATAGACAGGATAGACGGAACAGACAATTGTATGGAGGAGCGATGAACCTTAGCGGATACTTCGAAAAAGCAACAGGCATCGGCATTCTGGCCACGGCGGATTCGACGGGGGCTGTGAATGCCGCCGTTTATGCCAAACCCCACTTCATCGACGAGGAGACGGTCGCCTTCATCATGGCCGATCGTCTCACCCATCACAACGTCAAGCAGAACCCGCGTGCCGCCTATCTCTTCAAGGAAGCCGGTGAAAAGTACGTGGGAAAGCGGCTCTATCTGAGCAAGACAAAGGAAATCCAGGATACGAAACTCGTCAGCGAGATGCGCAGAAAGAAATACCCCGAGATCGTCGGGAAATACGGCGACGAGAACAAGTTCGTCGTCTACTTCAAGGTCGACAAGGTGCTGCCTCTGATCGGGGACAAGGAATAACAAATAGCCAACAGCATACAGCCAACGGCAGACAGCGTAAGATTGCCAACAGATTATTTCCTGTCGGCTGTCTACTGTAGGCTGCAGGCTGATTTGCGGAGCAAATCATGAAAATCTTCATGACCGGCGGGACGGGGTTTGTGGGGACAACGCTGACGCGCGAATTGACCGCAAGAGGTCATTCGGTCACGGTGCTCATGCGCAAGGTCGAGTCGGGAAAGGGTCTCCCTCCGGGCGCAAACTCCCTCGAGGGGGATCCCACGATCCGCGGATCCTGGCAGGAGCGTGTTGCGGAGCACGAGGCCTTCATCAACCTTGCCGGCAGCTCGATCTTCACCCGGTGGACCGACGAGGCGAAGCGCTCCATCCGCGAGAGCCGGCTCCTCACCACGAAGCACCTCGTGGAGGCCCTGGCGCCCCGCAAGGGGAAAGAGACATTTCTTTTCAGCACCTCCGCCGTGGGTTATTACGGGTTCCACGACGACGAGGAATTAACGGAAGAGTCTCCCCCCGGCACCGACTTTCTCGCCACACTGGCCCGGGAGTGGGAGGCGGAGGCCCTCAAGGCGAAGGAATACGGGGTGCGGGTCGTCCTGACCCGCTTCGGCATCGTGATGGGGCGCAACGGCGGGATGCTGGGCGAGGTCGTTCCCGTCTTCAGGATGTTCCTGGGGGCCGATCTCGGCAGCGGCAACCAGTGGCTCTCCTGGGTGCACGAGACAGACCTGGCCCGGATATTCTTTTTCCTGCTGGACAACCGGGGTCTCGAGGGACCGGTCAACTGCACGGCGCCCGAACCCGTCCGGAACCGGGAATTCACGAAAACGCTCGGCAGCGTTCTGAAGGTGCCCACATTCTTGCCCCCCGTTCCCGGGTTTGTTCTTCGATTGATGAAAGGCGAGTTCGGGAGCGTCATCCTGAAAGGCCAGCGGGTGATTCCCCGGAAGCTGCTGGCCGCCGGGTTCCAGTTTCAATACCCCACCCTGGGAGCGGCGTTGACTGAAATCTTGAGGAAGTGAGACGTGGGATCAATCGGCAAGAAATCGGATCAAAAGCCAAACCGGCTCATCCGCGAGAAAAGCCCCTATCTCATCCAGCACGCCTACAACCCCGTGGACTGGCACCCCTGGTCCGACGAGGCCTTCGATCGGGCCCGGGCGGAAAACAAACCGGTGTTCCTCTCCGTCGGCTACTCCACGTGCCACTGGTGCCACGTCATGGCCCACGAGTCCTTCGAGGATGCCGAGGTGGCCGGCCTGATGAACGAGGCCTTCGTCTGCATCAAGGTCGACCGCGAAGAGCGTCCCGACGTGGACGGCATCTACATGACCGTCTGCCAGATCATGACGGGAAGCGGCGGCTGGCCGCTCACCATCCTCATGACGCCGGAGCGCAAGCCCTTCTTTGCCGGCACCTACATCCCGAAGGAAAGCCGGCATGGCCGAATCGGGATGATCGAGCTGATCCAGGGGGTCCAGCGGGTCTGGAAAACGCGCCACGGGGACGTGCTCTTGTCGGCCGAGCAGGTCACAGAGGCCCTGCAGAAATCATCCGCCGAGTCCCCTGCAGGCGCGTTGCCCGGCCGGGAGGCCTGCCGCGCAGCCTATGAAACTCTGAGCGCGCAGTTCGACAAGAGCCACGGCGGGTTCGGCGGGGCGCCCAAGTTCCCCTCGCCGCATCATTTCCTCTTCCTGCTGCGCTACTGGAAGCGCACGGGCGAGGCCAAGGCCCTCGAGATGGTCGAGAGAAGCCTTTCGGCCATGCGCCGGGGCGGCATCTACGATCAGCTGGGCTACGGGTTTCACCGCTATTCCACCGATGCGCGCTGGAGGCTCCCCCACTTCGAGAAGATGCTTTACGATCAGGCCATGCTTTCCATGGCCTGCCTGGAGGCCTACCAGGCGACAGGCAAATCACTCTATGCCGATACGGCCAGGGAGATCTTCACGTACGTATTGCGCGACTTGAAAGCGCCCGGGGGCGGCTTCTATTGCGCCGAGGATGCCGACAGCGAGGGCGAGGAGGGGAAATTCTACCAGTGGGGCGAAGAGGAGATCCGGACGGCCCTGGATGCCGACGAGGCGGCCCTTGTCAGGGAAGTCTGCGGGATCGAGAAGGAGGGGAACTTCCTCGAGGAGGCCACTCGGGAGAAAACAGGGCGCAATGTCTTGTTCCTGGCCAAATCCCTCGAGCAGGCGGCTGCAGCCCTGAACATCTCCACAGAGGCGGCCGGGGAGATGTTCGAGCACGCACGGGAGAAGCTCTTCCGTGTACGGGAACGCCGGGTCCGGCCGGGAAAGGACGACAAGATCCTCACGGATTGGAACGGGCTCATGATCGCCGCCATGGCAAAAGGGGCCCAGGTGCTCGATCGCCCGGACTACGCAGAGGCCGCTCAGCAGGCGGCCCGCTTCATCCTTGCGAAAATGAGGGACAGCCGGGGAAGGCTCCTGCACCGCTTCCGGGAGGGCGAGGCCGCGGTCAAGGGGATTCTCGACGATTACGCCTTTTTTGCCTGGGGGCTCCTGGAGCTCTACGAGGCTGTTTTCGATGCCGATTTCCTAAAGATTGCCCTCGAACTTGCCGATATCACTATAGGTCACTTCCTCGATGGGAAGGAGGGCGGCTTTTTCTTCACGGCCGATGACGGTGAGGAGATCCTCTTTCGGCAGAAAGACAGCTACGACGGGGCTATCCCCTCGGGCAACTCGGTCATGATGCTCAATCTTTTGCGCCTGTCGCGTGTCACGGGCAACTCCAGCCTGGAGGAAAAGGCGCTTGGGGTGTCCCGGGCTTTTGCCCGCAATATCGGGCAGATCCCCTCGGCCTATTCCCAGCTCATGGTCGCCCTTGAATTTCTAGAAGGTCCCCAGTTCGAGATCGTCGTCGCCGGCAAGCCGGGCGCTCAGGACACGAAACGGATGCTGGACGCCGTGAAGCAGGCTTTCCTGCCGAACCGGGTCCTGCTGTTCAGGCCTCAGGGGTCGGCCGGCGGGACGGTTGCGAAGCTGGCCCCCTATACCCGGGACATGAAAGCCGAGGGGGGCAGGGCAACGGCGTACGTATGCCGGAATTTTGCCTGTTCAAAACCGGTGAGCACAATTGATGAAATGCTGGGGCTCCTGCAAGCCTCGTGATATGAGCAAATCAGACGTAAAGGAGAGCACTATGAAGAAGATGGCCCTGGGGCGTGCACTGGCAATTCTTGTTTCCGCCCTCTTCATCCTCAGCCTGCCGCTTGCGGCTTCGGCACACGACCCGGAAAAAGTGGACGTGTTCTATAACTTCACAAACAAGACCCTCGTCGTGAAGATCACCCACCCCTCCAACAATCCCGACAGGCACTTTGTCAAGGAGGTGGTGGTGAAGAAGAACGGTGCAGTCGTCCAGCGAGCCGCCTTTACCAGGCAGGACGGAGACGTCTTCACATACACCTACAAGATGCAGGCGACGGGAGAGGATGTGATCGAGGTGACGGCCATCTGCAGCATCCGAGGCTCGAAGACGGTGAAATACCAGGCCGGCGTTTGATCGAGGCCAGGCCGCCGGCTGTTGTGCTGATCGGGGGAGCGGGGCAGAACAAGGAGAGGACTCGTGCTCCTGTATCTCCATGCCGGTTTCATGATGACGGGACTTATGCTCATGGCGGCGGGCGTCTGCATCGCCCGCTTCATGAGAAAGCATCCCTGGTGGCTCCGCAGACACAGGGCTCTGGGGATCTGCGGGGTTCTGTCGATCGTCCTTGGATTCCTGGCGGCGGCTTACATGGTGGCCGTATCCGGTGATGAGCACTTCGAGGTCCTGCATGCCTGGGCCGGGGCCGTGGTGATATCGGCTGCCACGGCGAGCGCCATCCTGGGGCAGCTTCAATTCACGTTGAAAAACAGGCGCACGGAGATCCGAAAGGCCCACCGCTGGTCCGGCGCCATGACGCTGATCCTTGTTCCCCTCAACATGATTTCCGGATTGGTGCTTGCGGGGATCATCCCCGATATGAGATCATTCTAATACTGGAATAATGGAATGATGGAATATTGGAATGATGGACGGGGAAAGAATCTTATTTTTCCTTACACCCATTATTCCATTACTCCAATATTCCAGCCGGAAAACAAGACAGCTCGCCTTCATGCATCAATGATGCTCCTGAGATAACGGAGCATCGAAAGCGGTGCGCCATGCGACCCATCTACCTGGACTACAACGCGACGACTCCCATCGACTCCGAGGTTGCAGCTGCCATGCTTCCCTATATGCGGGAGCATTTCGGCAACCCCTCGAGCTCTCACTGGTACGGCCTCGAGGCGCGCAAGGGCGTCGAAAAGGCGCGCGGGCAGGTGGCTGCGCTGCTCAACTGCAGCCCCCCCGAGATCATCTTCACGAGCGGGGGGACGGAGTCGAACAACCACGCCATCAAGGGCGCGGCGCGGGCCCCTGGCAGGAAGGGAAATCACATCGTCACTTCGGCCTTCGAACATCCCGCCGTGACGAAGGTCTGCGAATACCTGGCGGCGGGTGGTTGCGAAATCACCTATGTGCCCGTCGACACCCGCGGGATCGTCAACCTGGAGGCTCTCAAAAAAGCCATCACGGAAAGGACCATCCTGATCAGCGTCATGCATGCCAACAACGAGGCAGGGACGATCCAGCCGATCGGGGAGATCGCCCGGATAGCCCGCGACAGAGGCATCCTCTGCCACACCGATGCGGCCCAGTCCGTCGGGAAGATCCCCGTTGATGTGGCCGCTCTCGGCGTTGACCTGCTGTCCGTGGCGGGGCACAAGCTTTATGCCCCGAAGGGGATCGGGGCCCTCTTTATCCGCGATGGCATCGAACTCGAGAAATTCATGCACGGCGCGGGGCACGAGCAGGGCAGACGGGCCGGCACGGAGAATGTCATCGAGATTGCCGGTCTGGGCATGGCCTGCGAGATCGCAAAGCGTGATCTGGCGGCTAACGTGGACCGCATGAAACGATCCCGCGACAGGCTCGAGGAGGGGCTGCTCCGGGCCGTTGAAGATGCAAGAGTGAACGGGCACCCGGAGAAAAGACTGCCCAACACGCTCAGCGTGAGCTTCCGGGGGATCGATGCAGGGGCTCTTCTCCAGGCAATGGAGGGGCTTGCCGCCTCGGCCGGGGCCGCCTGCCATGGCAACTCGGTGGAGTTGTCCCCGACGCTTTGCGCCATGGCGGTTCCCGCCGAGTGGGCCCGCGGGACGATCCGGCTGTCGACAGGGAAGTGCACGACGCAAGGCGAAATTGATCGAGCCTTGGAAATAATTGCCACAGCCGTAAAACGACTGAGGTCCGGAGTAATGGAATGATGGAATAGTGGAATGCTGGGAGAGGAAAAAATTCCCATCCCCATTACTCCATTATTCCAGTATTCCAATATTCCTGTGTGAACAGGGCACGGACAAAAAAGAGAAGAAAGAGGAGGAGTGCAGATCATGAAGGTGCTCGTTGTCTTTTACTCCATGTACGGCCATATCTATAAAATGGCGCAGGCCGTTGTCGAAGGCGCGAAAGAGATCCCCGGGACGGAGGTTGTGCTTCGCCGGGTGCCCGAGACGCTCTCGGACGAGGTCCTCGGGAAAATGGGCGCCCTGGATGCGCAGAAATCCATGGCCCACATTCCGGTCTGCAAGGTCGATGAGCTTCCCGAGGCCGATGCCATCCTCTTCGGCGCCCCAACCCGGTTCGGAAACATGTGCGGCCAGATGAGACAGTTCCTGGATTTCACGGGCGAGCTATGGGCGAAGGGGTCGCTGGTCGGCAAAGTCGGGAGCGTATTCACCAGTTCCGCCACGCAGCACGGCGGCCAGGAATCGACGATCCTGAGTTTCCACATCACCTTGCTCCATCAGGGGATGGTCATTGTCGGTCTGCCCTATGCCTTTGCGGGGCAGATGCGGATCGACGAGATTACCGGCGGCTCTCCCTACGGCGCATCGACCATCACCGGCGGCCAAGGTCAGCGCATGCCCAGCGAAAACGAGCTGGCCGCCGCCCGCTACCAGGGCAGGCATGTCGCTGCAATCGCCGCGAAACTCGCGAAATAAAGGATCGAGGTCCGAGGAACGAGGACCGAGGACAAAAGGCTGACAGCCGACAGCCAACGGCCAACAGATTTTTACTGAAGACTTTATGCCCTAGACTGTAGGCATGCTACTGCCGCAGGCGCCATGACGAAATAAACGAAACGAACGAAATAAACGAAAAGGACGAATCGGCCATGGCCGATTTCTGGTTGTGTTTCTTTCCCATGTTCGTCGCCGTCGATGCCGTGGGCATCTTGCCGCTGTTCATGCACCTGACGGAGGGGGCCGGGCGGCCGGCTGTGCGAAAGGTCATTGTCGAGTCGATGGTGACGGCACTGGTCGTCGCCCTGGTATTTCTTGCTGTCGGCAAATGGATATTCGAATACCTGGGCATCACGGTGGCCGACTTCCTCATCGCCGGCGGGATCCTTCTGTTCACGATATCGGTCATTGACATCATTACCGTAGAGAAGAGGATCGCTCAAATCGAAGCGGACAGCCTGGGTGCCGTGCCCATCGGCGTGCCGCTCCTCGTGGGCCCGGCCGTGCTGACGACGATTTTCATCCTGGTCGGCGAGTACGGGGTCCTGCCCACCGTTGCCGCCACAGTGGTCAACATCGTGATCGCGGGCTGTGTGTTCTGGCTTGCAGGGCCGATAAACCGCGTCCTTGGCCGCTCCGGCTCCCGCACCCTGTCCAAGCTCGCAGGGATCCTCCTTGCAGCCATTGCCGTCATGATGGTCCGCAAGGGAATCATGATGCTGTGGCAGGGCATTTCATCCGCGCAGTGACAAACCCCCGCGACGATGACC
>DASRZY010000249.1:0-3834 GCA_035685905.1 Syntrophales bacterium
CTGCACGGCAGCCCTGTCTGCGGCTGCCTCCGTCAGGCCGATGAATTTCGGCGCGGCCACGGCGCCAATGACCCCGAGGATGATGATCACGGCAATAAGCTCGATGAGAGTGAAGCCCTTTTGGTTCATAGGATTGCTCACAATGTCGGCTGTTTCGTGACTCCATCGTGAGCACAAGGGATGCCAATGCGACAATCCGGGTCCCGGCATGAGATCTGCCTCTAATATCAGCATATTACAACTTCCGTACACTCGAGAATTCGCTATGGGGCGGGGTGATGCTGTGCCATTCTGATCCAGCGGGATACAGGACACGCAATAATATTCGACAGATGTGCACACCGATCCACCGTGGAACGATCCACGGCGGAACATTGCATGTCGAGAGACAAAAAAAAGAGGCAGGGTTTCCCCTGCCTGCCGTGACGACTGACGATCAGTGGAGATCTTCTACGCGAACAATCAGCCGGTTGTCCTCCGCCACGCACCCCGCTTGTCATGCCGGTTGAAACATGATCTCCAGGAGAACCATGGATTGCCCATAGGACGCGACCCGCAGACGCTACTTCCCGCAGATCACCGAGATCTCGACCATGACATCTCTGAAAAGGCGAGCCACCTGGACGGTTTCCCGGGCGGGCAGCACATCGGCGAAATACCGGCCGTAAATCGTGTTGAACTTGGAGAAGTCGTCGAGATCCTTCAGGAAGACGGTGGCCTTGAGGACGTTGTCCAGAGACATGCCGCTCGCCTCCACGATGGCCTTGATGTTCTCCAGGACCATGGTGCACTGGGCCTCGAAATCCCCGCCGACCGGCTCGTTTGTCTTCGGGTCGATGGGCAGCATGCCCGAGACGAAAAGCAGATCGCCGTACCTGACGGCCTGGGCGTAGGGCCCGACAGCCCTGGGCGCCTTCGGGGCACTGATGATCGTTCGTAGTGCCATGACAGACTCCTTTTATCACAGTAAGCCGGGGCCGTTAATAGGACCACAGCAGGTCATACAGCAAAACGATGAGGACGATGAGCGTCACACACACGTAGAGACGGTCGCGCTGGATGGCAAAGGCTGCCACGGAAAAAACGACACGGGCAACCGGCGTCAGGACAAGCAGCACCAGTCCCAGCTGGATGATTCCACGGCTGTCCAGGCTTGCGGCAGAACCCAGGATGCCGCCCAGCGAGCGCAGATACGATGGCTCTCCCTGGAACGTCTGGTAGTGCGGAAAGAGATTGCCATTCTGATACAGGTAGAGAATCCCCCCGGCAAGTACAAGGGCCGCGGCGCTGACGACGCCGACCCGGAGCAGCAGGCTGATCACCCATTCCATTTTCTCATCTGTCAGCGCGACTCGACGTTGCATTTCACAGCTTCCCCATGAACCCGTTATAGATCATCTCCAGACCGAGGGCCAGGATCACCAGGTCGAATATCCATCGCAAGACCCGCGTTCTCGCGCCGACCAGAACCCGCGTTCCCAGCAGTGCGCCCAGCAGCACACCCAGCATGGTCGGCATCGCCAGTCCGGGGTCGATGTACCCCCGGTTCAGATAGATCCCGGCGCTGGCGGCGGCCGTCACGCCGATCATGAAATTGCTCGTCGTCGTCGACACCTTGAACGGGAATCCCATCGCGCGGTCCATGGCCAGCACCTTCACCGCGCCGGAGCCGATCCCGAGCAGACCGGACAGGGTGCCTGCGATGCCCATGAGCGTGAACCCCAGCGGCACCCGCCTCACGGTGTACTCCTGCGGCCCCGCCGCCGTGGGATAGCTGGAATTGAATCGGAGCCGCCTGGCCAGTGGGTCCCCCGGCGCATCGGTTTGCGCCGAATCGGATGTGCGAAAGGGGATGAGGGAGAACAACAGGACAAACCCGAAGACGATGGCGATTTTTCCGGTCGACACCCGCGTGGTCAGAAATGCCCCCAGCGTGCCGCCCAGCACGGTCGCCACTTCCAGGAACATGCCCGCGCGGATGTTCGAGTAGCCCTCCCGGACATAAGCGACCGCCGCCCCTGACGACGTGGCGATGACCGATACGAGCGAGGCGCCGATGGCATAACGGATGTCGATGCCGAAGCCCAACGCGAGCAGGGGCACAAGGACGACACCGCCGCCGAGGCCCGTGATGGATCCTACGAAACCCGCAAGGCAGGCCCCGGCAAAGATGAACCCGGACAATTCTGCTATGTTCACGGCAGCACTCCGACATATATTAAGGGGCAGGTGCAACGCTGTGTTGCAAACGTCTGCCTGGCCATGAATCGCCCTTTGACAATTTGCAACGCTCCGGGAGATGTCTTAGCGCTCTACGATAACCTGCAGCGTATAACTCGGACCTCCCTGGAGCTGTGCATCGATCGAGGCAACCCCGGGCTGCGATCCTGCAGTAACCTGAAAACGCACGATGCCCAGGCGGGCAAAACCCGGACCGAAAGGCTCCGGCTTGAGCGTGACGGGGACACCCCGCTTCGAAACCATGCCGATCGGCACCCCGTCGCTGAGAATCTCCAGGTTTCCTCTGGCGGATGGGCGCAGCGCAATGAAGGAGCGGGCCTTGTCCGGCAACGTGATGAGCAGATCGATCGGCAGAGGCGCGGTCTGGCCCATTTTCACGTGCTGCCACTCTTCATTGCGACCCTCATGCAGCTGATTGTACGCTGCAACGTTCGGCACGGATTTGGGGGTTATGTGCGCGACGGCTTCCATCGTTCCGGAGCATTCGCCGCCATTGGAGATCTTGATCGTGATGGGATAGTCTCCAGCTTGCAGAGGATTGTCCGGTCCCCAGCGAAGGTGGATCGCCTTCAGTCCGGGGCGTTCGGGTGGATCGGCGGGAAAGGCTTCCATCAGTGTCAGCATGATCGTATTGGGATTCTGCGGGTCGAAACCTGTAATGAACCGTATGGGCGCGGCTTTCTGCGGCCAGCCATACAGCAGAACAGCCTCCGGATGACGGCCCGGCTGCGGGATAAAAGCCTTCGGAAATGTAAAGTGGAAGGATGCCCCTGCCGGGAGAGCCAGGCCGCGGACAGCCGGGTTGGAGGATACATCGAAAACAACCCACGCCTCGAACGGGTAGCCAGCCGCTAGCCCGTCGCTCGTCATCGGCTGATATTCGATTCTCGCCCCGGGCGGGGCCGCCACGGCAGTCGCGGCTGCAAACAAGAATGCCAGCCCAACGTAAGCAATTATTTTCAAAGCATGGCACCATGCTGATAATCTACAGGCAATGGCCTTCCCTTGAACACAAGCCAAATCCCCTTCAGCGGCATGTTGCATGAGCGACTACCTCCTTCAGGCCCCCTGACAGGGCCTCTTTTGCATCAGGTTTTCTTCACAATACCCAGCTTATCGAGGATGTCCTCCATCAGGCACCACTTCGTGAATGCCGACTGCAGCAGGTTGAGCCCGACGAAGGCGGTGAAAAGCAGCGAGCAGGCAGGCAACGATCAGGATCGGGATGGAATAAGGCGCACCCTGCGCAGTGCTCCCCTTCGACATGAGTTTCCTCCTTCTTTTTTCCCTTCCTGTGTCAGTCTCATTGTAGAGGGAAACAGCACCCTGAACAAGATGAAGCCGGAGGCGAAGCAAGCTTCTCGCAAAAGCTCAGGGTCAGGGCAGCATTGTTTTGCAACTCAGGTTACGGCGTCAAAAACCTTCTTCAGAATCCCTTCCACCTCTAGGGCTGTCTTCTGCAGGGCCTTGTTGTCGATTATCTGCATGGCCGCGGACGGCCTGATGACGGCAAGAATCGTTTTGCCCCCCATCTCGTAGACGATGACGTTGCAGGGGAGCATGAGGCCGATGTCCGGCTCGGCCTGGAGAGCC
>DASRZY010000250.1:0-10735 GCA_035685905.1 Syntrophales bacterium
TCAAATAAAGACAAAAGCCTGATTTTCAATAAACTGGGCCTTCGCTTGTCGAAAGACAAAAAGGTCATCATTGATTCCGTCTGCGGGCAAGATGCCTCCCCTGCAGTCACGATCGAGGATTTGAATGGTGACGGGATCGAAGAAGTCTTCGTGATATGGGGCAACACATGCACATCGGGTCAAACAGGGCAATCCATCTCCCTGTTCATAAAGTCCGCAAACGGGGCATACATGGATAACTTTGGTTTTCCCGGCATGGACTACACAAAAATGAAGACCGGGAACAAGGGCTACCCCGACCTCATGATCGGGGGGCCCGGATTCTGTCACCCGGTATGGCGATGGAACGGCAAGGCATATCAGCATTTCAGAAACCAGCCGGAAGTAAAAGGCGGATGCGACGGCGCACGCAAATGAGGGAACATCAGGGCGCGCCGGAAAAGAAAAAGGGATCGTTAGACGCAATAGCATGCCTTTGTTCTCTTATCTGATCGAGATATTTCATCGGCAGTCCGGAAATTGTGGAGGTGTCAACAATGTTCCAGGGACTTTTTCAGCCCATGCATCTGCTGGTCATCCTGATACTGGCTCTCGTCATATTCGGGCCGGGCAAGCTTCCTGAATTGGGAAACTCCCTCGGCAAAGCGATAAGGGGCTTCAAGAAGTCCATGGAGGAACCGGAAAAGGAACCTGAGAATCATTCGGCCTCCAGCCGGATAGAGAACAAGAAGCAATAGTCCTCCATCCTTGAGAATGGAAAGGGGCTGGCTCGGTTGAGCCAACCCCTTTTCTATTTGGGCTTCAGGCGCGCCAGCGCGAGGACCCTGTCATAGATGGCGATCGGTATCTTCAGCCTATCCGCTCATCAGTTCTCGGAATGCAGGGCGACCCGGTTGCCCTCGCTGTCCTGGAAGTGGGCGATAAAACCGTACTCTCCGATTGACATCCTGGGCAGAAGGGTCTTGCCGCCGTTTGCATCGATCTTCGCCAACGTGCCATTGATATCATCAACCGAGAAGTACACCAGGGTCCCGGCATGGGATGGGGCATAACCGTCCGCCTTGACCAGGCTGCCGGCCGCACCCGTGGCGTCTTCCGTCCACGTGAACCACGCCATTTTCAGGGGCCCCATTTGATTCCGGCTCAGCTTGACGCCGAAAACGGATTCATAGAATTTTATGGCTCTTTCCAGATCTGTCACCGGAATTTCAAACCAGCCGACTGCGTTCATTGGTTTTGCCATATGATCCTCCTTATCCCTTCTTCATGCCCGATTTCAGCATGTCCTTCATTTGCTGCTCTGACATGGGCGGCATGTTCGGGTGGGCATCTTTTGCGTGAACCTTGCCCGCTGCCATAAGCTTGTTCATTGCTTCATCATCATTTTGGGCTTCGACCTTCACTTCGTAATTGCAGGGCGCAGGGCATGTAAATGAATACTTCATGGCTTTTACCTCCCATTGTACCTAGGCTTTTTTCAGTTCCTTGACTGCCTGGCGCTCCGTGGCGGCTCGGGATCCGAAGGACACAAGAGGCGTCACTTCCCAATCCAGCGAGCCCCACATGGGGATTTTTCTCAGCACCTCATCCAGTTCTTCGCTGGAAGAGGCTTCCATGATAAACACGAACGACCGCTCTCCGACGGGTAGCCCGCCCCCCAGGATTTTCTTCTCCCCTTCAAGCTTCATCAGCGTTTCGAAGCTGGGGATGACAATCTTTTCCAGGATCTTCAGGGCTTCCTCGGGCGATGCAAACCCGGGACCCCCCGATGCGCTTACGAAATATTTCATGCTGCACCTCCTGAGAATTCTTCATGGGGGTCATCTTGACTGTTGAGACGATAAACCGGATATGAGGCGATTTATCGTTGACGATTCTGAATGGGTTCTGGCGCGCCGGCCGTGCACGTGGATAAATAGTATTCCGACTGCCGGGCTTTCTCAATCGGGGATTATCTTAGTTTCAGGTCAGAGAAAAGAGCAGAGGTAAGAATATCGACTTTATCGGACGTTCCTTCTATACTTCAAAGAGGATGCGTGCGGCCGCACCGTTTGTGCGATCCGTGAATCAACAGGGCCGTCCTGGCCAATTCATCACGAAAGGAGGACATGATGGCTAACGCAAAGGGAATCCACGCACACAAGATATTCAAACTCGGCAAGGCGCCGGCGAAGAGGGACAAGCGGAATTTCAAATTTGCAGCACTCCTGCAGGCAGCGCCCCCGGCATTGCCGAGTTCCTACGACTTCGACACAACCCACAGCGGAATCCCAACCCCGATGTTCGGCAACGATGTTCACGGCGATTGCGTCATCGCCGGCAGGGCGCACCAGACGCTCCGTTTCGAGGATATCGAACAGGGGTCGGTGCTGATGATCACAGACAAGGATGTGCTCAAAGAGTATTTCAAGGAAACCGGCGGTCCCGACACCGGCCTGGTCGTCCTTGATTCCCTCAACGAGTGGCGTCACAAGGGGTGGAAGGTCGGCAAGCGCACTTACAAGATCCAGGCTTTTGCCGAGGTGAGCTTCAAAAACCATAACCAGGTGCGGCAGGCGATCTTCGCCGATGTCGGGATGGCCCTGGGCCTGCAGCTTCCCAAATCTGCGCAGAAGCAGATCCAGACGGGACAGCCGTGGGACGTGACCTCCGGTCCGGACGCTGCGCCCGGCTCCTGGGGAGGTCACTACGTTTACGTACCCGGCTACACCCCCAGCGGACCGGTCTGCGTGACGTGGGGGCGCAAGCAACAGATGACATGGGCGTGGCTGGACAAGTACTGCGACGAAGCCTATGCAATCTTCGATGCAAAGGACGGCTTCAAGAAGACGTTGATCAACAAGGCGAAGATCACCGCCTCCCTCAAAGCTCTGGCAAAGTGACGGGTACGCCTCGGGGATCGTGACGCCAGCGCAGAACGGGAGTCACGTCAGAACGGTTTTTTTCGATGGAACCCGCATATCGGGCTCGTCCCGTTCCTGCCGGGAGGGAGAATCGCGATAACAGACGGGGTTGCGGCCCATGGCCGCAACCCCTTCATTTTGCCGTGATCGGGAGGCAAAATCCCTGCTTGCTTTTTCCATCCAACTTCACATAGAAAGAAGACATTGCGCTTGTGTTTCTGTGCCCCGGGGGGATAGGGGCGGCTGAAATGCGTGAACCCCACTCCTGAGCTCCTTTTCTTATAGAGAATCCTTCCTTACTCGTCATGCTGGTGTCTGCTTCACACAGGGTCTGTGTGTGAAGCGGTCCTGTCTCCCATCCGCCGTGTTTTGGGCGCCTCAGCCGGGACGCAGTGATACTGACCTGTCAACACGCGCGGAAGTGGCGCCGATGCGGTTTCAACTGCCTCTCAAGGCGGGGAAGAGGATGAATAAATTGATGAAATTCTTCCCCACTCGCCCCTCGGAGGATGAGGCGAGTTCTTCAAGGCGGCCATGGGATAGGTTTTATCCCTGACAAAACGGTTCTCAGCCAAGCACGAACAAGGAGGGATTGAAATGCCGAACAAACTCATTCAACTCCGGGATGCCGTTTCCAAGTACACACGGGACGGCATGGTATACTGCAGCGGTGGCGGCCTGCCCGTCGGATCCGATTCCCTGGTGTTCGGGAAGGAGATGCTCCGCCAGGGGCGCAAGAACATCCATTACCTGACGCACTGCAGCAGCCAGCAAGTCAACCTGTTCTGCGCAGCAGGCGTCTGCGACAAGGTTGAGGCTGCCTTCTCCGGCCTGGAAGTGTATGGTTTTGCCAACGGGATCCGGCATGCCGTCGAATCCGGAAGGGTGATCTGGGAGGACTATTCCAATCTCTCCATGTCCCTGCGGTTCCTGGGGGGAGCGCTGCGGTGGCCCTTCGTCCCCGCTACGGTGAACATCGGGAGCGATATGCAGTACCGGAGTGCCTTCAAACCCGATGAGTACCCCTGCAAATCCAAGATCCCGGAGATCACCGACCCGTTCACCGGTAAGGTGTACGGTGCGTTACCGGTCGCGAGGCCGGAGCTCGTGGTGATCCACGTGACGATGGCCGACGTGGAGGGCAATGCCATCTTCCTGGGCACGGAGTGGAGCCGCTTCGAGCTGGCCCGGGCGGCGGACCAGGTCATTCTGCAGGCCGACTTCATCGTCGATACGGATTGCATGCGGCAGTACCCGAACCTGGTGAGGATCCCCGACCTGCTGGTCGAGGCCGTCATCCCCTGGCAGCTGGGCGCCTGGCCCCAGTGCTCCGTCGGGGTCTACGACAGCGACGAGGAGCACATGGCGGGTATGAACAAGATGCTCGGGACCGCGGAAGGAACGGCGGAGTTCCGGAAGAAATACATCGACAGCTGGCAGACGCACGAAGAGTTCCTGGCGGTGATCGGAAGCGCAAAGATTGACAAGATCATGAAGAATGCAACGACACACCTGATGGACCCCTATCGCAAGTGGATCAAGAGCGACCAGGAAATCGCGGCGTTGATGACACAATCGAAATTTGCCTGAAGGAGGTGATCCCATGGAATTCACGAGACAGGAAATGATGGCGATCGCGACCGGCCGCGAGATCCGGGACGGCGATCTGTGCATATTCGGCGTGGGTCTTTCCATGCTGGCCGGCTACTTTGCGCTGGCCTACCACGCGAAAAACGCGAAGGCCATGACGGAGGGCGGGGTGTACGGATCTAGCCCCGTGGGCGGCCTGCCGTGGGGCATCGAGGACAACCGCATCTCCGCCAACGCGACCTGTTTCACGGGGGCCCTGGATGCCCTGGGGTTCCTGGTCGCTTCGGGAAAATGCGATCTCGGGATCATCGGCGCGGCGCAGATCGATAAATACGGCAACGTCAACACGACGGGCTTCTGGGAGGAGCCGGAAGGTCCCCACTTCGGCGCGCCCAAAACCCGCCTGAACGGCAGCGGCGGGGCCAACGACATTGCCTGCGGGGCCAAGCGGGTCGTCGTCATGCTGGCCCACGAGAAAAAGCGCTTCGCCGAAAAGGTGGATTACCTCACCACCCCGGGATATCTCGACGGGGGCAATGCCCGGGAGAAATACCATTACATCGGGGGCGGCCCCGTTTCCGTCATCACGACATTGGGGATCCTGAGACCCGACCCCGTCACGAAGGAGCTGATGATTGACTCCTACTACCCGTTCTCCAGCATCGAGGAGATGAAGGCCAACACGGCCTGGGACCTGAAGGTCTCGCAGCGCGTCACCGTAACCCCCGAACCGACGGCGGAGGAGCTTGAAGTATTGCATGCCGTCGACGTGACAAATGTGTTAAAAAGAAAATGATTCAGGGAATCGCAAACCTAATCTGAAGGAGGCTTATCAACTATGGCACTGAAAACCGGAGACCAGTACGTAGCCAGCATAAAAAAGATGCGGCCCAACGTCTACAAGTGGGGCAAGCTCATCGAGGATGTCACGACCCACCCCGCCACACGCTTGCACGTCCAGTCCGTCAAGCGCTCCTACGAGCTGTCCCACGACCCCGACAAGGCATCGGTCTACACGGGAAAATCCCCGCTGACAGGCGAGACGGTGCACCGCTGGAACTCGCTGATGCAGTCGGCCGAGGACGTCATGGGCAACTCCAACATGAAGCGCGAGCAGTACCACCAGTCGGGCACCTGCCAGGGGGCGACCTGCGCGGGCTGGACGGCGATGAACGTGCTCTGGGACATCACCTTCCAGATGGACAAGGACCTGGGGACGAGCTACCACGAACGGGTGAAAAAGTTCTGGAAATACATGGAGGACAATGGCGTGGCCATGTCGGGGGCCATCACGGATGCCAAGGGCAACCGCTCCCAGCGGCCCTCACAGCAGAAAAACAAGGACTCGAACCTCCACGTCAAGGAAATCCGGCCCGACGGGATCGTGATCCGGGGCTACAAGTGCCAGATCTGCGGCGTGGCGGCGGCCCACGAGATCATCGTCACGCCGGGCAGCGGCTACGGCGAGGCCGACAAGGACTTCTGCGTGGCCTGCGCGGTGCCCCGCGATGCCCAGGGGCTCACCATCGTCGAGACGCGACGCCCCAGCGACGCCCGCGACGAGGAGGAGGGCTGGGATGCCCCGAAGGCGGGCAACATCACCCAGACCTTCCTGATCTTCGACGATGTCTTCGTGCCCACGGAACGGGTCTTCATGTTAGGGGAGTTCAAGTACTCGGGAAAGCTGCTCGGGAGCTTCACCGCCATCTACCGCGCGGCCATCGGGGCCTGCGTCGCGGGCCAGGGGGATATCATGATCGGGGCGGCCATCAACATGGCGAGGGCCAACGGCCTCTCCATGAAGGCCTTCCAGGAGAAGCTCAACCAGATGGCCATCAACAACGAGATCACCTACGGCCTGGGGCTGGGCTCCATGATGAGGGGAAAGAAGCAGCCCTCGGGGCTCTTTGTGCCCGATTCGCTTCTGGCCCACGCCAACAAGACCCAGGTGGCCAGGCTCCCCTATGAAACGAAGGTGCTCGCCCAGGACATCTCGGGCGGCATTGCCGAGACGGGCTGCTTTCCGTCGTATGCCGATGTGCAATCGCCACTTTACGGCAAGCACATCCTCGAGGCGCTCACGGCGGGGGCCGACGGCGAGACGCGGGCCCGGGCGGCAAGGCTCGTGGAGTGGCTCACCGTGGGCGGCGGCATCCCGGGCTGCATGCACGGCGGCGGCTCGCCCGACGGGGCAAGGCTCGTTGTCCGGGCCTTCACGCCCTGGGAGCAGTATGCCGCAGAGGCCAGGCGCATCGCCGGGATCACGGCTGAACTCGCCGAACCGGCACCGGTGAAAAAGTAAAAAGATACGATCACTTTGCGGAAGGGGGAAAACGGGCATGCCTGTTTTTCCCCTTTCTTCTTTTACGTCAGACAACGCTCCCGGGTTAACGCCCTGGAGGTAATCATGAGACAGCGAGCCGTCAGTCCGGACAGCACGTGATGAACGCGGAATAGGATGCAAAGGTAAACAGGACGCAACAAACCGGAATCTGTAAGAAGAACAGATTATGTTGCGTATCGCATTCCGAAAGCGAGGATTTTGCCTGCCCGGCATTTTGTGAACCTTGCAATCGGAAATGGCTGTTAAAAAGGGCAACCACTTCATTCCGGCGGAGTAGCCGGCCGGCTTCTTTTTTCCCTATATAAACCGCGTATTTTCATATATTATCTGTTCTCGACCAGCGTTCGATGCGGACAGGACGAAGGTGCAATTTCCTCCTTGCGCAGGAAAATGCATCGACTCACAGGTTCGCGTCGCGTGACTTCGCTTTCTCGACAACAGGCGGCGCTCTGTGTTAGGTTGCGGCAGGTGATGTCGACAGATGGGTTCGTGACAACGGCGTAGTCGATGAGGGGAAGCAGGAAGAGAGTTTCCTTTATTGGAAACAACTATTCAGTGAAAAGGAGGAGAGCGTTATGAGATGGAAGTTAATTTTGCTCGGGCTTGTTCTGTCCTTTGTCATGGTCGGGTGCGCCCCGACGTCTTACTTCGGTGTTTCCAACAAGGCCATATGGGTCCCTCCTGAATTCAAGCAGACAGAGTCAGCCATTGCAATTTCCGCGAAATCTGACGGGGCAAAGTATTGCCCGGAAAAGATCACGAAGGCCAACGCAATGGGTAAGCAAGCGGCGGAGATTTATTGGGCATGCCGCACTGCCGAGGCGATGGATCTTCTCGCCCAGGCCAGGAACCTGGCAAAAGAGGCCGAATCCTGTCAGCCTCCGCCGCCGCCCCCCCCGCCGCCTCCTGCAAAGGTAATCCCGCCTCCGCCGCCGCCACCGCCCCCGCCGGCGAGAGAGCCCATCAGCTTCCACTCGGTGACCTTTGACTATAACAAATGGAACCTGACGCCAGAGGCCAAGGCCGAGTTGGACCGGGCCGCGAAGATCATGCAGGACAACCCCGATGTGGTGCTCGAGCTCCAGGGCAACACCGACAATGTCGGGAGCGCAAAATATAACGAGGCGCTGGGAAAGAAAAGGGCCGATGCGGTGCTCGACTATTTGAAGAGCAAGGGCATCGATCCCAACCGTCTCAAGGCGGTGAGCTTCGGCGAGGGCAAGCCCGTGGCCCCGAACACGACAGATGCGGGCCGGGCCCAGAACCGCCGTGTGGACATGGTCATCATCAAGTAAATCCTCTGTGATCTGAATGCATCTCCAATGGTGGGGCTTCCCCCCGATGGTTTCATTTCGGGGGGAGCCTCATCTCACCCGATCAAACCGGAAAAAACAGGCACGTCGACATGAGAATCAAAAAGAGGACCGGGGTTGCCCAGCCCTGTCGAGCGGGTATAGGATCATCCAAAGACGGCCGCGAGCCTCGGCCTGTTGACGGCTGAACACAGAAAGACCAACGGCCCCTGAACGTATTCCTCATATCCGTAAACGACGGGAGCGTCTGCGGGCTGCTGCCCGACGATCCGGGCGGATCGAAGCCGGACGATCGGCGAATCAAGGCAATGGGATTCCCTCCTCCGGGCATCGAGACGCTTGCCCCCCCGAAACTCTCCACCCGGTCCCCGTTACTTCAATTCCGACAGTCTTGCCCGTGCGACCTTGGCCTGATTGGTCTGTGGATATTTTTTTACGATCTGCTGGTAGACGATCTTGGCGCTCGCTTTGTCCCCGAGTTTCTGAAATGACATGCCCTGTTTCAGGAGGGCATAGGGCACCGCGTCGCCCGTGGGAAACCCTTTTATCACCTTTTCGTATTCGACAATGGCTTTTTCGTATTTCTCTTCGACGTACCAGGTCTCCCCGATCCAGTACTGGGCATTGTCGGAATAGGCCGTCTTCGGATACTGTTTCAGAAATTTCTGAAACTGCTCCCGTGCCTTTGCATACTGACCGTCCTTGAAGACCTTGTAGCAGGCATTGTAAGCGTCCTTCGGGTCTGTCTTGGGCTCCGCAGACGGCTCTGTACCCGCCGCTTCGGGTCGTTGCCCGCCCGGCTCCTTCTTTCCGATCCCCATGGAATGTTCGATGTTCGCGATCCGGACGTCCAGGTCGTCCAGCCGATTTTTCATATTCTGGCCCCGGCCCGTGGCGCTGACTTCCCTGTTCATCTGCTCCATCTGGCCTCGCAGCGTCCGAACATCATCGCGGACGGCCCCGAGATCGGCGCCGAAATTGGCCTGGTTATTCCGCACGTCCCGCATCGTTTGAGTGTAATTCTTCTCGAACTGGTCGAAGCGGGCCTGGAGCTTTTCCACATCGCCTTGCTGGCTGGACATCTTGCTGTCGTAGTCCCGCTGGGTCTTCTTGAGATCGACACTGCTTGCACAGCCGCCGAGCCAGATGAGGAAAACAGCCGCTATCGGAAAGATCCATTTTTTCATGGTGGCCTCCTTGGGATCCAGCGATGTTGAGTTTGCGTCAAATGGACATCCAAGCCGGGATGCATTTTGTTTCAGAAACGGCATCTCAGGCGCAACGATTGACCTCTGCAGCGCAAGGGGAGTGGAGCAAGGTCAAATCAATCATAATCGGGTTTTACGATTTCAGGAAGGCCTTTCATAAAAGAAGCTGTCGAAAACCGTGAGCGACCGATTGCGTTTTACGGCATGGCCTGAATGCGCTGAATCCGTTCCTGAGTGCCCGGGTGTGTCGTAAAAAAGCCGCCGCTCGGGCCCGACGACTGAAGAAGCCAGCTCAGGGTGCCGGCCATGATCTCTTTCCCGTTGTACCCCGCCTTGTTGAGGATCTCCACGCCATGGGCATCGGCCTGGTACTCCTCGCTTCGGCTGAAGGGTTTCATGACGCCCAGATCGGCAATCAGGGGCGTGATCATGCCCGAACCGGGGATGAACTGATCGAGGAGGATCATGCCGATGTTCAACCCGGCGCCAACCGCCTGCGCCTTTGCCACATGCCCCAGGTCGGCGTGAGCGATCTCGTGGGCGAGAACGCCCCGCAGCTGGTCGTCATTGGCCTTTTCCAGCAGGCCGGTCGTGACATAGAATTTCCCGCCGCCGGCATTGGCTGCATTGATATCCGGGTCCTCGAGAATGGTCAACGTGACCTGGTTCAGCGGCAGCGGCTTATTCATCGCCTGGATCAGGGGCGGCATGATTTTCCGGATCCGCTGGGCCTGGGCCGGATCGAGCCGGCGGGTGCCGGCCTTGTGCTGACCGGGAGACGGCGATCCGCTGTCGGGTGTCTGAGTTGTCGCAGCCGCGCAGCTCATGAAGAAGATAACGAAAAGACTCAGCGCCACGATCCTCAATGGCGAAGACGAATGGGCTCTTCGAGATCGTTTCATCGACGATGCTCCTTGAACGCTCTCATTCCTGTTCGACGATCCCTTTTCTGAATCGGTTCGGCTTGTCCTTCCGCGTGGTAAGGACACGAGTTTCCATTTGTCATTATCAGCTTTTCTTTGCCGGGCTGTCAACGGGCAGCAGGCGCGAGGGTCACTTCTTGCGTTGACAATCCCCGATCTTTTCCTTATCGTCTGTCCACGTCGGACACAAAGACGTCGCGGGTGCCCCATGCGTTTCATATCATTTCTTGCCATGAATCTGTCCCGGTGGATGCCCGGCGGTAAAACGGATGCAACGGGCCGGGGCCAATGCGGGGACTGCGATCACTTCAACAACGATCCCGCCATGCTGGAGGAATATTTCAAGGGAATCGGCAGTCTCAGTTCCGTCCGGGGCTGCAGCCGCGGGGATGCCGGTATCTGCAGCGTTCACGATCAGTATCTCCTGCCTGTGCACAGCTGCCCGGATTTCGTG
>DASRZY010000251.1:0-14017 GCA_035685905.1 Syntrophales bacterium
AAGAAGGTGGGTGACAATTAAGACAAAGCCGGGGGCCTGGTGACAGGATTCCGGCTTTTTTTATGCTTCGCACGTTACGGGCATCCGATGGATTTCTCCCTCGTCAGAGTCGATAGCCGGCTGGTTCACGGACAGATCATCGAAACGTGGCTGCCCTTCCTGAAAGCGACGCGGATTATCGTCGTCAATGACGAGGTGGCCTGCAACTTCTTTCGTGAGACCGTCATTCGGATGGCCGTGCCCAGGGATGTGGAAGTCCTGATCTACGGCGTCGATGAGTTCGGCCGCAGCGATGCCAGCCACGAGAAGGAAAACGCGAAGGCCATCGTTCTCTTCAGCGGCGTCAACGATGTCGTCCGGTCCTGGGAAGCCGGGTTCCGCTTTCATACGCTGAACATCGGCAACCTGTACAGTGAAAACTGGGTTCTGCAATGCTCGACATCAGTATGTCTGGCCAATGAGGATGTTGCACACGTTCGTTTCCTGTTGGAAGCAGGCGTGACGGTTGAGCTCAGATCCGTTCCCAGCGACAAGGTGGTGGACGTTCGGAATCTTCTCGGCATCCGGCGGGACTGAGGGCTGATGTCTGTCACGAGCGTACCGACAGACAATCGGCGTTGCTCACGGGGATGATCATGTTGAACGAGACTGCCATCGCCGCAGCGCTGGGTACGTTGATCTGCCTGGACAGGGTGGTCGCCCAGTTCATGATCTCTCGACCCATTGTGGCAGGCCCGCTGATCGGCCTCGCTCTCGGGGACCCGTTCACCGGTCTCGTAACGGGAGCTCTGCTGGAGTTGCTCTGGGTAGATCGCATTCCCGTCGGGCCCTATGTGCCGCCCAATGACACCTTCGTCGCCATCCTTGCCACAGCGGGCGCCATTCTGGCCGCCCCTGCGCCGGGGCATGCCCCACGCGAGCTGATTGCCCTTGCCATCCTGCTCTTTGCCCCCGCCGGATTCTTGGGACAGAAAATGGAAATCGCGCTCCGGAATTGGAACGACGTGCTTGCTCTGCGCGCCCGGGAGGATGCAAACGCGGGAAACGCCGCGGGAGTCACCCGACGACATCTCACAGCCCTGGGGCGCTATGCCGCGGGTTCGTTTGTATTTCTGTCCGCTGCACTGATCGGCGGTGTCATCCTGCTTCGGTTCGTGTATCCCGATCTTTCCGTGATGCCCATGCGCACCCTTGCCTTTGCCTATTACATGCTGCCCCTCATTGGCATCGGCGTTGCTCTCAACACGATCAAGCTCAGGGGGTACATCCCGGTATTCTGCGGCGTCTTTTTGCTGCTTGCGATTGTCTCTGAATTCCTTTAAACAGCCACAGAAGAAGTGTTAGGTGTAAACGGGCTGTTGCCCAAATGCGCTCAAGCAGGATTCTTCCTGCGAATTGGCGGTTATCGACCGCTCTAACGCTCGCTGCACTGCAGACGCAAAAACTCGCCCTGCGGGCTCAGACAGTTTGCGCTGCGGACGTTCCGCTTCGCGAAGAGCGGTTACCGAAAACGCGCCAAACTTCGCCATCCAGAATCCTGCTCGAGCGCATTCTTGATGAAAATGCTTTGGGCAACAGCCCGTAAAGTGTTAAGTGTTAAGTGAAGAAAAGCTTTAGGACACATGATAAATACATAACACGTAACACATGACACTGAGCGCGGATGGCTAACGGGATAAAGCAGATCGAGGATCTCGAGATCGGGCCCCTGACAGTGGACGATATTGGCGAGATCATGCAAATCGAAAGGACGTCCTTCCGGACCCCCTGGTCCCCGGAGATGTTCAAGCAGGACCTGCACTTTCCGATTGCCCGGTGCCTTGCCGCCAGGCTGAAGGGGGGCACGGAAAAACAGCTTGCGGGCTATATCATCTGCTGGTTCGTTGCCGATGAGGTCCACGTTACCAACATTGCGGTGAGAGAGGATCTCCGAAATCGACGCATTGCGACGCGGCTCGTCGAAGAGGCGCTGTTCCTGGCCCGGAATGAAAGGATGAACTATTGCACCCTGGAAGTCCGCAGGTCAAACGAGTCCGCCAGGGAGCTTTACCGCAGACTCGGGTTTGAGACCCGGGGTGTCCGGCCGAAATACTACTCGGACAACAACGAAGACGCCCTCATTATGTGGCTGGATCTATAGAAAAGGTTCGAGGTCCGGGGAACGAGGACCGAGGTACAAAAGAAATCCTCTATCCTCGAACCTCGCGCCTCGATCCTTTGCGTGAGGGAAGGGAACGCAAAATGTTCACCCGCGAAGACATGACCGCAACGATCCTCTCGAATGCCGAGGTGGCGCCCTGCCATTATCTCATGACGCTTGCCGTCAGCAAGGTCTTCGGGCAGGCCCAACCGGGCCAGTTTGTGATGCTGCGCCCTGTCGGCCGGGGCTTTCCTTTCCTGGGACGCCCTCTTGGCATCTACAGCCTGGCCGAACATGCAGACGGCGCACGGATCGAGGTTCTCTATCGCGCAGCAGGGAAGGGGACGAAGGTTATCTCCGCCCTGTGCGAAGGCGATCTCATCGAGATCCTGGGCCCGCTCGGGAACCGGTTCGAACACAAGCCCGGGATGAAGACAGCCGTTCTCGTGGCAGGCGGCATCGGCATTGCCCCGCTTGTCTTTCTGGTTGAGAGATTGAGTCTTGCCGCCTTGCCGGAACGGCCCGGATTGATCCTTTATATCGGGGCGAGAGATTCGGGGAGCCTTCTCGGGATCGACCGCATGAGAGCATTCGGCGTCGATGTGCGCGTCAGTACCGATGACGGCAGTGCCGGTTACAGGGGGCCGGTGACGGATCTTCTCCTGCGGGATATGGCCTCTTTCGACGCTGCGACAACAGAGATCTATGTCTGCGGTCCCAACCCGATGCTGAAGCGGATGAGCGGGATTTGTGAAAATCATACCGTACCCTGCCAGGTCCTCATGGAGGAGCGCATGGCCTGCGGCATGGGAGCCTGCCTGGGGTGCACGATAGAGGTCCGTACGCCGTCGGGTGTGGAGTACCGCCAGGTCTGTGCAGACGGGCCGGTGTTCGACCTGCGAAGCATAGTCTGGCGATAAAAACAGGTTCGAGGTCCGAGGAACGAGGACCGAGGTACAAGATAGAAAGCCTCGATCCTAGAGCCTCGATCCTCGATCCTGCTTCCGATCCGTTCGAATCAGTCCTTACCGACGAAAAGGGGAAGCCGTGAGCGCAAACAGCAGGCCCAACACTACCGTACAGATCGGAAGCTTGACGCTGAAGAACCCCGTCATGACGGCATCGGGGACTTTCGGCTACGGCGAGGAATACGCCCCCTATGTGGATCTGAACCGGCTCGGGGCCGTGGTGGTGAAGGGGATATCGCTCGAGCCCCGCAGGGGAAACCCGCCGCCCCGGATCATGGAAACACCGGGAGGGATGCTGAATGCAATCGGGCTTCAAAATGTCGGAGTGAAAGCCTTTCTCGGCAAGAAACTTCCCTGGCTGCGGCAGTTCGACACGAAAGTGGTTGTCAACATCTTCGGCGAGACGCTGGAGGAGTACGGCAAGGTGGCCTCTGCATTGAGCGGCATTGCCGGGATTCATGCCCTCGAGGTCAACATCTCCTGCCCCAACGTGCAAAAGGGCGGGCATGTCTTTGGCTGCGACCCGGATGCATCACGCGAAGTGACGAAGGTCGTGAAAGCGGCCACAGACCTGCCCGTCATAGTAAAACTCTCGCCCAACGTGTCCGATATCACCCAGGTGGCCCGCGCATGCGAGGCGGCCGGGGCCGACGCGCTCTCGCTCATCAACACGCTGCTCGGCATGTCCATCGATATCGAAAAGCGCATCCCGCACCTGAAGAACGTGACCGGCGGCCTGTCCGGCCCTGTCGTCAAGCCCGTGGCGCTTCGCATGGTCTGGAACACGGTGAGGGCCGTTACGATTCCCGTTATCGGGATCGGGGGTGTCATGCAAGCCGACGATGCTGTGGAGTTTCTCATTGCCGGTGCAAAGGCCGTCCAGGTCGGAACGGCCAATTTCGTTAATCCGAGGGCCACGATGGAGATCATCGACGGGATCGAAGAGTACCTGGTCCGCCACGGACTCAACGATGTCAACGAGTTGATTGGCTCCCTGAAGACGGATTAAAAAGGTTCGAGGTCCGAGGAACGAGGACCGAGGTACAAAACAGAAATCCTCGAACCTCGTGCCTCGATCCTCGCACCTGCCGGACGCCGCTAATCTCAATCATGAAGAAAAAGGTTATTGCCGAGGAGGGTTGATGAGCAAGGCTGAGTTGATCGTCGAAGGCGTCTGGCTGGTGGGTGGGCCGAACATTTCCATGTCGGAGGATGCCACGGTCTTCGTCATCGATTTCAGCGGCGAGCTCATCATGATCGATTCCGGTGCCGGCCGCAGTGCCCGGACGCTCGTTCGCAACATCGAGAGCGCGGGCCTCGACCCGAAGAAGATCTCCACGGTGATCCTCACGCACTGCCATATCGATCACATCGGGGCGGCGCCTTACTTCCGGGAAACGTTCGGCTGCAAACTGGCCGCCCACGATCTGGATTCCCGGGCCATCGAGGAAGGCGATCCCGTCATGACGGCGGCCAACTGGTATGAAACGGATTTCCCGCCCACACCCGTCGATATCCGTTTCAAGGGCGACCACGAGATCCTGCGGTTCGGGGCCGAAGAGCTGCACCTGCTCCACACCCCCGGGCACACTCCCGGCTCCATGTCACTCTACCTGGACCGGGCAGGAAAGAGAGTCCTCTTCGGACAGGACATCCACGGTCCATTCCTGCCAAGTTTCAAATCGGACGTCGGCCGCTGGCACAAATCCATGGAGAAACTCCTGGCCCTCGAGGCCGACATTCTCTGCGAGGGCCACTTCGGGATCTTCCAGACAAAGGACCAGGTCAAAAAGTACATCCAGGGGTATATACGGCAATACTCTTGAAATCCAGTGACCAGTGGAAGAGAGAAGGGACCAGGGACCAGGGCGTAGGGACGAGGCAGAAAATAACAGAGAAGGAAGAAATCCCCCTCTTTCCCCCTTTTGCAAAGGGGGATGAAAGGGGGATTTGTTTTTTGTCTGTAGCCTGTAGCCTGTTTCCTGTAGCCTCTTTTAACCTCGTTCCTCGTTCCTCGGACCTCGATCCTGTTTTTCAAGGTTGCTCATCCTCACTCCAATCAGACGCACCCTTTTCTTGAGTTCGACCTTTTTCAAACACTCGAAGGCTGTGCGGCGGATCGTCTCCTCGGAATCGACGGGTTCCTTGAGGCTGATGGAGCGCGTGTGCGTCTCGAAGTCGCTGTAGCGGATCTTCAGCGTCACCGTGCGCCCCCGGTAGCCGTCCTGGCGCATGGACATGACGACGTCCTTCGTGAGTTCGGCCAGCGTTTTTGCGATGACCTGCCAGTTGTGCACATCGGTTTCGAACGTCGTCTCCCGGCTCATCGAACGGGGCTCCCAGTGGGTCACGATGGGGCTGTCGTCGATGCCCCGCGATGCCTCGTAGAGATAGTGGCCATAGGATTGACCGAACTCCTCCGTCAGCCGCTCAATCGACAGTGCGGCAATCTGCCCGATCGTATCGATCCCCAGGCCCTTCAGGTGAGCCTCTGTCTTGGGTCCCACGCCAAGGAGCTTTCTTGCCGGCATGGGCCAGATCCGGGAGGGCACGTCAGTCTCGGCCAGGATCGTCAGTCCGTCGGGCTTCTGCATGTCCGAGCCGATCTTGGCCAGCAGCTTGTTGGGTGCGATCCCGATCGAACAGGTCAGGCCCGTCTCGTCGAGGATCTGCTGCTTGATTTCGCGGGCGATCTCCTCCGACGGGCGGTCGATGTCCGAGAGGTCCAGGTAAGCCTCGTCGATCCCGACATCCTCCATAGCGGCGCTGAAGCGGTGGAGTACCGCCTTGAACATCCCCGAGTAGCGAACGTACTCGTCATAGTCGACGGGAAGAAAGATGGCATGCGGACAAAGGCGGTAGGCCGTTCGGAGCGGCATGGCCGAGTGGATCCCGTATTTTCTTGCTTCGTAGGAGGCGGTGGATGCGACCCCGCGGCTCGACGGGTCGCCCCCGCCTCCGATGACGACGGGTTTGCCCCGCAACTGCGGGTTGCGTCTCTCCTCGACAGCAGCGAAGAAAGCATCCATGTCCAGGTGCAGAATACGTCTCATAAGGAGTTTGAATTATAGAAGATCGCCGGCGGGAATGCAAAAGACAAAAAGATCGTAAAGCGCCGATTGACGGCAGAAGAGGTCGATAACGGACCCGCCCGGAGCATGGATGATCGCTCCTTCGAAAACGGACAGGTCTGACGTCGGGGGGGGTGGATTGCGTGGCCGGAACAGGGTGGGAGCTCAGATCACTCTTCGTGGATCAGGCATCGCCATTCATCAAGCGAATCGTCCGTCACGCTGAGTTCGTGCCCTTTCCGGGCATGATCGGCTGCCTTCTTCAGCACCTCTTCGACCGTCTTTCCATGGACCTCGAAATTACAGTCGAGGCCGGCTTCGCTGAAACGTAATACCTTCATCCTTCCCGTTCTCCGGCCGGCGAATCGCCATTGCGGTGTCATTCGCCGGCGGTTGATATAGTAATGGTATAAGCAAAGGGCTTGCCAGGCAGGCGGAAATATCGAGACAAGCTGCACTCTCCCCGTGTCGGGCATTTGCGGGCATTCCCCGCTGTCTTGTCGAGCCGGGGGGGGTGACAAAAATGTCACAACGGGCTTGTTGCAAGGGTTTCATCGTCAGCCTTTGCTTGCAGAAAAGCCCGTAATCAGGGGCTTCCCGGCGGCGACACCGATGTCGCGCCCTTCGTGATGAAAAGGTCACAAAAAAAACCTTTTCAACGCGGACCGTTGGTAGTAGAAAATGACCCATTTGAGTTCACGAACGGGGTGCGCCGTGAAATCCTACCGGAAGGAATTGTGGTTCAGTGTCCCGGCCCGGATGGCCTTTGTGAACATCACCCCCCAGGTGGAAACCTGCCTCGGGGAGAGCGGCGTCCGGGAGGGGTTCGTCCTCGTCAACGCGATGCATATCACCGCCTCGGTGTTCATCAACGACGATGAAGCCGGCCTTCACAAGGATTACGAGGAGTGGCTGGAGAAATTGGCTCCCCATGAGCCTGTCTCGCGTTACCGGCACAACCGCACGGGCGAAGACAACGGCGATGCCCACCTGAAGCGGCAGATCATGGGAAGGGAGGTCGTCGTGGCCATTACGGCCGGCAGACTCGACTTCGGCCCCTGGGAGCAGATTTTTTACGGCGAATTCGACGGCAGAAGGAAAAAGCGCGTGCTGGTCAAGATTATAGGGGAATAAAAAAGGTTCGAGGTCCGAGGAACGAGGACCGAGGTACAAAGAGAAAGCCTCGATCCTCGAACCTCGCTCCTCGATCCTGTAGCGTGCAAATACTGAAAATCGGTCTGATCGGGAAAATCATTCACTATCGAGCTGCTGTTCACTGAGGAGGGAAGGGATGGAGAAGGTCTTTTTTCCTGCGAGTGTCGTTGTGTTCGGGGTCTCTGCAGCACCCACCAACCTGGGAAAGAACATCATACTGAACCTCCAGCGCTTTGGCTTCAGGGGGGGCATTTACGCAGTGGGAAAGGAGAACGGCGATATCAACGGCGTGAGCATCCGGCAGGGCCTTGAAGATGTACCCGGCGTACCCGATCTTGCCGTGTTTCTGCTTCCTGCCCGCCATGTGGCGGAAGCGATGGAATCCTGCGGGCGCAAGGGAATCCGACATGCCATCATCGAGTCGGGTGGCTTCAGCGAATTCGCTCAGCAGGGCCGGGACCTCGAGACGGAGGTTCTGGAGATTGCCAGACGGTGGGGCATGCGGGTCGTGGGGCCGAATTGCATCAGCATCATCAATCTCGAGAACGGCCTTGTCCTGCCCTTCGTTCCCCTGGAAGACCGGGAGGTGAAGAAGGGGAACATCTCGATTGTGGCCCAGAGCGGGGGAGTGGCCCTGGACTGCATGAGGCTGCTCTCCTATGAGAACCTCGGGGCCAGCAAGATGATCAGCATGGGCAACAAGCTCGATGCCAACGAAAACGATTTCCTCGACTACCTGAGGACGGATCCCGATACGCACATCATCGGTTTTTACCTGGAGAACGTAACCGACGGCTCGCGGTTCATGGAACTGGCCGGCAGGACGGACAAGCCCCTGATCGCCCTGAAGGCCAACACGAACCCCGTGAGCCATCACGCGGCCCGCTTTCACACGGCAGCCCTTGCCGGGGATGACGACGTCGTCACTGCGGCCTTCCGCCAGGCCGGGATCCATCGTGTGCAGAATCTGTCGGAGATGATGGAGACCTTCAAGGTCTTTTCTCTTCCCGTCATCAAGGGGCCCCGGCTTGCCGTCCTGGGGCGCTCGGGCGGACAGGCCGTGTTGCTGGCCGATGCGGTCCATCGGTACGGGTTTGAACTTGCGAAGCTGTCCGATGATTTTTTCAGCCACGTCAAACAGCACGTGCGGGCGGGCGTCATACGCATGTCGAACCCCCTGGATATGGGGGACATCTTCAACATCGGCGCCTATGCCGGCATCGTGGAAAAAGCGCTTTCCGAAGAAGGGGTCGACGGGGTCGTGTTCAGCCATGCCTACGTCGCCAACCTGGAGGTCGCTCCTTCGAGGCATCTTCTCGAGGCCTCTCTTGCCATGTCGCATCGCTACGGCAAGCCCGTCATTCCCTGCATCATCCCCGACAAGCACACCTGGTTTTCCCTGAAGGAGGAGGCGGGTGCATTCCTTTTCGAGGACGTCGACGCGGCCCTCGGGGCCCTCTCGCGATCGCTGTGGCATCATCGCTTCCAGAACGGGAAACGTTCGGCGTCACCGAAACGTGCAGCAAGGTCAAGGAAAAACCCTGCTTTGAAGCCTGGCTTCATGGGGCCCGACGAGGCCTTCGCGCTTCTCGAGTCCTACGGGTTACCGTGCGCCGGGCTTGCCGTTGCAGGCAGCGCCGATGAAGCTGTCAAGGCGGCGCGTCGGCTGCGGTTCCCCGTGGCATTGAAAACAGCGGACCCTGCAGTTCTCCACAAAACGGAAAAAGGCGGTGTCGCGCTCAACATCGGCGCCGAACAGGAACTGCGAAAGGCCCTCCGTTCCATGAAGGCCGAGCGTTATCTTGTCCAGAAGATGGCGCCGGCCGGCACCGAGGTCATCATCGGGGCCCGGAAGGACAACGAGTTCGGCCATGTCATCCTCTTCGGTCTCGGGGGGATACTTGTCGAACTTCTCAAGGACACCGCCATGCGCGTCGTTCCCCTGATGGCCAGGGATGCGGAGGCCATGATCCTTGAAATAAAGGCTGCAGGGCTTCTGAAAGGCTTCCGGGGCAGGGGGCCTCTCGATGTCAAGGCGCTGGGGCGCTGCATCGCAGGCGTGTCAAAGCTCCTCGTGGATCACCCCGAGATTTCCAACGTGGACATCAATCCGCTGATTCTCTACAGTAAAGGCCAGGGCTGCATCGCCGTGGACGCCAAGATAGAAGTCTCCTAAAAGGTTCGAGGTCCGAGGAACGAGGACCGAGGTACAAAAAAAATCCTTTATCCTTGAGCCTTGATCCTCGATCCTGACGAAGCCTGTTCGAGGTCCGAGGAACGAGGACCGAGGTACAAAAAGAAATCCTCGAACCTCGCGCCTCGATCCTCGATCCTGAAAGCGCCCGGGGCGCGCTTATTGCACATCCCGCAATGATGGAGGCCTGTATGCGGCGAAACGTTTATCCGGTCATCCTCCTGGGGGCCCTGTGGCTCATCCTGGCGGCGTGCACCGCGGGCGTCGACGAGTCGAAACCCGACGACGCGCTCTCCCGTTACGTTTCCGCCTACGTGAACGGCAACTACGAAGATGCCTACCCGTTCCTCTCCTCCGAAGACCGCGCGTCGAAGAGCCTCGAGGCCTATGTTGCCGAGAGGAAAGACTCGGGTGCGTTCCTCACAAGCAACCTGTACCGTCTCATCGGGTACAGCGTCCGGGAAGTGACATTGATCGATGAGATGCACGCCCGCGGGACAGTGGACATCAGCATCCCCGATTTCCGAGCCATTGTTAAAGAGATATCCGGCGCCCTCGATACGGCCGACTATCCCGATAGCGCTCTCGAGAATGTGTCCTTTGTGCGCCGCAACGTGGGGGTCTTCGAGCACAAGTACCAGACCCAGGGCATCCCGAAAAGAGTACTCCAGCAGACCTTTGATCTCGTAAAAGAAGGCTCGCAATGGAAGGTCAGGGCCGGCTGGGGGCTCAAGGTGCCGGAGAGGCGCTGACGGCCATGACGTGGATTCGTGAAATCCTCCTTTTTGCGGCAGGGATCACCATCTTTCTTTACGGGACGATGCGTCTCAGCGAGGAAGTGCAGACCTATCTGAGCAGCCTGAAGGTGCGGAGGATCTTCCGGTTCGCTGTTCACAATCCCTTCTACGGCCTTCTGACAGGTATCTGCTCCACCGTGCTCCTGCAGAGCAGCACGGCGACTTCCGTTCTCGTCGTCGGTATGGTCAGTGCGGGCCTGATGAGCTTTTACCGCTCCCTGGGCATCATCCTGGGCGCGGACATCGGCACCACCCTGACCGTGCAGCTGATCGTCTGGAAAGTGACGGCGATTTCGCCTCTCATCGTCTTTTCGGGCGGCACGCTCTGGTTCTTCGGTCAGGAGAGATGGAAAAAAATCGGCGAAGGCATCCTGTACTTCGGGTTCATTTTCTTCGGTCTCGAACTGGTCACGATGGCAACGGCGCCCCTCGGGCAGAGCGATGCGTTCCGCGAAATGATTAAAAAGGCCGACCACCCCGTTTTCGGGCTCCTCATCGGCCTGGCAACGGCTTCCCTCGTTCATTCCTCGGCCATACCCATCGGGATTCTCGTCATTCTCGCCCAGCATGGGCTGATCACGCTGGAACATGCCCTGCCTGTCGTCTTTGGGGCCAACGTGGGCACGGCCGTCACGGCCCTGCTTGCCAGCCTCGTGGCCAATATCAACGGCAAGCGCAGTGCCGTGGCGCACTTCCTGTTCAAGCTCACCGGCGCTCTGGTCTGCACCGCTCTGCTGTCGGTCTTCCAGGGTGTCGTGATGAAACTTTCTGCAGGCACGGCACAGCAGGTGGCGCTGGGGCACCTGCTCTTCAACGTCGTGATCGTCGCCCTTTTTATCTTCATCCTGCGGCCCGCTTCGTATCTCGTCGAGTACCTGCTGCCGGGATCGGCACGGACTCTTCCCATCTGGCCCGAGTATCTCGATGAACGTTGCCTTTCGAATCCCGAGGAGGCGCTCAACCGGGTCAGGCAGGAACTGAAGCGTCAGATGGTGCTCGTCGAGAGCAACTGTTCGACGAGCATGGAACTGATCAGCCGATTCGACGTGGGGAAGGCCCGCGATGCCTCGTATGTCGAGTTTGTCATCGACAACCTGCGGCGAGAGGTCGGCCTGTTCTTGAGAAAGCTCTCTTCAGGCTCCCTGAGCCAGGAGCAGACAAAGCGCCTTTTCGCCTACAGCGGCATGGCCGACGACATCGAGCGGATTGCCGATCACGCCATGGACGTCATCAAGCTCGCCCGCTCCAAGCAGCACGCGGACGTCTGCTTCACGTCCTGGGCGGAAGCGGAGCTCAATGAGATCATGGGCTACGTGCGGGCAAACCTGGCGGAGGTCGTTGCCCTGCTCGATGACATGGACGCCGGGCGGGTGAAGAGCATCTTCGAGAGGGAGGACTGCGTCGACCGGCTCGTGCGGGATGCACGCGACCGGCACATTGAACGGTTCAACAGGGGTGTCTGCCAGGCCGAGGCCGGTCCCGTCTTTGTCGAGATCCTGCTGCGCATCGAGCGCATGTCCGATCACTGCGAGAACATCGCGGAGTACGCAAGGGACCTCAGATAGGCTCGAGGTCCGAGGAACGAGGACCGAGGTACAAAAGAAATCCTCGAACCTCGCGCCTCGATCCTCGCTCCTATTTTGTCCGGACGCTGCTCGCCTGCGGGCCTCTGAGGCCTTCTTCCTCGATGAAGACGACTTCCGTTCCGATGTCCAGGGTCGCGAAGTTTTCGTTGAGCACGCTGTTGCGGTGAAAGTAGACATCCCGGCCGTCCATTGCAGTGATGAAGCCGTAGCCCTGTTCCGGGAAGAGCGAGGCCACCCGCCCGCGCGGCGGCTCCTCGTGGCGCTTGACTTCTCCCCGTTTCCTGCGGGCATAAGCCTGCACCCGTTTGAGGGCGGCGTCGAAGGCCAGGTTGACCGCCCTGTGCAGATCCTCGTGGGCTTCCCGCCGGATGACAATTTCCCTGCCCGGCACGGTGAGGTCAATCCGCGCGTTGTAGACAAGCCCGCTGTTACGGTTCCGGTGCGGGACTTCCAGCAGCACGCGGCAGCCCATCAGGTCGCGATGGAACTTGTCGAGTTTCTCCGATTTCTTCAAGATGAATGATTCGATTTCGCCGGTGAGTTCAAAATTACGGGAGGTGATCTGCAGAGGGATTCGTGCCATGGTGGTTCCCTCCTGGTGGTAGTTGATTGCAATGTAACACGGGCAGCATCGGCCCGTCAAGGGAGTCTGTCGGTTCTGTCGGTCATCATGCCGTTTCTCTAATAATTCTTGACATGTCCGCGATCGATCCGTTAGATGGAACCAGTGCGGCTGCCACTCATCCGGCCGGCTCATCCTGTCATCCACAGCATCGCTTTCCGTGCCGGGATCCGTTCAAACGGATGTCTTGACAACCATGCCTGCGTCGATTCCGGTTCCCGCGATGGAGTCGCAAGAGGTTTCTTATGCCGACAAAGCGTCCCGTAAAGCCTTCCGACGGGAAAAAAACAGCCGCGATGCCCGAAAAGGCGCTCCGGAGCGGCGCAAGCCGGTCCGAGCCCGCGAAGCGCAGTGTTTCGAAGCGCCGGCCGGCCGATGCGCCTTCCCGGGAAGGCGGGAACCTCTACTCGAGTCTATTCCTGAAAAATCACGCCGTTATGCTGATCATTGATCCACGGGGCGGACGGATCGTCGATGCAAACAAGGCGGCCCTGAAATTCTATGGGTACACACCCGGGAAGATGAAGAGCCTCAGGATCAGCGATATCAACATGCTGGAAGCCGGTGATGTGCGCTTGCAAATGCAGAAGGCCCTGAACGGAGAAGAGCGCTTTTTCCTTTTTCGGCACCGCCTGGCCAATGGCACGATCCGCGACGTCGAGGTGAACAGCGGGCCGATCCTCCTCGAGGGCAGGAAACTCCTCTATTCCATCGTTCATGACATCACGGAACGCAAGCATGCCGAGGAGGCGCTGAGACTGGATGAAGCCCGACTTGAAGCCCTTCTCAGGCTGAACCAGATGATCGGAGAGCCCATCCATGACATTGCGCATTTCGCGATGGAAGAAGCTGTGCGGCTGACAGGGAGCACCATCGGTTACATCGCCTTCATGAACGGGGACGAAACGCAGCTTACCATGTATGCATGGTCCAATACGGCGATGCGCGAATGCCAGATAGTGGACAAGCCCATCATGTACCCGGTGATAACCACCGGTCTCTGGGGAGAGGCCGTCCGCCAACGCCGCGCAATCGTCACCAACGACTATGCAGCGCCCAATCCCTGGAAGAAAGGGTATCCCGAGGGCCACGTGCCGGTGTCACGGCACATGAACGTCCCGATTTTTGACGGCGACCGGATCGTCATCGTCGCGGGAGTGGGCAACAAACCAACGGATTATGATGAGCAGGACATTCGGCAGCTGACCCTGCTCATGTCAGGCCTCTGGACGATCATGGGGCGCAAGCGTTCCGAGGAGGCTCTGAGGGAAAGCGAGAAACGGTATCGGCTTCTGGTCGACAATGCCGAGTTCGCGGTCGTCGTCACCTCCCTTGCCACGGGGCGCGTCCTCTTCGTCAACGAGCGGGCCTCCATCCTGTTTGATTACCCCGCAAGCAAAGCGAGCGAACCTCAGGCCCGGGATTACTGGGTACGGGCGGAGGATCGTGACCGGTTCGTGGCGGACCTGGCAGCGAAGGGCAGG
>DASRZY010000252.1:0-36697 GCA_035685905.1 Syntrophales bacterium
GTTTTCATCAACTAGCAGGAGTTTTGATTCTATTCACTACCTGTTCAGGCGGTAAAGCTGGATATGCTCCTGGTTGAATCGTTACCCTGACAGACATGCCTTGCCCGACGAAACGGTCGGGCAGGGCATTTTTTTTCTTCGCTCTACGGAAGGGATCGCCATGTCCTGCCCGGCATCGAAGAAAAGGCTTTGGCGGGCGAAGCAGCCGTTTCGGCTCCCGTCATCGACGCGGAACGGAGCAGAAAAAGATCTCCCTTCACCGTGCTGTTGGCTCCAGCCTTCGCGATGAGGCCTACACCTTCCAGCTGAGAGGCCAGCTTTGCGCTGCCGTCATCCGTTATCGTCGGAGCCTGGTCTTGTGGCCCGATGCGGGCCTGCAGGCTTATGTCGATCCGCTGTAGAGAAAGGCCGGATTCGATGCGATCCACTACAGGCCGGAAGGACTGCAGGTGGCAGCCGCACAGGCGGGATCGAATTCAGGTGTGAGCAAGTCGGGAAGGGTCTTCGCCACGATCCGCAACCGGTCGACGCAAGACGTGACCATCTCGGTGCGAGGCGAGAGCGACGGTGCAGGCACCCTGGTGAGGGCAGAAGATATTCTCATAAGACCCGTTCAACTGACACGTAATGGCGAAATCACGTTCATGGCCGTAAGAAACGGACAGACACTTGCGACCCGGAACTGGCGCGGCAACCCCCTACGCTCTGTAGGACGATAATTGACAGGACTGACTGGTTGTCATGACCGGACTCAGATAAGGAATACGTTGATCCGTTGACGAGTTGATAAGGGAAATGCCGATGATTGAATCCCGATGGAAATCACGTTCAGGGGTAGCCGGAAACTTCCGGGCGGCCTTGCAACTATGGACACTGGCCCTTTTGTGCGCGGTTCTCGCCTCCTGTGCCGTGAACCCCGTGACAGGCAAGGACGAGCTGATGCTGGTCTCCGAGCAGGAAGAGATCCAGATGGGCCAGCAGGTATACCCGAATGCCCTCTGGGGCGCCGAGGGGGGCGGCGGCGAGTATCAGGACCCGCAGCTCCAACGGTACCTGGAAAGCCTCATCATGAACATTCACAGGACATCCCACAGGCCCAATCTGCCCGTGTCCTTCGCCATACAGAACAGTTCCGTCCCCAATGCCTGGGCCATTCCGGGCCATGTCGTAATAACCCGGGGGTTGCTTGCCGGCCTGGATAGCGAAGGGGAATTCGTCTATGTGATGGGGCACGAGATGGGGCATGTATCGGCTCGTCACTCGGCACGCCACATGACGCAGAGCATGATGCTGGGGCTGACCCTTGGCATTGCCGCCGCCGCCGTTGGCGACCAGGATTACGGGGAGGCCCTGGTGGGGCTGGGCGCCCTGGGCGGGCAGCTCCTGCTGCTCAAGTACAGCCGCGATGACGAGCTCGAGGCAGATCGGCTTGGCGTGCTCTACATGGGCCGGCTCGGCTATGATCCCAGAAACTCGCTCAGTGCACACCGCAACCTCGAGAAAGTATCCACGGACTATGTTCGCGCCATCGGGCAGACGCCGGGTGAGCGTAGTTTTTTCGACGATCTCCTGTCGACCCATCCCCGGACCCAGGTCCGCCTCGATGAGATTCAAACCCTGATCAACAACACCCCGCGCACACCCATCGCCGGGGACGGGACGAATCGGGCGAGCTTTCAGTCCAGGACGGCAACCATACGCAGGACTCACCGCGTCTATACGGAATACTACGACAAGGCGGTCCGTGCATTCCAGAAGAACAACCTCGCGGATGCAAACAACTTCCTGAGCAGAGCTCTCGCAGAGGACCGCTATCAGCCGCCCTTTTATGCCCTGGCGGGATATGTCTATCTCAAGCAGAACAAACCTGGAGATGCAGACCGCTACTTTCGTGCAGCACTGTCTCTCCAGGGGAATTACCAGCCGGCCCTGAGCGGCCTTGGGATGATGAACTACCAGGCGAAGAACTACGGCCAGTCTGTTGACTATCTGAAGAAGGCCGTGCTCCTCTTTCCCGGGGATATAGCTTCCCAGAGGATTCTGGGATTGAGCTACTACAGGACGGGGAACTATCGCGCAGCCATCAACCCGCTGCAGACCGTCGCCCAGGCCAGTCCGAAAAGCAAAACCATTCACGGCATTCTCGGCCAGTGCTACGAGAACGTCAATGATCTGCCGTCGGCCTACGAACAGTACAAACTGCAGGTGCAGATGGCCCCGGACGGCGATGTGGGGCGTCACGCATCGACGCGCGTCCAGGAGTGGAAACCGCGGTTCGAACCTCAACAGATGAAGAAGTGAGGGCAGGACATGATGAACAGGAAGCATCAGAGCCGGGCACTTCTCATCCTCGCCGCGGTCGTGATTGCCACGGGGCTCGCAGCGTCACAGGGACAGTCAGCCGAGATCCGGGGGCAGCGCCCCATGATGATCGTGGGCGACACCTTCCAGTTCACACCCGGGGCCTGGGCCAGCTACTTCATCCACGATCGTGAGAAGATGGAATACTACAAGATGTACATTGCAACGCTGGAGCGGCTGACCTGCGAAGAAAAATCCTGCTCGTGGATGGAAGTCGGGGTCACCCCGGAGAAGGACGCGGCCGTGGTGACCCGTTTCCTGGTCGAGGAGACCCGGAGCGGCCCCGGTGAGATATTTGATGTCGTCGTCCAGGTCCAGGGTTACTCACCCTTCACCGTCCCAAAGAGTTTTTACAAGGGAGACGCAGCGGACAAGGACGTGGGAAACTTCCGGGGCGCTGCGGTGGCGAAACGGATCACCCAGCGCATCATCCCGATTGGAGGCCGGACCGTCAATACCTGGGATGTGGAGGCTGTCGATGCCAAGGGCGGCGTCATGAACGCCCTTATCAGCGAGGAGGTGGCCCCCATCGGGGTCGTCCTGGCCGAAAGCCCGCTCTTCGGCATGTACCTGTCAGACTGGGGAAACGGGGCGAAGTCGAGAATTGAAGGGACACCGGTGAACTTCTATGTGTGGCTGATGATGCAGATGGGTGGTGGGTTGTCGAGATGACCGCAAAACAGGATTCTTCCTGCTCAGAGTCATTCTTCGACCGCTCTATATCTCGCTTCGCTGCAGACGCAAAAACTCGCCCTCCGGGCTCAAACAGTTTGCGCTGCAGGCGCTCCGCTTCGATAAGAGCGGTTCGCGAAGAACGCCTCCATTCGCATCCAGAACCCTGTTTTGCAGTCATCTCGTGAGTTATTGTGAACGTCGTTCGCGGCGGCGGTCGAGGACTTCGGCCATCACGGGCAGCAGCAGGGAGCCGAAGGGCAGCAGAAAGACAATCACAAACGGGACATATTGGACGAGGTGCCAGATGTAGCGCTTCAGATCCCTGATCTCCGTCCGGGTCCAGGGTATGCTTGTGTTTCTCGGCTTCATGAGCAGGGCCATGAAGCCTTTCATGTAATCGGCCTCTGCATGGATGATTGCCTTGTATCGCACCAGTATCTTCCTCAGCATCCTTCGTAGCATCTCCGATTCTTCCTCCGCGGGACACCAATGATTAGATCGGACATCCGGCTCCTGTTCTGAAACAAAAAGTGATGCAGCTGGCACGAAAATTGATCTAATCTGACCAGGGAGACGTTTATGAAGATTCCATTCACATTGGATGGACCCACACGCCGGGCGGGAGACGCAGGAGAAGGGACGAGCCGTCTCTCCCAGAAGACGCAGCCCGGGATTGGAACGTTCCAGCGGATCCTCGAGACACAGATGGCTCCTGCGGGCAGTGCCACCGGCGGAACCAACCCGTCCGAAGTGCCCGACGAGAAAAGCCTGCGCAAACTCATCGAAATCATTCGTCTTCGGATGATGATGGATGAGCACATGCTGGGATCCATGCGGGACAAGGGGAGCGATCTTTCCCTCTATCAGCGTTTTGCCCGATGGCAGATGGCGGGACCGGGCATGCCCCTGCCGTCTGCGGAACAGGGAAAAGCGGCCGAGACGGTAAAAACTGCCGCCGAGAAGCCCGCGCAGCAGGCTGCAGAAGAGATCCCCTCCGTCGTCAGGGTGCGCAGGGCATCAGAGAGGGCCAGGCAGTACGAGCCTGTCATCCAGGAAGCATCAAAGACCTACGGGGTCGATCCCGAGTTGATTCGTGCGGTCATACGGGCCGAGAGCAATTTCAAAAACGAGAGCACCTCCCCGAAGGGAGCCATGGGCCTGATGCAAATCATGCCCGAGACGGCGAAAGATCTGGGTATCCGGGACGGCTATGATCCGCGTGAAAACATCATGGGCGGGACGCGTTATCTGAAGGGCCTTCTGGAGCGTTATCGTGGCGATGTGCCCACGGCACTGGCTGCATACAACTGGGGAATGGGGAACGTGGAGCGCAGACCCGACAAACTTCCCAGGGAAACACGCGTCTACATCAACAGAATCCAGCAATTCATGGACGAGCAGAAGGCCTAAGAAAAACCCTTTCCGAAATCTCCCTCGCCCTCGAGGGGAGAGGGTCGGGGTGAGGGTGAATAATCCCCTTCCTCATTCAACAAAAAACCCCGTCTCAAGGCGGGGTTTTCATCTCGCAGCAGTCAGGATCCTCAGCCTATCCCGAGATACTCCTTCACGATGTCCAGCAGGTGGCTCACCTTGAAGGGCTTTGACAGGGTGGGGTATTGGTATTGCGCCACCTCGTCGTCCATTTCCTTCTTGAGCCGCTTCACGCCGAAGAAGCCGCTCATGTAAATAACCTTGATGGAAGAATCGTCTTTGCGGATCCGACGTATCAGATCAATGCCGCTCACGTTGGGCATGAGAACGTCGGTGAGGACGAGGTCCGGCTTGAAGTCCCTGTACACTTCGTATCCCGTATCCCCGTCGATGGCCACCCGGACGTCAAAGCCCTCCATGGTGAAGATGTTTCGGAGGGTGTCCTGGTAGCCGAATTCGTCCTCCACGACGAGGACCTTCCACTTGTCTTTCGGCTTCTTCAGAGATCCGTTCTTGATGATCTCGATGAGTTCCTTGTCCGGCAACGAGTTGATGATGTGGGCGACCTCGTTGATCTTCTGCTGCATCTTTTCAGCTTTTTCCTTGTTGTTCGGATTCAGGTCGGGATGGTAGATTTTTGACAAGAGCCTGTAGTTGGACCTGACATAGGAAATAGCCGGCGCATCGCCCAGTTCGGCGTAGATTTCCCTGGCCTTGTCGAGCATGCCGAGCACGTTCAATTCGTTCGAGAGATCAACGTAATTCTTCATTGTCCATTCCCTGGCGGAGGTCTGTTTCCGGCTCACGAACGCCGGGATTCCCATCCATGATTGACCAAATTCAATTCTGCAAGGCTGTTACTTGAGAAGGTTATGCAAATCTTGTGCAAAGATGAGAAAAAAGGATGGGTTTCCGTCCGTGGCCGGCGTTGCCGACAGACAGGGTGAAGTCGGTCAGCGGAGTTGATCGGCAAATTCACGAATGGCCTTCATGTACTCGGCAATGCCCACCATGAATATGCTGTTGTGATCGGCGCCCGGGATCATGAGGAGTCTCTTGTTTTCGGCTCCGGATGCCTTGTAGAGGTCGTCCCCGTCCGAGAAGGGAAGGATGTTGTCGAACTCTGCGTGGATGATCAGTGTCGGCTTTTTGAAGCGGCCGATCTTTTCGATGTGCCGGAACGCCTCGCCCTCGGCGATGCCGGCCCGCTTCATGTCGATCCCGACGAGATTCAAGATCGTCTGTGAGTGGGCAAAGCCGCTTTCGATGACCAATCCGTCAATGGAATCGGATTCCTTCTCGGCCAGCTCGAGCGCGGAGGCGCTTCCCAGGGAGCGTCCCATGACGATGAAGGGGCCTGTGCACTCGTTGAGGCCCAGCCATTTTCTCGTGTAATCGAGAACGACGTGGGCATCGCGCAGCATGGCGCTCACCGAGGGCTGGCCCGTCGAGTATCCGTATCCCCTGTAATCGACGGGCAGGAAATTGATGTTGAGCTGCGAGTACAGGAAGGCAATATCCGCGTAGTCCTCGACGATCTCCCCGTTGCCGTGGAAAAACAGGATGGAAGGGCCCTGCTTGTTGAAGATATGGTATCTCGCGGCGATGGAGACATCGGGCTCCACGGGGATCATGACATCGCGCACCCCTTCCCGGGATACGGGATTTTGCCAGGAAGCCCGGGGGTAGAAAAGATAATGACTGACTTCGGGCCCGTCGAGTTTGGGACATCCGATGCGTTTCAGGTCCTTCATGGAAGACCTCCCCTGGAGATATTCTCGATCCGTCATAGCACAGGTTCTGTGAGCTGTCCACGCTGCCCCGCTTTGACACCAGCAAGCAGATGAGGTAAGGAAAGCAGGGGGTAGCTGATGCCGACGTGGCTCATCGTCGTTTTCACGATCATCGGAGGGACGGCAGCGCTGAAAATTCTTCATGCGCTTGCCATCGTCGTGGTCCACCCGGTGACACAGGGGGCCATGTACACGTCGACGGCCCGCGTGAAGATCCGCACCGCGCTGGAAGCCGTGAGCATGAAACCCGGCGAGCTGCTCGTCGACATCGGCTGCGGCGACGGCCGCGTCCTTCGCATGGCCAGGAAGCGCTATGGTGTGGACTGTCTCGGGTTTGAAATCAACCCGATTGCCTTTACGAAGGCCAAATTCCTCACGATGGGAAGAAGCGGCATGAAAATCCGGTGCCGCAATTTCTGGAAGGCCGATCTCAGGAAAGCAAACGTCGTTTCCTGTTATCTCTTCCCTGACGTCATGCGTCGTCTCGGGGAGAAACTCGGAAAGGAACTAGCCGCCGGGACGCGTGTCATCTCGTTCAACTTCCCGATCCCCGGCTGGAAGCACCAGGCCGTCCTCCGCGCCGTCTCCAAGCTCAACAACGACCCGATCTATATCTACTTGATCCCAGAATCTCTTCCTGAGAAATTCACAGGCCACTGATCAAAGACCATCATGGAGGGGACCAGGGACCAGGGGGTAGGGACAAGCGCGCGTAGCGCGCTTCCCTCTTCACTCAGACACTTTCATACTTAGGCACCTCTTTCTTCACCGGTCACTAATCACAAGCCACGAGCCCGGAATTTCTCCACCTCGTCCCTCGACCCTCGTCCCTGTCTTTCAAGGCGCCCAGAGGTACATGAAATGGATCCCTCTCGGCATCAGACTCTCCAAGTCCTGCGGCAGGAGGTTTACAACCGTCGTGTTCCCGCCCGCCTCGGAGTAAATCGTTCCCTTGTAGGAACCCGGGCGGTAATACACGATGACCGAGGCCTTGTCCAGGTTGAGAGACTTCTTGACGCCGTCGATGGTGGAATCCAGATATCCCATGCGGTCGATCAGCTTTAGATCCAGGGCCTGCCGGGCGGTGTAGATACGGCCATCGGCCAGCTTCACAACGGCTTCACGGGAAAGGGGCCTGCGCCCCTCGACAATGACATCGATGAACCGGCCGTTCATCTGGTCGATGATCGTCTGCACGATCTTGATCTCTTCCGGCGTGGCGGGCCGGAAGGGGGACAGCATGTCCTTCTTGTCTCCGGATTTGATGGTTTCCGTTTCCACGCCGATCTTTCCGAAAAGGGCCTGGACGTTGAATTTCATTGCGATGACGCCGATGCTTCCCGTGATCGTCGTGGGGTGCGCCACGATTTCATCGGCTGCCGTCGCGACGTAGTAGCCGCCGGATGCCGCCACGTCCATCATGCAGGCAACCACACGGACACCGGTCTTCTTCTTGTACTCGAGGATCTCGTGATGGATGATGTCGCTTGCCGTCACGGTGCCGCCGGGAGAGTTGATCCGGACGATCAGGGCCGCGATCTTTTTGTCGTCGGCCGCTTTCCTCAGGGACTCCTTGAACGCATCCACAGGGGAGGGATCCTCCCGGAATCCGATCGATCGTATTTTCTCATCCGAAATCACTCCGCTCACGTCCACGATGAGAATCTTCCGATCCCCCTCACCGTCGACGACGCGCTCCTTGAGCGGCTCGGTCTTGTGCAGAATCGGGATCGTCACGCTGCAGCCGTTCAAAAAAATCGCCAGCACCGCAAACAGAAAAATCAGGCTCTTTCGATCCATCATGGTTGCTCTCCCTTATCCTATTTCTTCTTGCCGGGACGGTCGGCTTTTGTCTTTCGAATCTTCTTCTGATCCCGAAGCAGCCGGGAGATGTCTTTTTGACGTCTCGTGACCCGCTCTTTCGCCATGGGCATTCTCCTTGCAGGAGAAACGTGCTTTCATTTTGCACGTTCTTCTGTTTTTCGGCGTTGACTCGGTTTGTCGATACTCATATAATTCTAACTGTGCATATTGCCAGTAAAAACCATTTCTGTAAAGGAGGTGTCGTCATGTCCGATAACAATTGCAATTGCGGCGACTGGGTGAAGGGACTTTTGATTGGAGGTCTCGTGGGTGTGATCGTCGGGCTTCTGTATGCTCCCAAGAGCGGAAAGGAAACGCGTGACGAACTGTCGGACAAGGCAAAGGACATCGCGGGAAAGCTCAAGGATGAGTACGAGGTCGCGCTCGAGAAGAGCAAAAGCGCTTATGAAAACCTGCTGACAAAGCTCAAGGAAGTGGAAGCCAAGGCGGAGAAGAAGGCTCAGGAAATGGGCGGAGGATCGGCACCACAGTCCTAAGGGAGGAGAGGGAAGCCTATGAACTGGGAAACGAGCCTTTTCATCCTTTGCCTTGCCGTGGTGGTTCTCGTGATTTTCACGATCCCGCTGCTCCTGCAGCTGCGGCGCACGGTTCAGAATCTCGATGTGACCGTCACGGCGCTCAACCAGAATCTGCCCCAGATTCTGAAGAACATCGATTACATCACGGAAAACATCCGGCAGAGCGTCCATGCCGTTCGGGCAACGCTGGAGGAGACGATCAACCGCTCTCTGCCCGCGATACTCGAGAATGTGGACCGACTCACCTCGACGGTCGGAAAATCCGTTGAAATGGTGAGAACCCGCGTGGAGGATCTCTCCCACGGAGTCGACCGATTCCGCGGCGGGTTCGGGCACATCGACGAGCGACTCAAGGACGGCACCCGCAACCGGATGTCCTCTGCACTGACAACCTTTGCCGGTGCTTTGAGGCGCGTCCGATCCGTTCTCGAATCCATGCGATCCTGAGACGTGTTCGCCGGGGGCCCCGCCCAGGGGCGGCTCCGAACGCTATTGCCATTTCCGAAATGAAACATGACAACGATTCAGGGAGGAAAAGATGAGCGAAAGAGACGATTTTGCGAAAGGGATCATGACGGGTGCACTCATCGGAGGATTGGTCGGAGTGGTGGTCGGGATCCTGATCGCGCCGAAGAGCGGGGTGGAAACAAGGCAGGAGCTTGCAGAGAAGGCAAAGGATTTTGCCGACAAGGTCCAGGACGAATACGATGTCCTGTACGACAAGGCCCGGCGTTCTACGGACACCATGATCAACCGGCTTCACGAGCTTGAAGTGACGGCCCGCAAGAAAGCCGACGAGCTGGCCGGAAAACTGAAAGCCTAGGACAGGAAAAAAGCCGAAATCCCGGCGGAGCCCGAAGAGGAAGCCTATGCCCATTTCGTGGGAGATCAGCGTTGCACTGGCGGGAGCTGCGCTTCTGGCGCTCGCCGTGGTTGCAGCGTTGACCCTGATCGAGATTCGAAGGATGTTGCGTAACGTCAGGGAACTCTCCGCAACCGCGGAGAGGCACCTGCCGGCGATTCTTCAAAACATTGAAGAGATCAACCGCAATGCCGCCGTATTGACGTCCTCCATCGAGGCGCTGTCCAGGAAGGCCGCCTCGACGGGCGAAGGGTTCGACAGGATCAGCTCGGGCATCCACTTCACAGCGCAGGCCCTCGAGGCGGACGTGATCAGGCCGATTCTCAAGACCGCCAAGAGCGCCTCAACCCTTCTTGCCATCGGCGCCGCTCTCCGTGGAATCCGGCACCCGATCGGGGTCATGCTGCTGAGGGGGATGCGCAGGGCCCGGTAACTTTTTTTTCTTCTTCAGCACAGATCTCAGCCGCCAGCCCACGTGAAAATACCCGCCTACAATGATCACCGCAGTGACCCCCAGCAGGATGAAAAAGATCAAATCCTGGTCTTCGCGCAGGGAGCTGCCCTGGAGCGACAGGATGATCGTTCCCAGGAGCCGTCCGGCTGTGGAGATGACGATGAAATCCCGGATTTTCATATGGGAGAGCCCCAGGATGTAGCAGAGCGTGTCCTTGGGAAATCCCGGGATCAGAAAGAAGACGAAGGAAAGGGTGCGGCCCTGGTGCTCGATAAAGTGGTCGTATTTCCGGATTGTCGCCGGCCGGATGATCTTTTCGACGAAGGGCAGCCCGAGAGTCCGGGCCAGGAGGAATGCCAGCCACGATCCAATGGTCAGACCGATCGTGGAATAGACGGTCCCCAGAAAAGCCCCGTAGAGGTATCCCCCGATGAGTCCCGTCACATCGCCGGGCAGGGGCGAAACGATCACCTGGACGATCTGGAGAGCGACGAAGATGACAACCGACAAGGGGCCATAGGACGTCAGGAGTTCGGACAGGCGCTCCCGGTCCACAAAGAAGGAGTGCACGTTGAAGTGCACAATAAGAAAAATCCCGATGGCCACGATCAGCGGGACGAAGAGAATCCTGGTAAAAGATCTTTCCACGCGTTCCGAACCCCGGCAACGGATCTGCGCAATCGAAAAATCATCAGGAACGATTCCGTGCAGAGCCGTTATGCAAATGCTGTCCCCATCAATCGAGCAAGTAATGTACCATATGGCAAGACCCTGACAAAGCGAAAACCGTTGCGACGCCTAGGCGTCCACATCCCCTGATCCTGCCCTTGCAGCCAGCCAGTCTTTGACGAATTTCGTAGCCATGCAGTCATCCTCGTTGTAATCGATAACAGCCATGACACTTTCCCGCCAGGCGTCAGGATCCTTTTGAAACCGCAGATACCAGGCAATGGCATCGAGGGCGTTCACGTCGTCGTGACGCCAGCGGAACCCGAGGTATTTCGCGATGTCCTTGAGGCCGTTGGCGGGCGTCGGAAAGGCAAAGGCGCGCGTTGCCACTCTGTGCAGATCCACCATGCGGGGGAAAATCTCTTTCTCCACGACGTCGATGAGCCCGTGGCGATCGGCAAGCTGCTTGAGGTGCCAGCGCTCATAGTTGTGCCAATGGTAGATGACGGTGTCGCCGAGAGACGTGATGAAATCGACAAACTCCCGGAACATCTGCTTTTCCTCTTCGATGCGCCAGGCCATGAAGGGCCGGTATCGGACTTCGCCCGCCTCGCAAAGGGTCAGTCCGATCAGGTAGTCGACCTGCTCGAGTCCTTCTTCCTCCCCCGAAGGATCGGTGCCCTCCAGGTCCAGATAAAGCTCCCTGTGGCAGTCCCTGAAATGCAGTGCCGAGCGGTCGAGAAGGATCGTCTCCCGTTTTTGTACGGCCCGTGCATTGACAATGAGTCTCTCGGCGGTGGCCCGTCCCACGCCGGGGATGCCCTGGAGCGATTCGGGAGTTGCCGATGAAAGGTCCCACACCTTCCGGAGGCCCCGGGCGGCAAGATTCTTCTTCATGCGGGGACCCACCTGGCAAACCAGGGATATGTCCCTCAGGCGCAGCGCCATGTGGTTCGTGTAGGTCATCCAGGGCCACTGTGCCCCGTTGTAGGTGGGGGTCGGCTGCTCGCTGCCCTCAAGAATGCGCGCTGTGCCCGAAATCGCCTCCTGCAACCTTCCTTCGTAATCCCCGTAACGGTATTGCCGCTCTTCCATGTCCCGGTTGATCACATAAAAGTGCTCCGGCAGGCAGCCCTGGATGCGGGAGAGCAGGTATGTGTAGAAGGCGGCCTGCAGGATGTGATGCTCCTCGATACGGGCTGCGAGCTTGATTTCCTTGACCACGTAGTGGTAGCCGCCGAGCCGGGACTCCCGCCCCGGGCATTTCTCGATGACGTCGATCCGGCCCTGCAGGTTTTCGGGCAGGAAGAGCAACGGCAGTCCGCAGATGACCTCCGCGCCCCGGGCCATTTCCTCGAGGAGCCGCAGGAATCCCTCCGATGCATCCCTGTACGGCAGGGCCGGGTAACCGGGGTAACGGGAGGCCAGGACGCGCTTTTCATGTTCGATGCCTCGTTCGAGGAGCAGCTCCCGGTAAGGGCCAAGCGGGTCCCTGTGCTCGGGGGGAACAAACCGTTCGCAGTAAATGGAGTAGGGGGAACTGTGGTAGAGTGAGACATTCTGTGCCGTCAGCTCACCGGGGAAGCTGCCTGCCGTGCAGGCATGAAAGAGTGCCGAAACGATGGACATGGAAAAATCATATCGGGGTTTTCCGATTCTGTCAAAGACCTGCACGATCTTCCGGGATATCCATGTGGCGATATTTCTTGAACTTATTCTGAACTTTCGTTACAAAGGTGCATCGGGAATCCTCGATGGATGCCTTTCGGGTATCCTGGCCCCGTTCGAGTGAAGGCTGTACCAATCCACGGAGGACCCAGCATGGCGGACAAGCTGCGGAAAATCGGTCTTGCTCTCGGAAGCGGGTCTGCGCGAGGCTGGTCGCATATCGGCGTCATACGGGGCCTGCAGGATGCCAATATCGCAATCGACATCGTCTGCGGATCATCCATCGGTGCACTGGTGGGAGGGGCCTTTGCGGCCGGAAAGCTCGACGAGGCGGAGAAACTCATACGCGAGCTCGCATGGTCCGACATCCTGGGATTCATGGAAGTGCCCGTGCCGCGATCGGGCTTGATCAACAGCGAGAAAATAGCGGGCTATCTGCGGGAAAAAATCGGGGACCCGAATATCGAAGACCTTGCCATCCCCTTCGCCGCCGTGGCGACGGATCTCACGTCCGGGCAGGAGGTGTGGATACGGCAGGGATCTCTCATCGAGGCCATACGGGCAAGCATCTCCATGCCGGGCATGTTTACGCCGTGCTTCCGGGAAGGGAGGCTCCTTGTCGACGGCGGGCTCATCAATCCCGTTCCCGTGTCGCTGTGCCGGTCCCTGGGCGCAAATATCGTCATTGCCGTCAACCCCAATACGGATATCAAGATCCAGTACGAGATCACGAGGGAACCCATCCTCGGCGGACCCACCAAGAAAGAGCCTGAGGAGCAGGAGCAGGGCATTCGTCTCCGGGATCTTTTCTTTGCGGGTCTCACCCTGTATTTGACGGAACGGATCCATCGAGGCAAATCCGCATTCAAGGGCCAATCCGGTTCGAAAGAGCCGGAATCAGACGGCAAAGGGCTGAAAGATCATCTCATCGGTCATCTCTCGGACTACATCAATGCCACCATGAAGCAGGGCAAATCCCTCGCCCTGGGTCAGATCACCGAGGACGGGACATTCCGGGAACCGTCCCTTTTCGAGGTGATCACGGCTTCCATCAACCTGATGGGAGACCGGATCGCGCGCCAGCGCCTTGCGGGGGATCCACCCGATGTCATGATCCTGCCGCATGTCTCCCATGTGGGGCCGCTCGAGTTCAACCGTGCCGACGAGGTCATTGAAGCGGGGCGCCGTGCCCTGAACCTTATGCTGCCCATGCTGACAGATCAGATTGGATTCATCGTTACGATATAACGATCTCCTGTCTTTCTTTCCTCTCGAAATAGACTTCCCGCCATCATTAATCCCTTGACAATTCGGCTGATCTTCAGCAATATCGAACGCCAATTCACAATAATGAACAGACGTTCAGGACAGGTATGAAAACGGACGGGAAATTGCATAGAAGGGAAAAGGAATTTCGTTTCCGCCGCGCCGAAATCCTCGAGCAGGCCGAAAAGCTCTTCGCCGCGAACGGCTTCCATGAAACGACGATGGCGCAAATCGCAGGCGCCTCCGGCTTTTCCACGGGGAGCCTCTATCATTTCTTCAGCGGCAAGGAAGATCTCTACTCGGTCATGGTGCTGGAGAACGTTCACCTGATGTACACCGAAATCCTGGAGGCCGTAAACCGGGAACAGACGATCGAGGGCAGGATCAGAGCCCTCGTGAGATCCCACTTCGAGTACGTGGAGCATCACATCGATTTTTACCGCGTGCTCGTCGGCCATGAAAGCGGAATACGATCGGAGGGCCTGAAGAAACTGCGTGAGCGCATCGTTGCCGAGCATCTCAGGCATCTCGTTTACATCGAAGACCTCCTGAAGGAAGGGATCCGAAAAAAGGTTCTCCGGGCCCTGGACACGAAGTCCCTGGCCAATGCCCTCATGGGGATCATCAGCTATTTCAAGTTTGCCTGGATCATGACCTCCCCGGGGACATCCCTGTCCGGGAAGGTGGAGGATGTGCTCGATGTTTTCCTGAAGGGAGCCGCCGACGAGTCGGGGGTCTGAAGGCAGGGTTCGCAGGAAGGCCAACCCTTATCAATCATATTCGGGAGGAAGGATGAAAGTCTACGGTTCATGGGCGATTCCGCTGGGGCTGACGCTGCTGCTCTGGAGTACACCGTCCCTGGCGGCTGAATACACCCTCGAGAATCTCTACCGCATCGGGATGCTGAAATCCGAAAAAGTAAGGATATCCGGTGAGAACGTGCAGATCGCGGATTCCGGGACATACAAGGCCCTGTCGGCCTTGCTGCCCAGGGCCACGGCCTTCGGCGCGACCACGACGTACTCGGAGAGCAAGACGAATGCCACGGGTACTCTCATCCAGCCCGACACGCAGCAGGCCTGGGGGGTGAGGATCGACGAGTCCCTGACGCTGAACGGAAAGGAATTCACATCCTATTCACAGTCCAAGGACACGCTGGAAAAAAGCAAGTTCGACTACCGGTCATTCCAGGAGGATTATCTTCTCACCGTGTCCCTGGCTTACTTCGAGTTCCTGAAAGCCCGAAAGGGCCTCGAGATTGCCGACTCCAACGTGGAGCGGCTGACGAAATATCTCAGCGCCGCACGGACGCGGCTCAAGGCCGGCGAGATCACGAAGACGACGGTTCTTCGCGCAGAGGGCGAGCTCTCCGGAGCCCTGTCGGACCAGATCAAGGCAAGGAATGCCTACGAGATCGCCCGGGTCACCCTGGCCCGGACCGTCAGCATCGAACGGGACTTTGCAATCCTGGAGATCCCCATCCAGGAAGGAAGCGTCGGCACCCTGCAGGAATTGCAGAACGCAGCCCTGAAGAATCGTTTTGACGTCAAGAGCGTCGAGATGCAGGTCAAGATTGCGGAGAAACAGGTCGACATCAGCCGCGGGGCCTTCTGGCCGACGGTGACCCTCTCCGGGGTCTACGCGGGGTTGGATCAGGACCCGACGACCCCGACTCTCAACCGGGAGAGCACCTTCGGCGCCCTGACGCTCAATTTCCCGATCTATGAAGGCGGGCTGCGGCGCGCGGATGTGCGTGAACAGGAATCGAGGTACCGGCAGACGGAATACTTATACCAGGACTTCGTGAAGTCCGTGAACCTGGAAGTGGAAAACAACTATCTCGAATTGATCGCCCAGAAAGGGATCCTCAAATCCGCCCGGGACCAGCTGGTGTACGCGGAAGACAACATCCGGGCCATAGCGAAGCAATTCGAATACGGCCTTGCCAGCAGTCTCGACGTGATCGATGCCAACAACCTTCTGATCTCGGCCCAGAAACAGGTGGCCGATGCAACCTACAATTACCAGTTCTTCATCCTGAGGATGATGCGGGTGACCGGCACCCCCCTGATGGAGTTCGTCTCGAAACTGGATGTCGCGCAGCCGGCCAATAAATGAATCCGGAGGGTTTACCATTCATGCTGAATCGAACACGGGGCTTCTGTTCTATTTCGACCCGCCGATGTGCCATCGTCGTTGCCTGTGCCACCATTCTCTCCTCATTCCTTTTGGGCGGATGCGGCCAGAAAGAAGCGAAGGTCGCCGACGAGCGAGCCATAAACGTACAGGTCAAAACCATCGAGACCAAGTCCCTGAGGCCGTTTATCGAGACGATCGGTTCGCTGAAAGCCTTCGAGCAGGTGGTCGTATCCAGTGAAATCGAGGGGATCCTGAAGACCGCCAATGTGGAGGAGGGCACCTTCGTGTCAAAGGGCTCCCTCCTTGCCACGATAGAGGACCGGGATTACGCCAGTGAGCTCCGGCGGGTCGAAGCGGCCCTGAGACAGGCTGACGCAACCCTTGTGAACGCGAAGGCGGAGTATGGCCGGAAGGAGACACTGTACAAGGAAGAACTGGTCACGAGACAGCAGTTCGACGACGTGGTCACGCGTCTTGCCCTGGCAGAGGCCGAAGTGGACCGGGCCAAAGAGGCGCTGGCGATTGCCCGGGAGCGATACTCCAAGACGCGCATCCTGGCCCCCATGGCCGGGTTCATCAGCGAAAAGAAGATCTCGCAGGGCGAGTTCGTCCGCAACGGAACGCCACTGTACGTTCTTGTCCAGATCGACCCCCTGAAGCTCCTTTTCACGGTCTCCGAGAAGGACATCGGGAAACTGAAGGTCAACCAGGACGTCCAGTTCCTGGTGGACTCCTACCCCGGTCGTGACTTCAAGGGGAGGGTGTCGATCATCTACCCCACGATGGATGACCGGACCCGGACCCTGCAGGTGGAGGCGCGGGCGGCCAACCCGGAGAGGCTCCTCAAGCCGGGTCTTTTCGCCAAGGTCATCCTCTACACGGCCGAGGCGCGGGACACGGTGGTGGTTCCCGTGACCTCCATTCTCTACGAAGGCAAGAACATGAAGGTCTACGTCGTTGATGGCGACCGCGCGCGATTGCGAAATGTCAAGCTGGGCAGCAAGTACGATGACCTGATGGAAGTCGTGGAAGGGATCAAGGGCGGGGAAATCCTCGTTGTGGCGGGTCAGCAGAACCTTGCGGAAGGGGCCAAGGTCAATGTGGCTCGCTGACACCTCCATTCGACGGCCTGTCACGGCGACGATGTTCCTCATGGCCCTCGTCGTCCTGGGCATCGTGAGCTATCCCAACATCGGCGTCGACCTCTATCCGAAGGTGGATTTCCCGATCGTCAACGTCACGACGCGCCTCAAGGGCGCAAGTCCCGAGATCATGGACATCGACGTGACGGACAAGATCGAGGAATCGATCAACACCATCAACGGCGTAAAGACAATCAGCTCCCAGAGCGTGGAAGGCGTCTCCGTCGTCACGGTGGAATTCGTCCTCGAGCGCAACATCGATCTTGCCGTCCAGGACGTGCGAGAGAAGATTTCCGTCATCCGGTCGAAGCTGCCCACCGACATCGATGAGCCCGTCATCGAGAAGGTGGACCCCGATGCCACCCCCGTCCTGTGGCTGAGCCTCTCGGGAGACCGGACCATCGGCGAGCTGTCCACCTACGTCGACGAAGTGCTGAAGGAAAAGCTGCAGAAGATAACCGGTGTCGGCGCCATCAACATGGGCGGCCTCCGGCTGCGGCAGGTGCGAATCTGGCTCGACCAGGACAAGCTCCAGGCCTACCAGATCACGGCCAATGACGTCATCCAGGCCCTGGGTAAGGAAAATGTCGAGCTGCCCGGGGGACGGATCGAGAGCGCGTCCAAGGAGTACTCCGTCAAGATCAAGGGGGAATTCCCCCTCGTCCCCGACTTCAACGATCTGATCATCACCTACTACAAAGGGTCTCCCGTGCGCATCCGGGACCTGGGCAGGGCGGAGGACGGTCTCGAGGAGATGCGCTCCATCGCCCGTCTCAACGGGGAGACGGCCGTCGGTCTCGGGATCCAGAAGCAGTCCGGGACCAACACCGTCGAGGTCGTCGACCTGGTCAAGAAGGAGCTGCAGAAGGTCGAAAAGACCCTGCCCCCGGGCATGAAGATCAGCGTGTCCTTTGACCAGTCCCGCTTCATCAAGACCTCCATCAACGAAGTCCAGAACCACCTGATCATCGGCGGGTTGCTTGCCGTCTTTGCCGTGTTCCTTTTTCTCAAGAATGTGAGGACGACCGTCATCAGCGCGCTGGCGCTGCCGATATCGGTCATCTCCACCTTTTTGCTCATCAACATGTTCGGGTTCACCTTCAACAACATGACGATGCTCGGGCTCACGCTTTCCATCGGGCTGCTCATCGACGACGCCATCATCGTCATCGAAAACATCTACAGGAACATCGAGGAGGGGATGAAACCCCGCGAGGCGGCTTCCTTCGCAACCGCGGAGATCGGGCTTGCCGTCATGGCGACGACGATGGCCATCGTGGCGATCTTCCTGCCCGTGGCCTTCATGAAGGGCATCATCGGACGGTTCTTCCTGCAGTTCGCTCTCACGGTCGTCTTTGCCGTGCTGGTCTCCCTGATCATTTCCTTCACCCTGACGCCGATGCTTTCCTCGCGGTTTCTCAAGGCCCACCAGGAAGGGAATCCCCAGCCGGAATCAAGGCATTTCCGGAAGGTCTACCGGTTCATGAAAAGGATGGGCGACTGGCTCGAACAATACTACGACCGGCTGGAGAGAGTGTATCGCCAGTTCCTTTCGTTCTGCCTGAACTGGAGAAAGTCCGTGCTGACCTCTGCGCTCGGCATCTTCATCCTGAGCATCATGCTGACCGGTTTCATCGGAAAGGAATTCGTGCCGCAGGAAGACCAGAGCCAGTTCATCGTCCGGCTCGAGGCGCCCATCGACTATTCCGTGGATGCTGCGAATCGGCTGTTTGGGCAGGCCGAGGCCATCGTCAAGGAAATCCCCGAGATCACGAGGCTGTACTATTCCCTGGGGTACGGACGGTTCCGGGAGATCAACAAGGCCATTTTCTTCATCACCCTGTCGCCGAAAAAGGAGCGGAACCGAAGCCAGCAGGACATTCAGGCCGTCATCAGAAAGCAGCTGGCCGTCATCCCGGGGCTCAAGGTCAGTGCGGAGAACATCTCTCTCATCGGAGGGGGAGTGCGAAATGTCCCCATCCAGTACTCCATCCGCGGATCGGACCTCGATGAATTGCAGAAACACACGAGGAAGATTGCCGATGAATTCGCCAAGCTGCCGGGCATCGTCGACGTGGACACGTCCCTGGAACGGGGGAAGCCCGAGGTCAAGGTGTACATCGACCGCGACAAGGCGGCGGATCTGGGAGTGAATATCGCCACGGTTGCCGAGGCGATCAACTTCCTCATCGGCGGCGAGGTCGACGTCACCAAGTACAAGGACGAGGCGAAGGGAAAGCGCTACGATGTGAGGGCGCGGCTCGAGCCCCAGAACCGGACCAACCCGACGGATATCGGGCGGATCTATGTGCGATCCAGGGACGGAAGGCTCGTTGAGCTCTCCAATGTCGTCAAGATGGTCGAGGGCGGGGGGCCGAGCGTGATCAACCGCGTCGACAGGCAGCGGGCGATCACCATTTTTGCCAACCTCGAGAAGAAACCGATGGGACAGGCCGTAACCGAACTCAATGCGATCACGGCGAGAACCCTCCCGTCGGATTTCACCGCGTCGTACAAAGGGCAGGCCGACACGATGCAGGAGTCTTTCCAGTACCTCATGTTCGCCCTCATGCTCGGAGTCATCATGGCCTACATGGTCCTGGCGGCCCAGTTCGAGAGCTTCATCCACCCCTTCACGGTGCTGCTCTCCATGCCCCTTTCGTTCATCGGCGCCTTCGGGGCGCTCTGGTTGACAGGGAAAACTCTCAACGTCTTCAGCTATATCGGTCTCATCCTCCTCATGGGACTCGTGAAGAAAAACGCAATTCTGCTCGTGGATTACACAAACACGCTGCGCGCAAGAGGCGTGAACAGACACGAAGCCATCCTGGAGGCGGGGCCCGTGAGATTGCGGCCGATTCTCATGACGACCGTGGCCATGATCTTCGGCATGCTTCCCGTCGCCCTGGGCGTGGGCGAGGGGGCCGAGACCCGCTCACCCATGGGCGTGTCGGTGATCGGGGGGTTGTTGACCTCCCTTTTCCTGACACTCGCAGTCGTTCCGGCAGCCTACGACCTGTTCGACGATGGCCAGGAGTGGCTCAAACGCGGAGAGTTCAGGAAGCTCGCAACCCGGGAATACTGGAAGATGCGCATCGAGCAGATCCCGGAACTGATGAAAAAGATCCGACAGGCGCCGCAGGCCGTCCGTCTGCTGTTGACATACAGCAAACAGGTGCCGGGTTTTCTCCTGATGTCCGGGAAAAAGATGGCAGGCCGGATCAAAGGCAAGCTCAGCGGCACCCCGCCTGAACCATAAGAGGCCTTGCTTTCAACCCGCAACGAGAGGTATAAACGGCCAGGAAGGTCTTTCACAATCAGCCTGACGTTTACAGAGACAGGATATGGGGGGGCGCCATGAAAATGTTTCTGATCGTCTACTGCGATGCCGCCGACGAGGATGTCATCGACGCATTCAAAAAAGGCGGAATCCGAGGCTACACGAAGATGCGGGAGGTTCGGGGCGAGGGGACGGACACGGACCCAAAGCTCGGCACCCACTGCTGGCCGGGAAAGAATCATGCCCTCTTCATTGCCGCCGACGACGGGGAGGTCGGCCGGATCAAGGACACCATCCGGGTCCTTCGGAAGGAGCATCCCCGCTCCGGTGTCAAGGGTTTTGTCCTTCCCATGGAGGAAAGCGTTTGAGGGCGTCTCATCCGGCCTTGCGGTCGGGAACCGGCTTCGGGCAGAGGAAGCGAAGCCACAGATACCCTGCGAGCGCTGAGAGGAGGGAGGCCAGCATAATTCCCGATTTGGCCATCACGAGTGCCTCCCGGCTGTTCGGGAAGGAAAGCTCGGCGATGAAGATCGACATGGTGAACCCGATCCCGCCCAGGAAACCGACTCCCAGCAGGTGACGCAAGGTCGCGCCCGAGGGCAGCGACACGATTCCCATCCGGATACCCGCCCAGGAAAAAAGAAAGATCCCCGCCATCTTGCCAAGGAACAGCCCGGATACCACACCGGCTGTCACCGGGTGCCGCAGCGTTGCCTCGATGCTTCCCCACTCCATCTCAATCCCGGCATTGGTCAGTGCGAAAATCGGAATGACCAGCAGCGCAACGGGCAGGTGCATCCCGCCCTCCAGCCGCCGCAGGGGTGAATCGGCAAGCCGGACCTCATCGTCCATTCGGTTCAGGACGGACTGCAATTCCGTGTTCGTGAGCACGTTCTTGTCCTTCGCGCTGCCTGCACGGTAGCGGGTAATCAGCTCCTCCAGGTTCGCACGGAAAGAATCGGGGCTGTACCGGGCCCGGGCCGGGATGCAGAAGGCAACGAGAATCCCCGTGATCGTGGCATGAACGCCGGATTGGAACATGAGGATCCACAGCACCCCGCCTGCGAGAGCGTAGGGCAGGGTCCGCCGGATCCCGCTCAGGTTGAAGGCGACGAGAACGGCAACGACGAGGGCAGCCCACCCGAGCGAGGGCAGGTGAATCGACTGGGTGTAGAATACGGCGATGACGATCACGGCCCCGATGTCGTCGACGATGGCCAGGCTGACGAGGAAGATGGTCAGGGCCTGGGGGATGCGACGGCCCAGCAGCACCAAGGCGCTCACGCAGAAAGCGATGTCGGTGGCCATGGGGATTCCCCAGCCCCTGACAAAATCACCTGAGAGGTTCATAAACGTATAGAAGAGCGCCGGTGTCAGCATCCCGCCCAGTGCAGCCAGGATGGGAAGAAGGGCCTTTCTGGGCTCTGAGAGCTCCCCGACCCAGAGTTCCCGCTTGATCTCCAGGCCGACGATGAAAAAGAAAAAAACCATGAGCCCTTCGTTGACGAGGTGGAGCCAGGACATCTCCAGGGCAGCCCCGCCGATCCGGACAGCGACGGGGGCGTGCGTCAGGTGAAGGTAGGCGTCGCGAAGGGGGGAGTTGGCCAGCACGACCGCCACTACGGATGTGGCAAGCAGGATCATCCCGCTGGTCGTCTGGCGGTGGATGAATTCCTCGAAGGGCGTCACGAGGCGGTCGAGTGTCCGCTCCCAGGGATAGAAAAACCTCTCCTCCCGTGCCTGCTTTCCGCCGGGCTCTGAGCTCATGAACTCCCTCGCGACGATCGATGCCCGGCAATCCCGGTCATTCTTTTTCCACGTAGGCGTAGGCGCTGTGGTTGTGGATGCTCTCGATGTTTTCCGCCTCCACGCTGTACCAGGTGAAGTTGGCGTCCTTGTTCAGCTTCACGGCAACATTCCGGACGACGTCCTCGACGAACATGGGGTTCTCATAGGCCTTCTCCGTCACGTGCTTTTCATCGACCCGCTTGAGCAGCGAGTAGACCTCGCCGCTGGCCGAGCTCTCCACGATGCCGATGATGTCCTCGATCCAGAAGAAACGCCTGAAACGCAGCTGAACGCGGACAATGCTCCGCTGGTTGTGAGCCCCCACGCAGCTCATCTCCTTGGAGCAGGGGCAGACCGTGGTGACGGGAACGGAAACGCCGACGAGAAAATCCGTCTTCTCCCCGTCGTTCTCGCCGGAGAACCAGCAGAGGTAGTCCATGATGCTCTTTGCGGCCGAGACGGGAGCGCTCTTCTCGATGAAATAGGGGAACTCGATCTCCATGCGGGCGGACTTGGCATTGAGTTTTTCCCGCATCTTCCGGAGGATCTTCTCGAAGTCGCGGATGTTGATCTGTCCCCGGTATTCGTTGAGGATCTCTATGAAGCGACTCATGTGCGTGCCCTTGAAGTGATGGGGAAGGTTCACGTACATGTTGATCGTGGCGTTGACATGCTGGATATCGTTCACGCGGTCCAGGACGATGACAGGGTACTTGATCCCCTTCACCCCGACCTTCTGGATGTTGATCTTCCGGTGGTCCCGACGGCTCTGGACGTCGATCATCGATCCTCCCCTGAGTAGGTCACGCGGGAGCTCTCCGATTCCCAGACGGTGACCTCGGCAATGCGTGATGAGAGCCCCTTCATCTTTTCTGCAATGAGCGAGTAGACGTGGCGTGCCACATGCTCCGATGTCGCGCAACCCCCGAAGAAGGGGGGCAGGTCGTTGAGGTACTTGTGATCCAGCGTTTCGAGGACCTCCGCGGTCCATCGCTTGAGATCGCGGAAGTCGATGAGGATTCCCTCGGGATTGAGCTCGCGGCCCTCGATGGTCACGTCGACCTTGAAATTGTGTCCGTGAAGATCCTCGCACTTGCCCCCGATCTTGAGGGCGTGTGCCGCCGAGAAGCTTTTCGTGATCGTTACCTTGAACATGCGCGCGCTCCATTGAACCGTCATCGATCCCGGCCATGACGGGCATTCGCCGACACCGTTTCGGCTGGTCAGTATAGCATAGTTCCGAGCCCCGATGCGCAAAAGTTGCAGGCCGTACCCGGCTGTGCAACACGTCAGAATGCCCCACGGCCAATCCTGAACGCACCGGGATGACTACGACTTTTTTTGTACCTGTTCTCATGAAGCAGTCGTAGACAGTCGACCGGAAAAATAACCTCCGCGTCGTATTGCCAATTGTTTGTTCCGGAGGTATGGTGGAAAAAAAGAGAGAGCCTCGGGTTGCAGCGAAGGAGGAATGCTTTGAAACCGGTCAAGACCATCGATGATCTGCTCAGAGAGAAAAATCTTACGCCTGAAGAATTGGAGCGGCACCGGGAACTCATCGCGGAATGCAAGGCACGTGAGGGTCAGATCAAGGAATACTCTCGGGCATCGCAGGAAAGCATGAAGAAGATGACCGATGAACTCGACAAGCTGGCCAGGACGGCCGAGGAGCTCTGGCAGGAAGCCCAGAAGCTCACAGACCGGGTCAACGGGATCTACCTCCGCGTGACGCCGCCCCCGGATAAAAAGGTCTATCACTAGGCGGCCCGAGGGCCGCAGGCTCGAGGATCGAGGTGCTGGGTTCGAGGCTTTTTTTATTCGGTCCTCGTTCCTCGGACCTTGAACCTTCCCTGCACGTTAATCCAGGCAGGCCGTAATCTCCGAAACCCTTTCAATGATGAAGTCGGCCCCCGCGCCTTTTAGGTCATCGGCACTGGAATAGCCCGTCAGGACGCCGATGGCAAAGGCGCCCACCTTCTTCGCCACGGCGATGTCCATGGGATGGTCCCCGACCATTGCCGAGAGGCACGGATCCACGTTCAACCGTCCAAGGACGACGCGGATGTGCTCGGGGTCCGGCTTGACCCGCGGCGTGTCATCCCGCGTCACAACGGCATCGCAGTAACTGCGGACATCCGGAAAGATCACCGTGACCGCGTCGAGACAATTTCTCGTCAGGATCCCCGTCTTGATCCCGCGGCCTCTCAATTCCCCGAACATTTCCTTCACACCCGGGAACAGGAGGCTGTTTGCAGCCCCGGCCAGCTCCCGGTCCGCCACCAACCCCATGGCCTTCCTCGTAAAGGAAGAGCCCCGTCCCGAACTCTCCGGGCCGATCCGGCGCCGGACCTCGGCGATCATTTCGAGCACGAAGAGGCGCTCCAGGCCATCTTCCGGGATCCCATACGACTCCACAAGATCGAGGATGTCCCGGTGCATCTCCTTGAAATCGATATTGAGGAGGGCCAGTGTCCCGTCGAAATCGAATACGACGGCGCGGATGCTCTGCGGTGCGTTCATGGCTGTCGGATCCGTCTCAGCGTGGTGTCGTGTTGTTGTTGCCCGTTGCATAATCGGAACGCAGGGACTTCCGGACAACGCGGTCCGAGATCTCGTCGGGCAACTTGAAATCGAAAACGATCTCCAGAAAATTCATGATGATGAACATCGTGGCCCCCCAGAGGATTTCTTCTTTGCCGCCCGGGGGCGTGAAAAGAAAGCAGGGGAAGTCGCGGATCTGCTCCACCTGGTGCCTGAAGGGCATGGAGGTCTCGATGTCCACGGTCAGTGTCCCGTAATTCTCCTTTTCAAAAAGGGATTTCAGGGGGATCTCGACGATTCGCTCCACTTCCCGGTTCGGCTGGAAGCGCCAGTCCTTTTTCACGAGCCCCACGACGGGGAAAATAATCCGGGAAAAGACGTACAGTTCCCGTGAAGGCAGGGGCCCCAGGAAACGGATGTTGAGAGGGCTGACCCGGACCTCCTCCCAGGCTTCTCTGAGGGCATTGGCAAAAAAGAGAGTGACATGGTCATAAGTCTTCTTGCCCCGCGCGATGGCCAGCTCAAGGGCCTTCCCCTGCATGATCGGCAGGATGCCCGGTGCGACCAGGCGTTGCATGAACGGGTCCAGCACAGGGTGAAGCATTCCGCCGGGGCAGCTGATATCCCCGGGCTGCGGGACGATGGAGGAGCGCTTGATGAGTTGCAGAAGAAATTGACCGTCCCGGCCGGCCTCCTCATGGTAATGAATCAGGAGGATGACGCCTGCTGCAAGCCAGCGGTCCGTGGCTCCATTCCTGCTGCGAATAAAGTCAACCCTCTCCTCGTAGTCAATCGGGACATGGCCCAGCCGCTCGACGATCCGGTCGATGGTTCCTTCTTTATCCGAGAAATTGGGCAACGGCATCCTGGGCTCCGATAGACTCTCATTATACAGATTTCGAACAGGGCATCAAGCGTTGAGCGGCATGCGCAGGCGGGACTGGCGTCAGGCGCAGATTTCCCGATTCCGGAGAATCCCTTCGATGAGACTCTCGAACCAGACCTGGAGGCGGAGGTTTTGCAGGAAGCCGCAGTGGCCCCCGTAGCGCTCGATGATGACATTCAACCGGCTGTTTCCCCGCAGCGTCCGGAAATCCTCGAACGGGATGACCGGGTCGTCCTCGGCAGCCAGAATCGTGACCGGAACGGCAAGGTGCGAGAAGTCGGACCCTGTCAGCGTGTAGGTCCGGAAGTACTCGAAGACGTCCCGGTAGGCAGTGTATCGCGGGATGACCCGCTCCGTGATCGCCATGCAGGTCTTCAGGCCCATGATGTCGGTAAAGTCGTAGCGGTCGGGGAAGAGTTGCTGCTTGCGGGCAAGCGATCGTTTCCATTTCTTCACGAAGTAGTCGCGGTAAATGAAGAATCCCTCGTCGATGGCTCGGGTTGCCTTGACCGGGTCCAGGACGGGGCTGATGGCGATAATGTTCCGGAGGGTTCCGGCCTGCCTGGGGTTCAACCGCAGGGCAACCCGGATGCCAAAATTGCCTCCAAGGGAAAATCCGACCAGATGGCAGGGCTTGCCGCCCGCAGAGGCGGCGATGTTCAATACGGCCGAGAAGACCTCTTCGATCCTGCCGCTGTGAAACACCCCTGCGTTGAGGGAATGGCTCTCGCCGTGATCACGGAGATTGAGGCGAAAGACGTCATAACCGCTGCGGTACAGCCGGCTTCCCGTCTTCAGCATGTAGGTGGAATCAGAGCTTCCTTCCCAACCGTGAATCAGGATGACGAGACCGAGGCTGCGGCCCTGCGGCTGCAGGGTCCGGTAGCCCAGGAGCCTGATGCCTCTCCCGGCGTCGACAAGAATCTTCTCCGATCGTCCTCGCAGGGGGTTTCTCCCCATGGCGCGGATCTTCAGGCTGGCAAGGATTGTCTGGACGTGGGCGTTTCTGATGGGAAATCCCGGTCTGAATGATGCCAACGGAAGGCATTCCTTTGGAAATTGGCTCATCGGTGCTGTTGCGGCTCTCTGAGTGGAATCAGAAAAAGAGAGATTTCTCTCTTTTCCATCAGGGAATGGATAACAAATATGCGGGCTGTTTTAATAGCTTTTTTTTCGATTTGATAGTTAAATGAACGCTCATGAAACGAAGCTCTGAAGGTCGTGAAGACGGGCCGGGCAGGAGGGCCTGGCGGCATATCGTGGGCTGGCCCCTCCTTCTTCTCGGAATCGTCGGCCTGTTTCTCCCGTTCCTGCAGGGAATTCTGTTCATCATCATCGCCCTGTCCGTGCTGGCGCCGGAAGTACCTGTATTCAGGAGTCTTATCGCAGAGTTGAAAAGACGCTACCCGGCCGTGTTCGAGAAGGCCGCCAAGATGAAGACTGCGCTGAGGAGACGATTCGGTCAACCCTGACGGGAGTCGGGCGTTAGTACAAAAGAGCCTTGAATCATTCGGAATTCGGTGCTAAGAGACATTCCCAGTCAACACGTTGTCGAGGAGACAAGTAATGAAGAAATCGATTATCACTGCCCTGGGGATCCTGCTGGTCATGGCGACGATCTCCTCCCCGGGAGCTCAACAGGCAAAGACGATCGCCATCCTGCCTTTTGCCGTGAACAGCAATGAAAACATCAACTACATACGCGACGGGATATGGGACATGCTCATCTCCCGGGTTACTGTCGCGGGGAAGACGGAAGTCCTGAGCAAGTCCAGTGTCCTGGATGCCATGGACAAGCAGAAAAAGGATCTCACACAGGCAGACGTTTCAGCCACCGGCAAGCGTCTCAAGGCCGATTTCGTCGTCTGGGGAAGCCTCACCAAGATCGGCGACAGCATCAGCCTCGACGGGAAACTGCTCGATGTGGCCTCGAACCAGTCCCCCGTTACCCTCTTCGATCAGACAAAGGGGATGAACGAGGTGATCCCCAAGATCAGTGACTTTTCCCAGAGAATCCGGTCCTACGTGACGGGGGAAGCCGTGGCGGCGCCATCGGCGCCCGCGACGCCAGCACCGGCAGCGCCCGCAGCCGCAGCAGCGGCGGGCACATCGGTTGTCGCGGCGGGAGCTGCGGGAGCACCGGCAAAATCCCAGGAGACGGAAATCGTCTCGGGCATGAGGAAGGGAAAGACAACCTACACGGGGATCATCAACCCGGATTTCATCACCGGATCGCAACCCTTCGACAAGAAGGGGTTCTGGATGAGCCCGAAGTACGGGACCGAGTTCAAGGGAATAGCCATCGGGGATGTCAATGGCGACGGCCTCAATGAGATCGTGGTCATCGACAACAACAATGTGTACATCTATCAGAAGACGGCCAATGAGTTAAAAATACTGAAAAAAATTCAGGGCAAAGAGTACGAGACCTACTACGGGGTCGACGTTGCGGACATCAACGGCGACGGCATCCCCCAGATCTTCGTTTCCAGCATCAACCGAACGACAGTGGAATCGTTCGTGATCGAATACCGCAACGGAAACTACGAGGTGATTGCCAGCAAGGTGCCCTATCTGTTCCGCGTGATCAACACGACGGGTACGCCGAGGCTGCTGGGGCAGGAACTGTCCCCCAACCAGAACCAGTTCTTCATCAACCCCATCTATATCATGAGCTGGGAAAACGGGAAGTACGTGGAACGGGAAAGGGCCCATATTCCCCAGGGCTTGCCCGTATACGGCCTCACACTGGATGCCATTGACTCCACCGTGGAGCGTGTGATCACATACGATTCACTGGACTATCTGCGCATCTACGAAAAGACGGACAAGCTGCTTGCCAACCTGACCCAATTCATGGGTCCGACGAAAGAATTGATCTGGCGAAGCGATGAAATGTACGGGGGAAGCAATAACGCCCTGAAACCGGAATTCGCTACCGGAACGCGAAATTTGATCGACCAGGCCGATCTGACATTCTTCAACATGAGAATCCTGACCTATGACCTCAATAAAGACGGCAAAAAGGAAGTGATCCTTGTAAGAGGCATTTCCGCGACGGGCCGGGTCATGAAGAATGCCCCGCTCTTTACGGGAGCCGAAGTCTACGCCTTCGAGTGGGACGGCCTCGGGCTGGCCGAACTCTGGCGGTCGCGAAAGATCAACGGCTACGCGGCAGATTTCCAGATCGCGGACGTCGACAACGACGGGCAGGATGAAATCGTGATCGCCCTGGTGCTGTCGGTCGGTCCAACACTCCGGACAAACAGCTGCATCGTCGCGTACAAGCTGGCGCAGCCGGCGCCGCAACCCTGACCGAAAGGCGCAAGGCGGGAAACTTGACAATTCAATAAAATTAAGTTAATAGATTTTTTCTTTTTCGGCGGCGTAGCTCAGTCGGTTAGAGCATGCGGCTCATATCCGCAGTGTCCGGGGTTCAAGTCCCTGCGCCGCCACCAGAAATACAAAGCCCGGAAACCTCCGGGCTTTTTTTCTGGCTTGCCGCAATAGAGCGGCGCCACGCTGCAGCCAACAGGAACGGCCCATGACTTCTGCATCGGATCAAAGGAGCATCGACACGGTTCTCTTCGATTTTGGCGGGGTCCTGGCCGCCGAGGGGTTTCGGAACGGTCTTGCAGCCATCGGGAAGATCAGCGGGTTGCCCGAAGAGAGCGTTATCCGGAAGGGCCACGAACTGGTCATCGAAACAGGGTATGTCACGGGAAGGGCGAGAGAGGCCCGCTGGTGGGATGCACTGCGAATCGGGGCAGGCGTCCGGGGAACCGATGAGGAACTGCGACGGGAGATCCTGGACCGTTTCGCTCTGCGTCCATGGATGCTGGAACAGGTGAAGAAGCTCAAAGACCGAGGGTTCACCGTGGGCATCCTGAGCGATCAGACAAACTGGCTCGATGAACTCGACATCCGGTTTGGTTTCTACGGTTGCTTCCATTTTGTCTTCAACAGTTACCACATGGGAAAGAGCAAGCACGACCCCACGCACTTCGACGATGTCTTGAAGCTCCTGAAGCGGGAAGGGCAGGAGGTTCTTTTCATCGATGACAATCCCGGTCATGTCGGCCGCGCCGAGTCAAGGGGATGGAAAACCCTCCTCTATAAAAACCGGGATGACGTTCTGCGGGTACTGGCGGGACATCTGCAGGGACAGGACGCGGACCGGCCACCCCGTTAAAGAGAAACATCTGGATTCATATCATCTCGCCGTGGTAGTATTCCCCGACAATTTCAACCCAGATCAACACGCATCGAGGCATCATGATCCCCAGATATTCACGCAAGGAAATGGAATCCGTCTGGAGCGCCCAGAACCGCTTCCAGAAGTGGCTTGACATCGAGATCCTTGTCTGCGAGGCCCTGGCCAAGAAAGGCGACATCCCCCGGGCGGCGCTCAGGACGATCAAGGCAAAAGCCCGTTTCGACATCGCCCGCATCGACGAAATCGAGCTCACGGTGAAACACGACGTCATTGCCTTCCTGACCAGCGTGGCCGAATTCGTGGGGCCCGACTCGCGCTTCATCCACATGGGGCTCACGTCGTCGGACATCCTCGACACGTCCCTGGCTGCGCTCCTGAAGGAGGCCTCGGAGATCCTCCTGGGCGACGTCGACAAACTGCTGGCCGTCTTGAAAAAAAAGGCCGTCCGGCACAAGATGACCCTCATGATCGGGCGGACCCACGGCATTCATGCCGAACCGGTCACCTTCGGGCTGAAGATGGCCATGTGGTACGAGGAGATGGCGAGGAACCGCGAGAGGCTCCTCCATGCGAAGGATGCAATCGCCTGTGGGAAGATATCGGGGGCCGTGGGGACGTTTGCCTTCATCGACCCCTCCATCGAGGAATACGTTTGCCGCAAGCTCGACCTCAGCCCGGAGAAGGTGGCCACCCAGATCGTCCAGCGGGACCGCCACGCGGAATATTTCTCGACGCTTGCCGTCATCGCATCGTCCCTGGAGAAATTCGCCACGGAGATCCGTCACCTGCAGCGCACCGAAGTTCGCGAGGCGGAAGAGTACTTCTCACCCGGACAGAAGGGCTCCTCGGCCATGCCACACAAGCGCAACCCCGTGCTGTCGGAAAATATTTCGGGACTTGCACGGCTCATGCGGGGGTATGCCCTGGCGGCCATGGAAAACGTGGCCCTCTGGCACGAACGGGATATCAGCCACTCTTCCGTCGAGCGCATCATCGGCCCCGACGCGACGATCCTGCTGGACTTCATGCTGAGCCGCTTCACGCGGCTCATCGATGAACTCGTCGTGTATCCCGAGCGCATGATCGAGAACCTCAACCTCACCCACGGCGTGATCTTCTCGCAAATGGTTCTGCTCAAGCTGGCCGAAAAGGGAATGACGAGAGAGCAGGCCTACGCCGTCGTCCAGGAGAACGCCATGCGATCCTGGAAGGACGGTATCGAATTCAAGGAACTGCTGCTGTCCGACGGGCGGGTGAAGTCGTGTCTCGATTCAAAAGAAATTGAATCGGTCTTCCGGCTGGAAAATTTCCTCGGGAATGTGGACTACATCTTCAAGAGAACCTTCGGGGGGAAAAAATGAAGCGCCTGATATGCGGCCTGATCCTGCTCACGCTTTTCTCAACGGCCGGGTGCTCAACCGTTTCGGATTACGCGAGCATGGCCCGCGACGAGGGGATTCCCTCGAAGGCATACCTCGAGACGCTCAACCACTGGACGCGCGACCGGATCGTGTACTCCGAATTCGAAACGAAAGCCCGCATCGCCGCGACACTCCGGAGCCCTGAATTCATCGAGGCCTACCGGAAGGAATATGCCAGGATCTACGACCCGGGCGCAGCCGGGGCAAACACGGTCCCGGACCCGCAGTCCCGGGCCGGTGCCGAATTCCTGGAGTTCTATTTTTACGCCTTCGTCCCGGACCGGGACAACAATGATTTTGCAAAGGCAAACTCGACGTGGAAGATCTATCTTGTCGACGCGAACGGCAAGCTGGTGCAGCCGTCCGACCTGAGAGAGATCACGAAAGTCACACCCGTCATCGAGCAGTTCTTCCCCTATGTGAACCGCTACCACGGCAAATTTTACTCCCTGAGGTTCCCTGCGGCAACCGCCGGGACAGCAACGGGCGGGAAGCCGGAACCGATCCGGGTCATCTTCACCAGCGTCCTGGCCAAGGTGGAGCTGGAGTGGTGATCAATAGAGCCGCAAGGCTCAAGCCGCAAGCCTCAAGGCAGGATCAATTCACCGTCTGACAACCGAGTCCCGCTGCCAGTACCGGTCGTCCCGGTCGGGATAATCCAGGTTGAAATGCAGCCCCCGGCTTTCCTTGCGCATCATGGCGCAGGCGACGATCAGGTTGGCCACAACGGCGATGTTGCGCAGTTCGAGCAGGTCGCGGGAGATCTTGAAGCTCCAGTAGTAATCATGGATTTCCTGGCTGATGAGCTCCATCCTCTTCTGGGCCCGCTCCAGCCGTTTGTTGGATCTCACAATTCCCACGTAGTTCCACATGCAGCGCCGGATCTCGTCCCAATTGTGTTCGATGACGATGGATTCATCGCTCTCCGTGGCGCTCCCCGACTGCCAGGGGGGAATCGGCAGGTCCTCCGCGGTCTCCTCGCCCATGCGCTGCCGGATCCGCTCGCAAACCCTGTGCGAGAAGACAACGCATTCCAGCAGGGAGTTGCTTGCCAGACGGTTGGCCCCGTGCAGGCCCGTGCAGGCCACTTCGCCCGCGGCAAAGAGCCGGTCGATGCTGGTCTCGCCGTTGCCGTTCACCACGACGCCCCCGCAGAGGTAATGAGCCGCCGGGACGACGGGAATCGGGTCCCTGGCCATGTCGATGCCGTAACGGAGGCAGCGGTTGTAGATGGTGGGGAATCGGGCCATCAGATAATCACGGTCCCGGTGGCTGATGTCGAGAACCACGCAATCGTCACCGGATTTTTTCAGCTCGATGTCGATGGCTCTGGCCACGATGTCCCTCGGGGCAAGGCTCTTGGAGGGATGGTACTTCTCCATGAACGTGGCGCCGCTCTTGAGTTTCAGGACGCCACCCTCGCCGCGTACGGCCTCGCTGATCAGGAAGGCCTTCGCGTCGGGGTGGAAGAGGCAGGTCGGGTGGAACTGGATGAATTCCATGTTGGCGATGAGCGCGCCGGCGCGCCAGGCCATGGCGATGCCGTCGCCCGTGGCAATGTCGGGATTTGTCGTGATGAGGTAGACCTTGCCCGTCCCTCCCGTGGCCAGAAGGGTAAATCGGGCCCGGAACGTGTAGATCTGGTCGTTGTCGATGTCGAAGACGTAGGCCCCCAGGCAGCGGTCCTGCTCCTCGCCGGAAAGAGACTTCTTGCCCAGGACCTTCGATTCGCGGATGAGGTCGATGGCGAGGAAATTTTCGTAGATCTGCACATTCTCCAGGGAGTGCGCCTTGTCGATGAGGGCCCGTTCGATCTCCCTGCCGGTGGAGTCGGCCGCGTGAAGGACCCTCCTCATGGAATGGCCCCCTTCCTTCCCGAGATCGAAAGGGGAGCCCAGACCGGATTTCCGCGAAAACTCCACTCCCCATTCAATGAGCTCGGCAATGCGCTCGGGCCCCTCGCTCACGACGTAGCGAACCACATCCTCGTGGCAAAGACCCGCTCCCGCTTTCAGCGTGTCCCCGATGTGGAGCTCAAAGCTGTCCTCGTCGTCCATGACGGCGGCAATGCCTCCCTGGGCATAGTTGGTCGACGACTCCATGGTGCTTTTCTTCGTGATGATGGCCACAGAGCCGAACCGGGAGGCCTTGATGGCAAAACTCAGGCCTGCAAGCCCGCTTCCGATGACGAGAAAGTCCGTTCTGATTTCCATCGTTGTGACTGCCTTTCGTGCCCCCTATATACGCGTTTCGGGCTTTAAATCAAAGGGGAAATGTGATAAAGAATCCCGCTATGCTTGTACTGGCCATCGAGTCCTCCTGCGATGAAACGGCAGCGGCCGTTCTGCAGGACGGACAGAACCTTCTTTCGAACGTCATCGCCTCACAGATCCGGATTCACGAAAAATACGGCGGCGTTGTCCCCGAGATCGCATCCCGGAAGCATGTCGAGGTCATCGTCCCCGTCATCCTCGAAGCCCTTGAAAAGGCCGGGGTGACCCTGGAAGAGATACAGGGAATTGCCGTCACGAGGGGCCCGGGCCTGGTCGGTTCCCTGCTGGTCGGACTCTCCATCGCCAAGGCGCTGGCCATGGCGCGAGACATCCCTTTCGTCGGCGTCAATCATCTGGAAGGGCACATTGCTTCGGCCTTCCTCGCCGACGACAAGCCGTCGTTTCCCTTTGTCGCCCTTGTCGTGTCGGGCGGCCACACGAACATCTACGTCGTTCACGATTTTGAGCGGATGCGTCTCGTGGGGCAGACCCGGGACGACGCAGCAGGAGAGGCCTTCGACAAGGCGGCAAAACTCCTGAACATCGGCTATCCCGGGGGGGTCGTCATCGACCGTCTGGCCAGGACGGGAGACGCGTCGGCGGTGAGCTTCCCGAGATCCATGAAGGACAGCCTGGAGTTCAGTTTCAGCGGCGTGAAAACGGCGCTGCTCACCTATACGAAGAAACTCGTGAGGCCTCCGACGGATGCGGAGATTCCCGATATCGTCGCAAGCTATCAGGAGGCCATCGTGGACGTCCTGGTCGAAAAAACACTGCGCGCAGCCGAGATGCATGCAATCGGCCGCGTGGCCGTCGTCGGCGGCGTGGCCGCCAACAGCCGGCTGAGGACGCGGTTTCGCGAGGATGCGGATAAGAAGGGAATCCAGGTTTTCATCCCCCCGCCCGTATTCTGTACGGACAATGCCGCCATGATTGCCGTCGTGGGTCATCATTTCCTCCAGCGCGGCAGGAGGGACCCCTTCGATCTGAATGCCCTCTCACGGTGGCCCATCGACAACCTGTAAAAGGCAAATTGCGCGGGTGAAGGGATGAGAGGAAACGACCTTTCTGTGACCCCCGGCAATGCAGGATCGCCCCCTTTCAGGAATCTCGACCACGGGACATTCATGAAAATCAAGAAACGCATTAACGAATTCTACAACCGGTTCCTGAGCCTGAACGGCAGACCGGAGGAGATCGCCCGCGCCATGGCCCTGGGCGTATTCATCGGGGTGTCGCCGACCATTCCTTTTCACACGGCGCTCATCATGGTCATCTGCCTGCTCTTCCGGCAGAACATCACCGCGGCCATGCTGTCTGCCACGATCGTTTCGAACCCGCTGACCATCCCCTTTTTGTACCTGTCGGAATACGAGATCGGCCGGATCGTCCTGGGCGTATCCGACAACCCCTTCCACGTCACCAGCTATGATGTCCGCTCGCTCCTCGAAATCGGGTGGCACATCGTTTGCCCGCTGATGCTTGGCGGGTTCCTGCTGGCTTTGATATTCACCGTTCCATCGTACTTCATCACCTATCATGCCGTTGTAAAGTTGAGAAACCGCAATGTCGAGCCCGTCGAGCCTTCTCCGTAAATACGGGATCCGGCCGCTCAAGCGGCTCGGCCAGTGCTTCCTGTGCGATCGGAACATCCTGGAAAAGATCGTCCGAATCGCCGATGTGCGCGACACGGACACCGTCGTCGAGATTGGCGCAGGCATCGGGGTCCTGACAGACATGATCGCAAGCAGGGCTCGCCGCGTCATTGCGCTGGAAGTGGATCGACTGCTTGTGGATCTGCTCCGGAAAGAGCTCGGGGATCGCGGCAACGTCGAAATCATTCATATGGATGTGCTCCGGTTCGACTTCTCGGGCGTTGCTCCGGAGAGCGGGCAGGAAAAGCTGAAAGTCATCGGAAACGTTCCCTACAACATCTCGAGTCAGATCTTGCTCAGGCTGCTCGAGTACCGTCACTCCATAGGCCGGATTGTCCTCATGCTTCAGCGTGAGGTTGCCGAGAGGCTTGCGGCGTCCCCGGGCACGAAGGATTACGGCCCGCTGTCCGTCTATGTCGCCCTCTACACGGAGCCGACCCTGGAGAGCAGGGTGGCCGCCAGTTGTTTTCAACCGCGCCCCGACGTGGAATCGAGGATCCTCCGGCTCGATGTCCGGAGCGAGCCCCTGTGCAGGGTCGACGATGCCGATTACTTCCATCGCCTTGTGCGGGCCTCCTTCTCGAAGCGCCGAAAGACACTCCTGAACAATCTCAAATCGCCACAGCTTGGCCTCACGGGCGCCCGGATCGACTCTGCCCTCGCAACCCTCGGCATTGACGGGGCCCGACGCGCCGAGACGCTCTCTGTCAAGGAGTTTGCCGCCCTGAGCAATCTTCTCGGCAGGGCATAAAATCCTTGACACCTTGCCGGCCTTCTGGTATGAGGGGGCCGCACCGCTTGGATCCCCACTGGGGACTGGGACGGAGAGGTAACGACCGAGAATTATTTTGTTGTCAACAGCCTCCCGTCCGTCGCGGTGAGGCTTTTTTATTCCGGGGGCAGGGTCCATGATCGTCATCGAAAAAGCAAAGGAGATGCAGCAGTACTCCGAGTCCCTGAGGGTGACGGGAAAGAAAATTGCCTTCGTCCCGACGATGGGCTATCTCCACCGGGGCCATCTGCGCCTCATGGAGGAGGGCCGAAAGCTCGGAGATTGCCTCGTGACGAGTATCTACGTCAACCCGACCCAGTTCGGGCCGACGGAGGATCTGGCCAAGTATCCCCGGGACTTCGACATGGATTACAGGAACTGCCAGGGGGTGGGTGTGGATGCGATCTACTTCCCGTCCAACGACGAGATGTACCCGCCGAACTACCAGACCTACGTGGACCTGGGGGAGGTCACGCAGAACCTCTGCGGTCTCTCCAGGCCCGGACACTTCCGCGGCGTAGCCACTGTCTGCGCGAAGCTCTTCAACCTGGTAAAGCCCCACGTGGCAGTCTTTGGGAAAAAGGACTACCAGCAACTCGTCGTCATCAAGAGGATGGTCACCGATCTGAACATGGATCTGGAGATCTTTGGTCTGGACACGGTGCGGGAGCCCGACGGGCTCGCCATGAGTTCCCGGAACATCTACCTGAAACCCGATGAACGGGAGTCGGCCCTGAGCCTCAGCCGGGGTTTGAAGATGGCCAAGGGGATGTACGAAAAGGGAGAAAGGGATGCGGCCGCGATCATCGATGCCGTCAGCCGCTTCATCGGCGGCCATCCCCATGCGAAGATTGATTACGTGAAAATCTGCGACACGACAACGATGAAGAACGTGGCCAGGATGGATGGGGAATCCGTCATGGCGCTGGCCGTCCGTGTCGGCCTGGCAAGGCTCATCGACAACTACGTCTTCGGGGAGACGTTGAATCTGTAACATGGCCGT
>DASRZY010000253.1:0-6738 GCA_035685905.1 Syntrophales bacterium
AACAGGTAGCGGTCCCCCCACTTGGTATTGGCCAGGCTCCGCATGGAATCGATGATGTCCTGGATATTCGCTGCCGCGTACTGCCTGGCTGCCGTATCGGAGCCCGCGGCTCCCAGCGCGATCCCTGTGGCCGTTTTGAGCATGTCATATGCACTGGTCAGGGTGGTGTCCGTCGCCGAGATCCAGGAACTGCTGGTCTGCATATTCTGCAGGTACTGTGCATTTGCGGCTCTGTTCCGCTGGATATTGAGGATCCGGGTCGCTGCGACCGGATCGTCCGAGGCCCGGTTGACTTTTTTCTGGGACGCAATCTGCTCCGAGATTTCACTGTAGTCGGATTGCGCATGGTTGAGGTTGTTCACCATTGTGTTGAACCTCATGGTATCCGTGATTCGCATGGCCGCCTCCCTACGTCAAAAGACCCATCAGGGTGTCCAGCATGTCATTCGTCGTCTTGACGATCCTGCCCGCCGCGTTGTAGCCCATCTGGTATTGAATCAGGTTGATCATCTCCTCGTCGATGGACACGCCGGAAATGGAGTCCCTCTGGTTGCTCAGGTTGTTCAACAGGGTTGTCTGATGTTCGCTGTCCGTCTTGGCGCTGGCCACTTGCCGCCCGATTTGCCCGACTACCTCGGAGATGAAGCTGTTCAGGGTCGCCGTGTTGCCGCTCATGTTGGTCTCGTCCCGGATGGCGGCGATCCGGCTTGCCATCTCGCCATCCTGGGTGACCGACGCGGAGGCGGCGATCCGGTTGGTATCGGCGACGATCGCGGCATTCACCGAGATGGTGGCGGCTGGATGGGCCGGATTGACTGTGAAGAAATCGAGCCCCGTGTTTTTATAGGTATCGAAGCCGTCGCGGTGCAGCGTGTTTACACGGGTCGCAAGGGTGCTCGCAACTTCGTTTAGATCATTGATGTACGCGGGAATCGTGTTGCCCTGCAACTCGATGTAGGCGCCCAGTTTGCCGCTGATCAGGCAATCGTTGATCGGCGCCAGCGCATGGGTCGGGTTGTCGGAGTAAACCTCGCTCTGGGCGTTTGCACCCAGGGAAACCGTGAGGGAATGGTTTTCCATGCCCTGGACCAGCGGATCGCCGTTTGAAAGGTAGACATTGATGGAGCCGTCGGCGTTATCGATCGAACTGATATTGACCATGCTGCGCAGTTCCTTCAGCGCCTGGGCCTGTGCGTCAAACAGGGCGTTCTTTTCCCCCTTGCTTCCCGCCATGCCCACAATCTGTGCGTTCAGCTGGGCGATGTCTTTGATTTTATCGTTGATCTGCGCTACGGTATCGCTGATGCTGTGGTTCATATCCGTACTGACGGAGTCGAGATTGCTCTTGTAGGAGGCGATGGTGCCGCAAAGGTCTTGTGCGGTGGAGACGAGGGTGCTTCTTTCCACGATCCCGTCCGGGTTGCTGGACAGGGTGTCCCAGGCGCTCCAGAACTTATTCAACTGATCGTTGAGGCCGCCTCCCTGGCTGTCGTCCAGGATGAGCTGGATGTTATTGAGTCCCTGCAGCAGGGTGTCGCTGTAGCCGCTGTTCTGACGTTGCTCACCGAGTTGCGATTCGATATATCGGTCATAGATGCGATCGATCCCGTCGACGGTGACGCTGAGCTGAGTGTTGGCACTGCCCGCGTTCACGCCACCGGTGGATCGCATGACCGCCTTCTGACGTGTATAGCCGGGCGTATCCATATTGGCCACGTTGGAGCTGGTGATGTCGATGGCCATCTGGTTCGACAAAAGGGTGTCCCGAGCCGTGATCAAAAGGCTGCTGATAGACATATACGAATATCACCTCTCTTGAGATGTCAGTTGACACTGCAAATGTCCGGCCTTCAACGCTACGCCCGGGTCGCAGTTTTTTCGTGATGAAGCCATGCCGTTGATATCGTTCATCGTATATCCAATGTGGAAAAGCGAAAACGTGACCCGGCTTTTGTCGTTTTCATTGATGTTCTCAATCCGGGCATTGATTTCGGAAAATTTTTCCGCTCCCCTTCGTGATGAATCCGATCCCCGACATGATCCTACCCCCGTTCCGAACAGATCCGCCCGTTGAGGCCGCTGGTCCTCAAACGGCCCGACTCGGCGTAGACGGACCCGCCGGACATCAGGCCGGCAAGGAAATCCATGGCGTTTTCGCTGAACCGGATTGATGAATCGATGAGAAGCCCGTTGCGGCTGTTCATCCCCGCGATCTCCGTCACGAGGGCGCGCAGGATGCGCTGGTATTCCCCCAGCCGCGATCGCTGCTGCGGGGAGGCATGGGACAGCAGGCCCGTCAGGGTCACCCCCCCCTCGTCGATGCCGAGATGGGAGGCGATCCGGCCCGTCAGGCTCGAGCGCACCTCCTCGAGAAGCCGCGTCTTGAGCACGCAGGTTTCCTTCCGGGTGTTGCTTTCATGCAGCGCCTCCGGGGAGGGCTTCATGATGACCTCCCGCTCCTGCACGACCGCTTCCCGAAGCTCGCCGTAGACCTCGACTTCCTTCTGCAAGACGTCTGCCAGACCGTCGATGAGCGACCCGAGGGTCCCTTCGACTGCCAGGTCCGGCGCGATGTTCACATTTTGATTCAACATGGCTCACCCTTCGTCATCGATCCCGCCGCAGGGGAGACAACCCCCTTGGTGGCATCGGGCAGGCTTGCACAGGCGCCCCTCGAGGGGCGCCCGCAGCATCCGGTGTCATGCCGCATCGCTGCGGCTCTGTTCGCGGAAGAAATTGCCGGTGAAACTCCGGCGGGTGTGAGTCAGGGATGCCTGTGATCAGGCAAAGAAGTCGAGGAGTGACTCTCCCACCATTTTCTCGGCTGTTTTCTCCGCGTCGACCTTGTATGTGCCTTTCTCGATCTGGTCCTTCAGCGCCTGGACTTTCTCTTCCCGGACATCGGGAAGCTTCGAGATGGCATTACTCAGGTTCTGAACGTCTTTTGCCGTGGTGGAAAGATTCACTTTTTCCTCGGGTACGAGATTTGCGGCGGCTGCCTTCTCCGATGCCCGATCCTCGACCTTGTCGGCCCTGTCGGCCTTCTGGTACTGCTGGATCATCTGCAGACTGGCATCGTCAACGTTGGAAATCTTCATTTCGTACTCCTCTGTCGGAATCTTAACACACTTATCGGCAAAACTCTAATCGACCTTTAATGCTTTTTTCGTGGCGGGGGCGGTGTCAACCCCATCGCCCTCCAACTGAGGCGCCTTGAGCGGGATTCGCTTCATCTGTTCATAGAGGACCTTCTGAAGACCGATGCCGCCCCCCTTGCGGGCCAAATCCTCGGAGAGCTTGTGGTCCATCATCATTGTATAGGTGTCTTTCCCCGGCATTTTGCCCATGTAGCTGTTCTCGGGGACGGCCTTGCGCATCGTTTGGAAAATGTAACTGATGAATATTGCTTCAAAATCTGCGCAGGCCTTCCTCAGTTTCCGGTCTTTGTCCGCTTCCTCGGGGCTCGCGGCATCGGCCCGTGCCGACATCTTGGCCAGGTCCTGGGCCGCAAGCGGGGGGATATTCAGAACGTCGCCCATAGCAATCTCCTACATGATCTTCAGGTCGGCCTGAAGGGCCCCTGCGGCCTTGATGGTCTGCAGGATCTGGATGAGGTCCCTGGGAGTGACACCCATGGCATTGAGGCCCCGGACCACGTCCTGGATGGTGATCCCCCGTGCCATGACCGTAAGCGATTTCTTCTCCTCGGCGACATTGATCTGCGTGCTCGGCGTGACGACGGTCTGCCCGCCGGAGCCCATGGTGACGCCCCGTCCCGCTTCGACAGGCGCTTGCCCGGTACCGCGCGGGGCATAAGGCAGTGGCTGCGATACGTTGTAATCCTCCTTGATCTGGAAACTGAGGTTCCCGTGGGCCACGGCAATGGTTGAAATCCTTACGTTTTCTCCCATGACGACCGTCCCGGTCTTCTCGTTCATGACAACGATTGCAGGCGTGTCAACGGAGACGTCAAGATTCTCGAGGGCTGAAAGCAGGCTGACGATGCTGCCCTTGTACGAATCCTTGACGGTGACCAGGGCAGAGCCCGAGTCGACAAGCTTCACGTCGACGTCGCCGATTCGCGAGTTGACCGTCGAGGCCAGCCGGTTGAGCGTCGTGAAATCGGGCTGGAAGAGATTCACCGTGAGCTGGCGCGTTTTCTCGAAGTCGTACCGGAGCTCCTTCTCGATGAGGGCCCCGTTGGTGATGTAGCCGACGGTGGTGTGGTTCTTCCCAACGGCGCTTCCCGAGTTCGAATTTCCGCCGGCCAGGAAGCCGCCTATCGTCACGGCGCCCTGTGCCACAGCGTAGATCTCGTCGTTGGCGCCTCGAAGCGGCGTCATGAGGAGCGTGCCGCCGAGCAGGCTCTTGGCATCCCCGAGCGATGAAACCATCACGTCGAGTTTGGCGCCCGTCTTGGCAAAGGGAGGCAGCACGGCCGTCACCATGACGGCGGCAATGTTGTTTGACTTGAGGTCCTTGTCGCGCATGGCCAGGCCCTGCCGCGAGAGCATGTTGGACAGGGTCTCCTTGGTGAACCCGTTCTTGATGCTGTCGCCCGAATTCATGAGGCCCACGACGAGGCCGTAACCGACGAGTTGGTTGTCCCGGATCCCGCCGATCGAGGCGATGTCCTTGATCCGCGCCGCCCCGGCTGCCGAGGGCAGCAGCAGTGCGGCCATCAGAACCATCGAGACCCCCGTCAATATTCCCTTATGCATGCGTTTCAGGCTCATCTTCATCCCCACCGTCAATTTCTTATCCTTGCAATTTCTCTGCCTTTTTCCCTCGAACCTCGAACCTCGGTCCTCGATCCTCGGACCTCGATCCTAGAAAGGCCACACCCAGTCCAGGACCCTTGTGCCCCATCCCGGACGCATCTTGTCATCCACGACGCCCTTGCCGGCATAGACGATCCGCGCATCGGCGATGTACTGCGAGAAGATCAGGTTATCCGTCGTAATGTCCTCGGGGCGGATCAGGCCGGTGATCACCATGAACTGGTCCTCGGCATTGACCGTCAGCATGCGCCGGCCCTCGATGATGAGGTTGCCGTTGGGGAGCACCCTCACGACCCGGGCGCTGACCCTCCCCTTGAGGGTGCCGTCGCGATTGGTCTTTCCCTCGCCTTTCAGCTGGTTTTGTGACGTGCCTCCGACGGAATAGCCGGACGTCAAATTCACATCCGGGTTGGTCTGGATGAAACCCGTGAACCCGGCCGCCGTGGTCGCGTCGCGTTTCACATCCGTGTTGGCATTGTTTGCCCCCGCGGAGTTCTCATCGATGACGATCGTCACGATGTCATTTACGTATCGGGCCTTTTGATCGGTGAACATCAGGTTGCCCGTGGTTGCACCTGCCCAGATGGACCCGGGCGACGGCGTTGCCTTCACCTCCGGAGGCAGCGGGGGGAGAATGATGGGCTCCCGTTTCATGGCGGCGTCGTAGCTCGTGGACAGGCAGCCGGTGAGCAGGAGGATCATCGCAAGCATCAGAGCACTTTTGTATCTTCTCATAACGGAAACCATCCTTTTAGAAATCCACTTTCACCAGAGAGGCCCCCATAACCCGGGCAAAGACGGTCTTCTTCGATGACGAGTTCTGCACGCGGATGAGGTCTCCCTGGCCGCCGTCCTCCTCGCATAGACCCATCGCCGAAATCATCATGGGCCCGCTCTCCAGGACGATGCGAACCACCTCCCCTTTCTTCACGACGGGCACCGACCGCAGCATGTGTTTCGTGATCTCGGTGCCGGCATTGATCCGCGTCGCGGCCTTCTTGCCCTCGACTTCGTTGACATCCGACAGGGCTCCCGAGTTGGCCGTATCCAGCCATTTTTTCTTCACCATGACATCGCTGGGATCGATTTTGGCATCACGGGCGATGCTGCCGGTGCTGACGATGACCTCCGTGAGGACCTCGATCCTGACCCGAACCGTCTCCTCGCGGATGAACGTGTCGCCCTTGCAGAAGCGGACCACGAACGAGGTGCGGCCGATGTAGGTCTCTCCGGCCCGGCTGCGGACTTGGCAGGTCAAAGACCCGGCCGGGATGGCCGTTTCGGGGATGGCAGCGAGGAATTCGACACGGATCCGGTCTTTCGGCCAGGGTGCGTTCTCCTCGACATGGCTCTTCACGGCGTCCTTGATCTCCTTTTCACCCATCCCCGCCGCACCGCAAACAGGCGTGAGAATCAGGAGGATCATCATCGCCGCCAGGCAGTATAGAACGGCAGTCCGTTTCATCGCGCATTACCTCTTGAGGTTGTTGATCATTTGAAGCATGTTGTCGGCCGTCTGGATGGCCTTGGAATTGATCTCGTAGGCCCGCTGGCCGACAATCATCTGGACCATTTCATCGACGACATTGACGTTGGACATTTCGAGGAAGGTCTGGGAGATGGTCCCGTAGCCTTCCGTGTCGGGGTTTCCTGTCGTGGGATCGCCGGAACCGTCCGTCTTGGCGTAGAGGTTGCGTCCCATGTTGGTCAGCCCCGCGGGGTTGGCGAACTTGGCCAGTTCGATACGGCCCGACGAGAGGGTTGCCCCGGCCTTGTCCTTGGCCGTCCAGGTGCCGCCGGCGTCGATGGTGAACGTAATCGTCCCGGCGGGCACGCTGACATTGGGGGTGAGCTTGAGGCCCTCGGAATTCACGAGGTTCAGGTCCTTGCTGATCTTCCAGCTTCCCGAGCGGGTGTAGAGAGTCTTCCCGTTGCCGTCATCGACCTGGAAGAAGCC
>DASRZY010000254.1:0-2178 GCA_035685905.1 Syntrophales bacterium
AGGTCCAGGGATTCCATCGGTGCAAAGGGCATGAGCTTCGTGTAGCGGTCCGTCATGGCCTTGTAGGACTTTGTCACCCCCACTTCGTTCATGCTCTTCGAGATGTCGGGCTTGAAGGCCTCGAAGAGCTTCGCCGAGGTCTTCTTCTTGAAATAATCTGTCGCCGCCGTGTTCCCGCCGCCCAGGATCCTGTGCGCATCGTCGATGGACATCTGGCGGATCGCCCCCGCAAAGATGTCGGCGGCTTTCGGCGCGGCCTTCTCCGCCGCCCGGTTCATGCTGAGGACAAAGGCGTCCACCTCCTTCTGATAGCCCGCCACCCGCAAGACATCTCCGATGCGGCGAACGTTCTCGGGCAGGAGGATCTTCACGGCCTCGTTCCCGAAGTAGCCGTTCGTTTTCGACAGCATCGTCACGGCGTTCTTCGTGCCGATGGAGAGGGCTTCCTTCAAGCCCGATGCAACCGTGCCTGAATCCTGCGAGGACCCGGAGCCCGGGATGACGGGTACCGCCTTGAGCAGATCGGTGATATCCGCCGCATGAACGGCAGTAACAGCCGCAAACAGGCACAAACCGATGGCGAATGCAATTTTTCTCATGGTATATTTCTTTTTCTGCCGGCGAGCTGCCTCCGCGTCAGGAGCGGCCGGACCCCCGGCATGCTGGGTGGCGATCCGTCATTGCCGTAATCGCCGCTTTGGGGTATCGTGTAAGTGCTTTGAACGACAACACAGGATAAAATTACCATGACTACCGCAGCCTCGAAAAGAAAAAACCTGCAGGAGCTTCTCTTCCCCCGGGGGATCCCCCAACTCTGGTGTCCCTCACTCACCCACTTCGACGCCGGCGGCCGGATCGATCTGCGCAGGATGCAGGCCCACCTCGAGTGGATGATGCCCCACGTGAAAGGCTACCTCGTCCCCGGGTCCACGGGCGACGGCTGGGACCTCGATGACGCACAGACGGAGACGGTCGTCCGGTTTGCCGTCGACATGGCGCGGAAGCGAGGTGTATCGCTGCTGCTGGGGGCTCTCCGAAAGAACACGGTCGACGTGACCGGCAGCATCGAGATGTTTCTCGACATCCTGCTCAAGCTGACCGGAAAGCCCGATCCCCTTGCAGCCCTCATCGCGGCCGGGGTCAGCGGGTTTACCGTCTGCCCGCCGGCCGGGAAGGACCTCGACCAGGCTGCCATCGGCGCGGCCCTGGAAATCATACTGGACAAGGGCCTCCCCGTGGCCCTCTACCAGCTGCCCCAGGTCACGGAAAACGAGGTGGCGCCTGAAACCTTCGCGAGGCTTGCGGCAACCTACCCGAACCTCATCCTCTTCAAGGATTCCAGTGGCGCCGACCGGATCGCCCTGTCCGGTGTCGATGCGCGCGGCGTGTTCCTCGTGCGGGGGGCCGAAGGGGAGTATGCGCGGTGGCTCAGAGCGGCAGGCGGGACCTACGACGGGTTTCTGCTGAGCACGGCCAACAGCTTTCCGGCCGGGCTCAAGGCTGTCGTCGACGGGATCCGCGAGGGAAGGATCGCGGATGCGACGAAGATCTCCACGGCGCTCTCCGGGGCCGTGGGGGAGGTATTCGGCCTTGTCGGGGAGATCCCCTGCGGCAATGCCTTCACCAACGCCAACAAGGCGATCGAGCACTTCATGGCCTTCGGGCCCGCGGCAGCAGACAAACCGGGCCCCATGCTCCATGGCTGCATCCGCATTCCCGCCGGCATCATCACCGCCACGGGCGATATCCTGCGGCGTTATGGCCTGATGCCCGAAAAAGGCTATATGGCCTGAGAAAAACCCGGGCTTGTTACCGCCCTTCAGAACGAAAGGAAGATCAATATGGGCATGATGAAAATGGCCGCGACGAGAATCACAATGTCGGGATTCCTGCTTTTCCTCGCAGCACTGATGACGATGTCCTGCGCCTCCTCCCCCATGCAGGTGACGGACAACTGGAGGAACTCGGCCTACAAGGGGCCGGCCTTTAAGAAGATCATGGTCGTTGCCATGACGAAGCAGGATGACTTGAGACGGTACGTCGAGGACGAGTTCGCCAAGCAGCTCAAGGCCAAGGGTGTCGAGACGGCCACGTGCCATGAATGCATCCCCGACCCCGACAAAGTGACACGGGAGGAGCTGATGAACGTGAGCCAGGGGATGGGAATCGAGGCTTACC
>DASRZY010000255.1:0-3543 GCA_035685905.1 Syntrophales bacterium
TACGGAGGGATATCTGAAGACCGGCGGAAAGCCGATCCTGTGGGCAAATTTCGAAATCCTGCCGGTGCCCGAGTTAAAATCTCAATTGATCCCGGCGACCCTGCCTGTGATCGTGACCCCGGTATACTCCTCCGTTCAGGAGGGCGCTGGGTCCAGGTTGACATCGGATGTTGCGACACTGGATGACAGCGCAACCCTTGTTTATGAGTGGCAGGGATGCGCCGAGAAAAATGCCGCCGATTGCCTCGTGGAAACGGCGGGCAAGAAAGATGCGCTGCTGCAGGGGAAGGTCGTTGTCAAGGACAAGCCGGGTCGCACAGGTGAATCGCCGTTCTGCGTCCTTGTGGAATCTGAAAACGTCAATATTCTGCTGTCCCCGGATATTCCCGAGGAGGATTCCGTCGCGAGTGCAACGGCCAGCGTCAAGAGCGGCAAGGCACCCCAAGACAGCCTCTGGTACTGGACCGCCAGCGGGGGAGTGGCCCTCCTGGAACAAAAAGGGCAGAACGCAAAGATCGAAGTGAAGGGGGAAGGGACACTGTCTGTCCGGTTGTCCTGGATCGGGCCTTACGGGAAAGATCACGATCTGGCGGCTAGAAGCATTAACGTGAGACCGAAGAAAAAGGATGACAAAAAAGACGACAAGAAGGAAAGCGGACAGTCCACCGCGGTGACGGACCCTCTCGACTCGGCGAAACTCAGTTTTGCCGGCACGGCCCCCGATATCTGGGAAGGCGGCAACTACGACAATGGGGGAGACCGGGGATTTCACATGAAGCGCAAGAAGGCCTCGTCAAAGGGCACTGGCGAGTGCAAGTGGGAAGCCTATGTGGACTCTGACGTATGGGGCAAGATCGACCCGCCTTTCGCCCCGAGGACAGAGGCAGAGATCTTGTCCGAGCTCAACAGGCAGGTTGAAACTGCGAAAGCATGGGGCAAGACGGCACAGATACGGGCCATTTCCATCGGCGAGTTCAAAGGTCACTTCATGGACACCTCGGTCAAATTCTCCGGGGGAGGGTGGAGCGATGCGGGCTTCCGGGGAGACGGGGTGAGCGCCGAGGGCCGCGGTTATCTGATCGGCGGGCAGAGGAGAATCGAACTGGGCTACAACGTCGGCGGCGGAGGCTGCTGGACCAACGAGGACCGGGTGTACCTCGAGGCTCAGGCGCGCGCGGCTCAGGACGAAGCAAAGGCTCTTATTGCAGGGCTTCAACTGGTCGTGAGCGGCTCGATCGGGAAAAGCCCTTACAACGGGCCGAAACTCGACGGCTCCGACATGCCGAAGGTCGCGCTTGCACCGCCGACATTGGAGAAACTCAAGGTAGGGGATACAGTGAATGTCCAGGCTGTGGTCGAGAACGCAAAACCCGAAGACAGCCCCTTTGGCTACAACTGGGGCGGGACGTTCGACGGCAAACCGGATGATCTGAAAAAAACGGCGGCAGTCAAGATCAGGCCGACGAAACCCGGCAAATACAACCTGTCGGTTTCCGTCGACGGCGCAAGGTCTTTTCTCGGATCCGCGTCGCTTGCTTACGAGGTGGCCGAGTACAAGGTGAAGGTGGAACGGGTGCCGTCCGAAACGAAGCCAGCGCCGGTGAGCGTGAAGACGGGGTTCAAAGCGACGCTGACCGTGGACGGCAAGCCCGCGAGCGGCAACTTTATGTATCGCTGGCAGCCTCACCCGGAGGTCACCTTCGACAAGCTCGATTCCAGTGCGCCTGACGTCCAGGCCGTCTTCCCGAAACCGGGGCGGGTAAAGGTCTGGGTGCAGGTTCTCGAGACCCGAGAGGGCCGTGAGGCGACAGTGGCGGAGTCGGAGCAGCTCGAGATAGAGGTGATCAAGCCCCAGCTGGAGCTGGCTTTCGATCCGAAGGAGCCCTGGGTAGGGCAGGATCTGAAGGCAAAGCTGACGGTGAAGCCCGAGGTGAAGGAGATCGACTTCCGCTGGATGCCCGTGCCGGACAATGCAAGACAGTCCATGGAGTCAAAAGACGGCAAGGAGATCACCTTCTACCTCAAGGACGACAAGCCAGCAGAGATCCAGGTCAATGCCCGCGTTCCCAAGAGCGGCGAGGACCTGGGCGAGGCGAAGAACACGATCAGGGCGAAAAAGTACGCCGTTAACGTCACGGGCCCCAAGGCCATGGGCCCCAAGCCCCAAGTCTGGAAGGAGGGCGTGGGGCTCGTGGACGTGCAGAACGCCATTGCCGTGGACCAGGTCGTGGAGTTTGCGGCCGACACCCAGCCGGCGGCGCTGACGGGACCCGTGAAGTACCAGTGGACCGTAATCGGCGGCTCCTGCACGGTGAGCAACCCAGCCTCTCGCGAGGCGCGGGCGACAGCGAGCGCCGCGGGAACTTGCGATCTAGTGGTCGCGATCAAGGATAAAAACGACGTCCAATTGGGCGAGGGCAAGGGGAGTTTCAACGCCACCGTGACTCGGGAGTCGATCAAGCAAGGTCAGGACAAGGCCAAGGATGTTTCCGACGCGAAGACCAAGATCCAGGGTGCCAAGGACAAGGCTCGCAAGGGCGACTACGATGGGGCGATCAAGGATGCCGAGGAGGCGGCCAAGCTCGACCCGGCCAACAAGGAGGCGGCTGCCACCGCTCAGAAACTCAGGCAGGAAACGGACACGATCCATCAACAGATCGACAAGGCAAAGAAGCTGATGGACGAGAACAAGTTTGCCGACGCGCAGAAGGAGCTGATCGTTGCCTCGAACCTCAACGGCACCTACCCGCCGGTTGCGGCAGCGAACAAGGAACTGGGCGACCGTTGGGGCAAGTACAACTCCGAGGTGCGCGACAAGGTCTACGAAGTCCGCTCCGCGAACGACAAGAAGGAGTTCGGCAAGGCGCTTGAGATTGCTGCGGCGTGGCGGGCTTCAACGAAACTCGACCCCTACGCGGACAAGTCATTGAAAGAGCAGGAGGACTGGGCAAGAAAGTGGAAGGCCGAAAAGGACCGGCAGATGGCGATCCTGAAGGATGCCGGCGAGAAGGTAAGGAATTACGACTATGCAGGGGCCCTGAAGCGATACGACGAGGGATTTGCCAATGGGCAGAACATCTACAACGGCACCGAGCCCGAGTACAAGGAGGCGGTGGAGCTTCGCAGTCAGGCCTTTACGAAGAACAAGCGTCTGGGTGAACTGATGCCCGTCATCCAGAATGCGGCTGAAGGCAAGGATGCCTATTACAACCAGAATCATGTCCTGGAGGGTGCGCTGAAGTCGGCTGACGAGGCCATTGCCCTGCAGCCCAGCAATACCAGGATCGCAGACTACAAAAAGGAGATCGAACAGAGGCTCGCCGCCCGTCAGAAGGAGGACGACAAGGTCAAAGCGGCAAAAGAGCTGCGGGCCGACGGCGAGGCGATGCAGAAGGCCGGAAAGATCGCCGATGCGATTGCGAGCTACAAGCAAAGCCTCGCGATTCTTCCCGATGCGGCCCTGGCGGAGCACGTGCGGATGCTCGAGGCGAAGCAGGCCGGGGCCGTCGAGAAGAAAGCGACGGCGGACAGGCTCTGGCAGGA
>DASRZY010000256.1:0-29279 GCA_035685905.1 Syntrophales bacterium
GACCGAGCAAAGCGACCCGACAATCCACACGGCCGGCAGATAGAAGAAAAGGATTTGAACGAAGGCGGGAGGATCGACCCAGGGGATGGGTCTGGCCAGGACAAACCCGCCGAGAGCCGAGAGAAGCACGATGGCCGTACCCGCGATGCCGACGGCCCGGGACTGGAAGCGCCCGGAGCGGCGAGACGAGCGCACGGCATGGCGGATGCGGGCAAACAGGTATATCTGGGCGAGTACCACGAGAAGGACAACGAGGATGCGACCGGCAGAGGAGAAAACTTCCAGGTACACCGGAGAAAAAGCTGTTCCGGGATTCATTTCAATCATCGTGCCGCCAAAATAGCCATTACGGGTGAAAATAGCAAGCAAGACTTTCGCAGCAGGTAAACCCTGCCCCGCCTGAGTGATACATAGCAAAAGTCCTGCCACCGGGCAGAACTGATGCCTCCTGGTGATATTTTCATTAAATAACAACGGCTTGGATATTTTTTCTCATCGGGTGGGCCCCGCGTTCCCAACTGTGCTTCCTTCGGGTCAGCCACAACCCCCGGTCATCCATAAGTATTGATAATCATGGCTGAAGCGCCATTGGTGCGCTTATACCCCCGAGGATCGGATCGCATGTTCCTGATATCGGTCAAATGTCGAATATCTTGACCGTCCATGATTGACTCAAACAGGAGGGGTTTCTTTCTTCGATCAGCGGAATGCTTCATTGCAAAGGCACGGCAAAGTATGCTTGCGAGCAGGGAAAATGGGTTTCCCTGTTTGAGATTCGCGTACTGATTACCCACCCCGCAGACTCCGCGAGACCCCGCGGGAAGAAAGGTTGGAAAATACAACTTTTTCTGATAACAAGGACTCGACGTGGGGCTGCCGGGCTTTTTCCCGATGGCGCCCTGTCGCAAAATAATCTGGAAGGGATACGGTGTCATCGAATCTTTCCATTCTGTTCCGTCTGATCGGCAGCTATCTCCTGATTATCATCGTCGTTCTCCTGTCCGGCATCTACACGGTCTGGAATCTCAGTGAGCTCAACCGCATCATCCGGACCGTCACGACCCACGACGCAAGGATGATCAACCTTTCGGAAGAGTGCCAGCAGGTCCTCTACAGCTCGACCGCGGCGGAGAAAAAGTTCTTCGTGTCACGGGACGAAAGCTATCGGCAACAGTTCCGGGATCTCGATGCCGAGCTCAACCGGAGGATGAACGAGCTGGCGTCGCTTGCCGACACGGAGAGGAAACAGAATCTCCTGGCAACCATCCGGGCGCTGCACATACGGTACATCACGCTGTTTGACGGTATGGCGGACCGGGCGGGCCGCCGCAGGGTGCCGGCCGGGGAATTCAACGAATACAGGGCGGAGCAGGACCGGATCGTTTCGGAGGCCGGGCAGAATCTCCGGGAATTCACGAGAGTCTCCTCCGAGGAGCGCGACGAGAAGCTCCGGGAGATCGAGGCAAACTCGGTCCGGACCACCGACGCGATCATGATCTCGCTGATCCTGGCAGTCATCATGGTGATTGTCATATCCGTGATCAACACGCGCTCCATCAGTGTCCCCATCTCCCGCCTCCGGGAAAAGACGAAAGCCGTCGCGCGCGGCGACTTTGGGGACCCTCTGGACATCCCCTCCCCCCCGGAGCTCCGGGAGCTGGCCATCGCCTTCAATGCCATGTGCGACCGGCTCAAGGAACTCGACCAGATGAAGATCGATTACATCGGTCATCTCTCCCATGAATTGCGCACGCCGCTGACCGCCATCAAGGAGGCTTCGCGCATGCTCCAGGAGGGTGTGTTTGCAGCCGTCCCGGAGCGGGAAGCGGAGCTCCAGACCCTCATCCTGGATGAGTGCGAGCGCCTCATCCGATCCGTCAACCGGCTTCTCGATTTCTCCATGATGGAGTCGGGGATGATGCCCCTGACCCTCCAGGAAGCCGGTCTGCTGCCGATCGTGGAGAAAAACCTGCAGCGATTCTCGCCCATCGCCCAGCGCAAGAAAATCGGCCTGCAGGGGCAGATCCCCGGGGATCTGCCCCTGTTGCGGATGGACACCGAGAAGATCGACGTCGTCCTCGAGAACCTGTTGAGCAATGCCCTGAAATTCACCCCGGGGGGCGGCCGGATCCTGATCACCGCACGGCATCGCGCAGACGCAGGCAGCATCGAGGTGGCTGTTTCCGACACGGGTCGGGGGATTCCCGAATCGGGGCTGAAAGAGGTCTTCGAGAAGTTCAGGCGCGTGGATGACGGCAAGGGAGCCGTCCGCGGAACGGGGCTCGGGCTTGCCATCGTGAAACACATCATCAATGCCCATGGAGGTCATGTATGGGCCGAAAGCAAAGTCGGCAAGGGAAGTACGTTTACCTTTTCATTACCTGTGCAGTCCTGATCGGGCTCGGCATCACGGGGTGCAGCGGTTTCCAGGAACTCCTGGCCAGGCCGGAGTACTGGCAGGCGGATCAATCTCTGGGCGAAGGGAACTACCAGGCCGCTCTGCAGCAGTACCGGCAGATCACCGGGTTGTATCCCCAGGCGTCGGACGAGGCCCTCTACGGAATCGGCTGCATACTGGCCAACCCCAAGAACCCGGAGAAAAATTACCAGAAATCCCTCGATGCCCTGGGGCAGCTGGTTTCCGAGCACCCGCAGAGCAAATACCGGGCGTCGGCGGAAACCCTCATCGCCCTCATCACTGAAGTGATGAATCGCGACAAGGTGGAGCCGACCTTCAAAAGACAGGTCGATTCATACGAAAAGCAGGTCGAAAGCCTGCAGAAGCAGGTCGAAAGCCTGCAGAAGCAGATCGAACAGATGAAGGAGATCGACCGGAGCCTGGAGGAAAAACGGCGGGCCATGCCGCCACGGAAATGAAGGTGCCCAATGGAAAAAATCCTCGTTGTCGATGATGACGTGAGCATTCTCAAGGTGCTTCAGATGCGTCTCGAGTCGGAGCATTACGCTGTCGTGGCGGCCTCCGAGACGCAGGAAGCCCGCAAACTCATTGATGAAGCGGACTTCGATATCGCCCTGCTGGACCTGAGGCTGGCGGGAGAAAGCGGCATCGATCTGATGAAAAGCCTGCGCGATGTCGATCCCGACCTGCCTGTCATTATCCTCACGGCCTACGGGACAATCGAAAGCGCCGTGGAGGCCATGAAAGAAGGGGCATACAGCTACCTGACCAAGCCCTTCGATTACCGGGAGCTTCTCGTCCAGATCCGCAACGGCATCGAGAAATCGAAGCTGTCACGGGAGGTCAAGCGTCTCCGGAGCATGATCAAGGCCGACTTCGAAGGACAGAACATCATCGGGCACAGCGAAGCCATGAAGCGCGTTTTCGACGCGGTGGCCCTTGCCGCGCAAACGGATTCCAATGTTTTTATCAGCGGCGAGAGCGGGACGGGCAAAGGGCTGGTTGCCCGGGCCCTGCATCAGTTGAGCGAACGAAAAGACGCTCCGTTTGTGCCCATCAATTGCGCAGCCATCCCAGCCACCCTCCTGGAAAGCGAGTTGTTCGGGTTCGAGAAGGGGGCCTTTACCGGCGCCTTCGCAAACAAGAAAGGGCTCTTCGTCCAGGCCGACAAGGGGATCATCTTCCTCGACGAGATATCGGAGATCCCGCTGGCCATGCAGGGCAAACTCCTCAAGGCGCTGGAGGAGAAGGAATTTTACCCGCTGGGTGCCCACAAAACCGTGAAGGTCGATGTGCGCATCATCTCGGCCTCGAACAAGGACATCGAGAAGGAAGTGGAGAAGGGGACCTTCCGGAGCGATCTCTTTTATCGCATCCACGTCATCCCCATCAGGGTACCCCCCCTGCGGGACCGGAAGGAGGATGTCCCGGTACTCGTGGAGTATTTCCTCAACAAGGTGGCCGGAAAGGTGAAAAAACCCGTGAAGGCCCTGTCGGCGGCGGCTTTGCAGAAGCTCATGATATACTCCTGGCCGGGAAACGTGAGGGAGCTCGAGAACATGATCGAGTGCGCCGTGGTCATGTCGACGGAGGAGATGATTTCGGAGGAATTGATTATCCTGCCCGGACAGGAACTCGGGGAGCATGCCTTCAAACCGTTGAAGGAGTCCAAACAGGATTTTGAAAGAAGTTATCTCATCCAGCTCATGAAAATCAGCCGGGGCAATGTCAGCCGGGCATCCAAGCTGGCAGGAAAATACCGCGCTGACATATACGAGCTTTTGGAGAAATACCATATCAACCCGCTCGATTTCAGGCAGGATTGAAGGAGAAACCCTCCACCCTGTCTTTCCAGTGTTTTAGCTGCACTTGCTGATCTGGTCGAAAATCCCTGAAGGGAATTCCCTCCATTTCCGTTCAAATATGCCTGTCCTCCAGACGAGATAAAATCTATTTATATTCAATGAAATCAATGTGTTAAATAAATTGTGACCTCTTGTGGTATGGGCCTTGCTCTATAGATAGATGTGACCGAGGAGGAGATAGAAATGAGAGTATTGATTGCGGACGATGACCCGGGGATGAGGGAAATCCTGACGATATTCATGGATCGGGCGGGCTACGATGCAGCCACAGCCGAAGACGGCCTCAAGGCTCTTGATCTCATTGAGAAAAATCCCTACGACGTCGTGATCACTGACGGCTTCATGCCGGAGATGACGGGCTTTGAACTGTGCAGGACCGTCAGGGAACGGTTTCCCGACATCCTTGTGATCGGGTTGACCGGTTCCTCCCGGCTGCAGGATTTTGAAAAAGCGGGGGCCCATATCTGCTACTACAAGCCAGTCACGTTTTCTGTGCTCAAAGGGGCCATGGAGATGTACTTCAACGCAAAACAGGCCGCGGCAATGTAGGTTGTATGGGCGTGTTAACACGACAAGACGGTCACAAAGCTCTTTGGGATGGGCAGGCGCAAGTCGTCGATCATTTGAACCGTGCAGATCATGGCGGCGCCGTCCCGCAGATCACTGCGCAGCGGGCATCTCGTGACATCGCATTCGAGCCTGTTCCAGAGTCTTGCGACATGAGGATTTCAGGCAACCGTGAACCCGCAAACCCGATGCGAATGAGATCCGTCATCACCATTATCGCCTCGGCCGGCCATGGCGGGACCATCACTCCTTCGGCCAGGGTGGCCATCGGCTATGGCTTGAGCAAGATGTTCGCCATCACGCCGCGATGGGGTTACTCCATTGTGGATGTCCAGGTGGATGGCGTCTCCGTCGGTTCCGTGCTCACCTATATATTCTCCAATCTGTCAGAGGACCACACGATCAGCGCAACGTTCAAGAAAGATTTTTGATCGGGAGCACATCCACCCCCCGCCGACGCTTGCGACGGCAGGATGTGCTCCCGGTCATCCTTTGCTTTGCTGTTCCCAGTCGCCGGGAAGCACACCCTGACCCCGGTGCCGGCACCTCGGGAAACAGAGCGCCTCTCCCTGAAAGGCATAATTATTGCAATAATTTGCAGTAAGTCAAAGTCATACGAATGGGAGATGGGGACGATGGGCTTTCTTGATGCCTTCCGACGAAAAAAACCTCGCAACGGATTCAACAAGGCGGTAGCCAGAGAGTGCTCTCAGCCCTGGTCAGGCGGGGACGGCATCGACATGCAGCATGCCGTCGTCATCCATGCCCGCAGCTGGCGCAGAGGCCTGCCGGCCGAATACGCTTTCATCTCGAGCCTGCATGGGTTGAGAAGCCACGACTGGTTCGTTGAATCGCAGGAAATCCGGCACGCCGAAGATCGCAGCTATGAAATCTGGATTATCAAGACCACCGAGGGAGCCAGGCTGAGATACTATTTCGACGTCACGAGCTTCCAGGGCTAGACCGGGTCGAGCCCCCTCCTTGCAACAGACGCAAAAAAGCCGTCCCCTGATGAGGACGGCTTTTTCTTTGACGGTACAGCACCCCCGCGCCGATTTGATCCCCGCAGTCCCCGACAGACACAAATCTCGACCCTGCGAGGGGCCGACTCAGGCCCTCTTGCCCACATCGTGGCCCTTGAGAAAATCCTCGAGAACTTCGTAAGGGTGGGCGCCGACAACGGCGTCGCGGCCGATAAGGTACGTCGGCACGGCGGTGACGCCCAGCTCTCGCGATAGATCCCAGTCGGAGTCAACCGCCTCCCGGCAGCTTCGGGATTCGAGGACCTCTTCGGCTTCGTCCCCGGCAAGCCCCACGGATTGGGCCACGCGGACCAGTTCCCTTGCGTCGCCGATGTTCTTGAGATCGACAAAATAGGCCCTGTAGACAGCCCTGTGAAACTCATCGCCCCGGCCTTTTTCCTCCGCCCACTTGCCCAGTTCCTGGGCCAGGCGGCTGTTGTAGGTCATCGACCGATCGCTCCATGGCAAACCGAGCTCGCGCGCCACTTTCTTGAGCCGGAGCATCTGCCGGGTCATGTCGACAGCAGATCGGCCGCGGAAGAGCTCAGCCAGGGAAAGCCCCTCCGGGGGCGTTTCAGGGTGGAGAGGAAACACCCGCCAGCGGATGTCGATTTCGTAATGGATGCGCAGGCGGTCAGTACGCACCGTACCGAAATAACACCAGGGTCAGATATAATCGAAAAACACATCCAGGATTCGAGTCGCGGGCATGACGGGATCCCTTTTCAGCCCTTTCCGTTCAGGGTTTCCCCCACAGCTCGCGGAGCCGCTGGTCGCGGCCGCAGCCGTACCGGTAATACTTATACCGGATCGGGTTCTTCTGATAGTATTTCTGGTGATACTCCTCGGCAGGGTAAAACGTTGTGGCGGCGACAATCTCGGTGTAGATGGGGCCGGGGAAGCGCTTCGACTGCTCGAGCGCCTTCTTCGATGCCTCGGCAAGTCGCTTCTGCTGCTCGTCGTGATAGAAGACCGCCGAGCGGTACTGGGAGCCCACATCGCAGAACTGCCGGTCCTTCACCGTGGGATCGATGTTGTGCCAGAAGACATCGAGCAGCGCTGAATAGCCGATGACAGCCGGGTCAAAGGTGATCTCGATCGACTCGGCATGGCCTGTCGTGCCGGACGAAACCTCTTCGTAGGTGGGGTTCACCTTCTGCCCCCCGGTGTATCCGGAAATCACGGATTTGACGCCCGGGAGCTTGTCGAAGGCCGGCTCCATGCACCAGAAGCATCCCCCGGCAAAGGTCGCCTTCTCGAGACCAGGGCCGGGAGCAGCCCCGGCGCCGTCCTGCCCCGATGCGACCACGGCAAGCAACATGAACCCCATCGACAAAAAAACGGTTGCCCATTGCAGTTTCATGACTGTCCCTTTCTCCTGTCGTTGATCTGCGGTCCGGTGCCTCCGGCGATGAGCCTCCTTATTTCTTCTCGAAGAGCTTCAGGTATTCGCCGTAACCGTCTTTTACCAGATCCTCCTTCGGGATAAACCTCAGGGAGGCCGAGTTCATGCAATATCGCAACCCCGTGGGCGGGGGGCCGTCATCGAAGACATGCCCCAGGTGGGAATCGCCGTGCCTGCTCCTGACCTCGGTACGCACCCCGAGAAACAGGCTCTTGTCCTGCCGGGTGACAATGTTGTCCGGCTCCAGGGGCTTCGTGAAGCTCGGCCACCCGGTCTTCGAATCGAACTTGTCCAGGGAGCTGAACAGGGGCTCCCCGGAGACGATGTCGACATAGATCCCCTCGCGCTTGTTGGTGTCGTACTCGTTCTGGAAGGGGGGCTCCGTCCCCTCCTTCTGGGTCACCTTGTACTGGAGGGGGGTCAGCATCTTTTTCAGGGTTGCATCGTCGGGTTTCTTGAAGTTCTTCCAGGCCGCTGCGCCGGTTGTCGCCGGGGCGATTTGGGTCTGTCCTTTCATGGTGCCTTTCTCCTGCATCTGGGTGATCGCCGTGCCCTGGAAGCCCAGCAGCATGACAAGGATCACAGTGACTACGGCAAACGGTTTCATCAACACACCCCCGGGTCCTGTCGGATGGAATAGTATATCGCAGTACCGGTCCCGCAGGATATCAACCAAAAACTGATTTTTCATCTCGATAACCCTGATTTCCTTCCGCTCGGGATTCGCTGCGCCCGGGGTCGATCCTTTTCCTGATGCGAAGGTAAGGCATTTGAACGGGCCCAATCAGTCATTTCTTGATTGTCATTTTATCGCCAAAAGAAAAAATAAAACATGGAAAAGCCCGAGATGAATCCGGTGGCGCAGTCCGGAATCCGGGCCTGTCGAAACCGGTCGCACACAAGCCCCGCAGCGTCCGGCGTGAGTCAGTCGAACCTCGCTGCGGGTGAGCAAGCATCATGCGAGATGATCCCCATCCCTGGGCCCCCAAATTTCTGGCACCTCGGTGCGAGGAATTTAACTATCAGAAACGGAGGTGTCAAGATGTCAGAACACAGATACTGTCATTGGATGCAGGGCCTTTTCATCGGCGCACTGGCCGGCGCGGCCATCGGGATGCTCTGGGCGCCCAAGAGCGGGAAGGAGACCCGGGAGGAGCTGTCGATAAAGGCAAACGACCTTGCAGCGCAGATCAAGGACGAGTACGGCGCGGCCCTCGAGAAGAGCAAGAAGGCCTATGACAGCCTGCTGGTCCGCCTGAAGGAATTGGAGGCCAGGGCGGAAAAGAAGGCGAAGGAGCTCAAAGGGACCTGATCGCGAACTCGTGCCGAGAGAAATAAAATGCCCGTGAACCGAATGAATAAAGTGCAGAAGGAGGACGTGTCATGCCGATAGCGAAACAAGGGGACCTGTACAGCTGCGAGGAATGCGGGATGGTTGTTGCCGTTGAAGACGCCTGCGGGTGCGAAACGTGCGAGCTGATCTGCTGCGACGCGCCGATGACGAAAAAAGCGGGTGCCGCGAAAAGCAAAGGGAAAAAGAAAGCGGTCGCATCGAAGGCCAAGGCCGCCCCCAGGAAGGCGAAGGCGGCTGCCAAATTGAAATCCGCCAGGAAGTAATCAACCATCAATTTGATGATCGGGTGCGAAAGATTCAGAGTAAGCGCCGATCTGAAGAGGGGGACGTTTGTCCTTTCCCGGGGCTCGCACCTGAGGCTCTCTGTGCAATTGGAGGAAACCGCTGAGATCCTGCCCGGGGAGGGATCGATTTCAAGGAAATGGAACGACCAGAAACGGCAAGGAGCCCCAGCCATGGCGTTGACACCCATCGGTACCCTGAGCATCGATGACGGCGGGACCGGGGGCCTGCCGGTGATCTTCGTGCATTCCCTGGCCGGGAATGCCGCGCAATGGTCGGCGCAGCTCGATCATCTGCGAAGGAGTCGACGGGCGGTGGCGGTCAATCTCCGGGGCCACGGCCTTTCAGAGCCGCCGGCGGACGGCAATTACTCCATCGAGTCCCTTGCCGGGGACATCGACACGATTGTCAGGCGGATCGGCATGACCAGATTTGTCCTGGTGGGTCACAGCATGGGGGGCATTGTCGCACTCGCGTACGCGGATGCCAACCCCGGGCAGGTTGCCGGCATTCTCCTTGCCGATCCGGCCGGCGACATCAGAAACGTCCCGGAGGATCAAATCCGGCCGTTCATGAATGCCATCGAATCGGGATCCTACGCCGAGGCCATTGAGGACTGGTGGAATCACCTTCTGGCGGGCTCCGATGAAGCGGTCCGGTCCGACGTCATGCAGGATCTGCGGGACACCCCGCAGGAAACCGTGGTCGGCATCTTCAAGTCATCCATGCAATACGACCCGTTGCCTGCCCTGAGCCGATACGGCGGGCCGATCCTCTCGATCATCACGCCTTTCAACGACGCGCCGTTCAGCCTGCATCACCTTCATCCCGCCCTGCCTCACAAACGCATCAGCGGCACCGGGCACTGGCTGCAGATGGACAAACCGCGGGAGTTCAACCGGCTGCTGGACGAGTTTCTTCTCACCGTGCAACAGGCAGACAGGAGCAAATAACGGTTTTGCTCCTGTCCGCCGGGTCACTTCAGGGTGATCGCTTTTGTCGGGCACATCTCCTGGCAGCAGAAACAGGAAATACAGGTGTCGGCATCGACCCTCGGGAGTTCATCGCTCATGGACAGGGCGGATACGGCACAGACGTCGATGCAGGTCTCGCAGCTTGTGCAGAGATCGGCATCGACCTGCGGCCTCAGGAGCGTCCGCGTGTGGATCATCTGCTGCATGGCTTCGTTGCCCAGGGTCGCCTCGCCGCTCAGAGGGGGAAGCTTGAAGCCGGAGAGCTTTTTCAATTCCCCGACCACATCGATTGATCCGATGTCATAGTCCCCCAGCCCCGCCTCTTTGGCTTTCCGGAGAAAGCGCAGCCGCGCAGGATCGCATCCCATCATCGTGGCGATAACGGCGTCCACGGCCACGGCATTGTCGGATGCAAGGATAAGCCCGATCTCCCTGAGGTCGGGCGAGGCAGGGCCATTGCCTTCCATCCCGACGATGGCATCCACGATGAACAGGTCCGGCACGCGAAGCCGGAAGACATCGACCAGCAGTTCATGGAAGCGTTCCGCGTTTCCAGCAGCCTTGTGCAGCTTCGCTTTCTGCGCGCCGGGCAGGAGGCCGTAGCTGTTCTTGATCGCCCCGCTGATGACGGTCAACCCGTGAGTCTTGAACTTCGGCAGGCTGATGATGATATCGGCATCCATGGCCATTTTCGAAACACTCACCGCGGGCATGAACTCGGGGTTGAAATCCATCTTCACCGAGTCATTGCCGATGTTCTGATAGTGCCCGCCGGCCGCTTCCATCAGTCCTGTGATCCGAAAGCATTCCTCGTTGTCCCCGTATCCGAACAGGCCGGGGTTGTCGCCGACGACAAGAGAGGCGGGCTTGAGGGTCTGCACCTTCTCCACGACCGCACGGAGCACGGCGGGGTGGGTCACGATCCCCTCCCTCGCTTCCGACGCCCGGAGCACGTTGGGCTTGATCAATACGTTCCTGTTCCTCATCGGGATCGGGAAAAGCTCGAATACCCGGTCGATGGCCTGCCGCAGATTTTCATACGCGGCGGGGTGAATCATGACTTTTGACATGTCTTTTCTCCACGAGGATAGTATTTCCGGCGGTTCCGGGCACCCCGGGACATCGGGGGCTACTTGAGGCTCAGCTTCATCCGGATCAGTCCATCGGGGATCTTTTCGCCGGTCATCCCGAGCCGGCTGCAGGCTTTCAGCATCTTCTGATTGCCTGGCTGGATGTACCCGTAGAACTCCTCCAGCCCCTTTTCCTGGGCGATCCCGATTACCATGTCCAGCAGTTTGTAGGCGAGGCCTTTGCCCTGGAAGTCATCGTGCACGATGACGGCGAACTCGCCCTTCTTGAAGTCCGGCTCGATGATCAGCCTGACGATCCCGATGAAACGTTTTTTCTCGTTTTGCTTGATCTCGGCAACGATGGCCATCTCCCGGTTGTAGTCGATATTGCAGAGCCGGATGTGCATTTCGTGGGTGATGCTCTTGATGGTCTGGAAGAATCTCGCCCGGAGAGAATGTTCTGACAGGGTGGAGAGCATCTCGTGCTGGAGCGGTTCGTCTTCGGGCCGGATCGGCCTCAGCAGGACTTCCGTACCGTCCGGCAGGCGCCACGGCACGATCAATCTCGTCGGATAGGGGGTCATGACAAGATGCGAGTAGGCTGCGGCGGGGGACAGCGCGTTTTGATCGAGGATGATCCTCGCATCGAGGGCGCAGGCCCTGCCGTTGCTGATCGCTATGGGGTTCACATCCATCTCCAGGATCTCGGGGAAATCAACGATCAGATTGGAGAAGCTCACGAGGATTTGCTCCAGCTGCCGCAGATCCGCTGGCGCTTTTCCCCTGTAGCCCTGGAGCATCCGGTACACCCCGGTTTCCTCCATGAGCCTGCGGGCCAGCGTCTGGTTGAGCGGCGGCAGGCCGACGGAGAAATCCCGGAAAATCTGCACGCCGATCCCCCCCATCCCGAAGAGGATCACGGTGCCGAAGTCCTTGTCCTTCTTCGCTCCCAGGATGAGCTCGTAGTCGATCATCTCGATCATCTTCTGTACCGTGATCCCCGTGATCGCGGACTGAGGCGAGAGCTTTCTGACCCGTTCCAGCAGCTTGACGTATTCGTCCTTCAGCTCGGCTTCCGAAGTGATGCCGGTGACGATGCCCCCCACGTCGGGGCGGAAGATGATGTCCGGGGAGTCAACCTTGATAACGACAGGGTAGCCGAACTCGTCGGCGGCCGCGGCGGCTTCGCCGGCATCGAAGGTCGTGTGCGTCTTGATCGTGGGGATCCCGTAATTGACCAGGAATTTTCTCGTCTCCTCCTCGGCGAGGACGAACGAGCCTTCCCGGCTCGCCTTCCGGATCAGGGCCTTCAGGTGGTTCTTGGGAGGTCCTTCGTCGATGCGGATCTCGGAGGGCGTCTCGTACTGGAGCTGCAGGTTCCTCTCGTAGTTCCACATGTAGAGGTACGTCCGAACGGCGTCTTCGGCCGTTTCGTAGGCGGGGATGCCGTTGCGGATGAGGATCTCCCTGCCCTCGCGCACCTCGTTGCCCCCCAGCCATGTGGTGATGAGGTGTTTGCGATCGTCTGCTGCGACGGACCGGATCATCTCGGCCAGCTCGCCCGAGCGGGCCGCCTCCTGCGGAGTGAAGATGACCAGGATCCCGTCCGTCCCGGCGTCGTCCATGCAGATCCGGATGACCTTCTCATACCGCGCCACATCGGCACCCCGGAATACATCGACGGGGTTTTCCCTCTTCCAGTAGGGGGGCATCACCGCGTCCAGGGCCTTCACGGTTTCGGCCGAAAATTCGGCAAGGCTCCCACCGGAGCGGAGGAGCCGGCTGGCGGCCATGATCCCGACCCCGCTGGCATTGGTGATGATGGCCAGCCGGGGACCTTTCGGGTGATTCTTCGAGCAGAGAACGCTCGCCAGGTTGAAGAGATCCTGGGGCTCCTTCACTCCGACGACGCCCACCCTCCTGAGAACGGCGTTGAAGACCTCATCGGGTCCTGCCAGCATCCCCGTGTGGGAGAGCCCCTTCTGCGCGGGAGCAGCGAGATGCGGCGGCTTGAGCATGACGATGGGTTTGTTCCGGGCAAATCCGCGCGCGGCGCTGGCGAAATTCTTCACATCCCCCAGCGTATCCTCCATGTAGATCACGATGCTGCGTGTGTACGGGTCATTGCCCAGAAAATCGATCATCTCCCCGAAGTCCACATCCAGCGTCGATCCCAATGACACAAACATACTGAAGCCGACATGGGCGCTGATCCCCCAGTCCAGCAGGGTTTTTCCGAAGGCCGCACTCTGCGTGATAAAGGCAATTTTCCCCATCTCCGGGACATCCTGCAGGAACGATACGTTCAACCCCAGGTTCGGCCGTATGAAACCGAGACAGTTGGGGCCCAGGATCCGCATGCCGTATCGCTTCCGGATCTCTGCGATCTCCGCCTCGAGCCGTCCCCGATCCGCGCCCATCTCGCGAAAACCCTGGGATACGATGACCAGCCCCCCGACCCCCGCCTTGCCGCATTCCTCGACGATCTGCGGCACCGTGGGCGCCGGCGTGGCGATGACGGCCAGGTCGACCCGCTCGGGGACGTCGGCAATACTCGCATGACAAACCACGTCATGGATGGATTGGCGATTCCTGTTGACGGCAAAAATCGTTCGCCCCTGCGAGGCGAGAAGGTTCTTGAGAAGAGCCGCGCCGATGGAACCTTCCGTTCCGCTTGCGCCAATCAAGGCAATCGTCCCGGGATTGAACATTTTCACCATATCGCCCATGAGTCGGTCTCCCGCTGAGTGTTACAGGGCATCTTTCAAGGCTTCTCCCGGGATGTCCTTTCGGGATGCCATTCCCTGCCATGTTGCAGTTTAGCATTTTTTCTTCATGCCTGCATGAAAACCCACACGCAATCCATTGCACTCACGGCCCGGCAGATCTGGGCTTGTAAGCCTCCCATCCCTTCTCGCCGGGAGTCTATAAAAAAATCGCGATCCAGGCAATGCTGCCCGACGGCAATCAAGACGGGGGGCTCTCCGCCGGCGCCACTTCATCCCTTTTGCAGGACGTCGGAAGATTCATTACTCTCCGAAATATTTCAGTCGTCACTGCATACACTTCGGCACATTGTTTGCTGATCTTTCCCGTGGCCTGATGCCGGGAAAAGTAAGCTTCTCCTGCTGAACTCTCCGATTTTTGGGCGGTTTATCCGCATCAGGCCTTATTGATTCTCGAGACATTTTCATTGAAAAGGCAATCAAAGCTCCACGTTTTGGAGCCATTTCAACGAGGAACGGATGGCATCATGGAAAAAGCGGTACTTGCGGCATCAAGATCCATCGAGGAAACGGGCATTCGCAGAAATGTCCTCGAGGACCTCGCACTCAAGATTCTCTACACGGTGGGTGAGATGTCCCTCTATGAGCTGGCTCGCCATATGGGGTTGGCTGTGAGCATCGCGGAGGAGCTCTTCCAGCGCCTCCGGAAAGACCAGCTCTGTCAGGTCACGGGAATCAACGGCGGCTTGCACCGTTTCACGACAACATCGGCAGGAAAGACGCGGGCCCTGGAATTGTTGGCCCACAATCAATATGTCGGCCCGGCGCCTGTTTCGCTGGATGACTACATCAGCCGAATCCACGCGCAGAGCGTGCGCGGCATCAAGATCACACCCGCTGACCTGAACCGCGCATTCGAGGATCTGGTGCTGGACATCCGGATCCTGAATCAGCTCGGCACCGCGGTATCGTCCGGGCGCGCCCTTTTCCTCTATGGACCGACAGGGACAGGCAAGACCACCATTGCGGAGACCCTGATGCGCCTCTTCGAGCATGACCCCATATGGCTCCCCTATGCCGTTGAGGTGGACGGTCAGATCATCACGGTCTACGACGCGGGCCTGCACCAGCGGATGGATCAACCCCAGGCAGGCGAGCATGACGGCCGCTGGGTGATCTGCAGCCGGCCTCGATTGGTGGTGGGCGGCGAACTGACCATCGAGATGCTCGACCTGCAGTACAACCCCGGCACCAAATACTATACCGGACCGGTGCAGATGAAGGCCAACAACGGCCTGCTCATCGTTGACGACTTCGGGCGTCAGCGCGTCAGCCCGGAGGAACTGCTGAATCGCTGGGTGGTTCCCCTGGACCGTCGGATCGACTTCCTGTCTCTTGCCGGGGGAAAGAAGATCCAGATCCCCTTCGACCTCTTCGTCGTTTTCGCCACCAACCTGGACCCTGCCAAGATGATGGACGAAGCGTACCTGCGCCGCATCCAAACAAAGATCAAGGTGGACTGCGTCTCTCCCGAACAGTTCCATGAGATCTTCCGGCGTGTCTGCGTGCGATGCAAGCTCGACTACGATGTTTCCGTGGCGGATGAGTTGATCCGGATGATCCGCGAGGACTACAGGGAACCGCTGAGAGCCTGTTATCCTCACGACATTGTTCAGCAGATTCTCTGGAAATCACAATACCTCCAGAAGAAGCCCCGGCTCGATCGCGTGGCCGTGACCCAGGCCTGCCAGAATTACTTCCTGGCACCGTAACACACAGCGGCAAAGAAAGGGACGAGGGACAAGGGGGTAGGGACAGACTGCTGTAGCAGCAGTTATTTGTTGATTGGGTAATTGGTTGATTAGGGAACGGGGAAAGAGCCCAAAGGACTATCAAATTACGAAAGCCGTTCTTCGACGAGGACGGCTTTCTTTCACTGGCCACTGGCCACTGATCACTGGTCGCCGATTAGCTGAACGGCGCCATGACCCGCCTGACCTTTACGGATCGAAGATAATCGCTCAGCAGCCCGATCTTATGGGCCTTCTTCGGGGTATTCCCGGCGGGACCGGTGCGCAGCCGCTCTGTCCGCACCTGTCCGCCATTGTCGGTAAACTGGATGAGAATTTCGCACTCTGGATCGTAAGAAAGCACCATCTGCAGGATCTTCGGATCCGGCCACCCGCCGAACGGGTTGCAGGTGATCGCGGAGAGTCTTGCCCTCCCGGGGTCGGTGTCGTCGCACTCGATTCCGATCACGACCCGGCCGTATTTCTTGCAGCTCTCGAACGCCACGGCGCCCAACCCGTCCCAATTCCGGAGTTGATTCTTCACGTGCTCCGGCAGTTGTGTCGCATCGAGCAGGGTGTGGGAGTAGAATACCGATGTCATGACCTCGATCCGGTCCCGGATCCGCTTGATTTCATAGGGCCATCGGAGGAAGCAATCCGCCCCCCACCCCAGGACTTCGTCCCCGCGGGCGGGCTCGATGAAGGAATCGTCGATGGCGATGATCGGGACATTCCAGGCCGACCGGATAATGCGAATCAGCCCCGGGGCCGAGGCTGGCCCGATGACGCCTCGCTTCAGGGGACTGTACTCGATGCCCTTCAGGCACAGGAAGGCAAGGTGGATCCTCTCATTCCTGACCGTCGCCACGATCTCGTCCGACGTGCCGGCCTCGTGCACGATCAGCCTCCATCGCTTTTCGGGAAAGATCTCTTCCAGGAAAGCCCCGATATCGTGCTCTTCAACTGCTGCACCGCTCCCGATGAGAACACTCACGGCGGGGCGAAGCAACGGCTCCATGGACGGGATGTCTTGAATCATCGGCTCTCGGCTCGCAATCGATCTGTCCCATGCCCTGCCTCGCGGCAGTGCCCGGGCGCCTCTCTTCACCCCCCACAATGAATCATCGGCAACATGCGGTCATTTCTTTAAACCATTGCCCGAAATCGCTCGCACCGGCTCCCTCTCCGATCCGGGTATAAGGAATTACCTAGCATTTTCCTAAATATCTACTCGCATTGCCTTTCATCAGGAATTCGCGCATCGTATTTTTGAATGCACGTACTCCCCTTCTCGACCTCCTCCTCCGCAGACCTCAGACATACATCGGGCGTACCGGAGAGACGGCAGCGGCAAATCATTAACCTTCAATTGCAACGGAAGACAGCAACGAAACCAAGACGAGCCGGTCCATCGCAATTCCCTGGCGATCACTGGGGCTTTTCATGAAAGGAGGGCTTTTTATGAAGAAGAAAACAGTGAAAAAATTGGCTTCCGGCGTGAGCGGAAAAGCACAGAAGGGAAAACCGGTGCTGCCGGGTGGTCCCCTGGAATCGGCTCAACTGCTGCAGAGCATCATCCAGGGCTTCTCCATTCCCGCCTTCGTGCTCGGCAAGGATCACAGGATCCTCTACTGGAACCGGGCCCTCGAGCGGCTGAGCAACATCTCGATGAAAGAGGTGGTCGGGACCAAGCAGCAGTGGAGGGCTTTCTACGCCGAGGCCCGGCCCTGCATGGCAGACCTCCTGATCGACGAGATCGAGGACCGGATCCCAAAGTGGTATGCCGGCAAATACCGCAAGTCCGATCTGCTGGAAGAGGCGTACGAAGCCACCGACTTTTTTCCCGCCCTGGGCGAGAAGGGGGTCTGGCTTCGATTTACGGCCGCTGCGATCCGGGATGCCCGCGGTGCGCTCATGGGCGCCATCGAGACCCTGGAGGATATCACGGAGCGCGTGACCGCCGAGCTGTCACAGCGGGAAAGCGAACAGCAGCTCTTCGGCGTCATCGAGGGATCACCCATCCCGACCTTCGTGATCGGTCTCGACCACAAGGTGATCTTCTGGAACCGGGCCCTCGAGAAATTGAGCAGGCTCCCGGCGAAGGATATGATCGGGACCAGCCAGCACTGGCGCGCCTTCTACGCGGAAGAGAGGCCCTGCATGTCCGATCTGCTCGTCGATCAGACCCTGGAGACCATCCCGGAGTGGTACGGGGGGGTCGCCAAATCGAAGCTGCTGGAAGACACCTACGAGGCGGAAGGATTCTTCCCCGACCTGGGTGACAACGGCCGCTGGCTGCGGTTTACCGTTTCCCCCATCAGCAGTTCCCGGGGAGCGCTCGTCGGCGCCATCGAGACCCTGGAGGACATCTCCGAGCGCAAATCGACGGAACAGAAGCTCACAGAAAGCGAGAAGAGGCTCAACAGTATTATCGAGGGGTTCTCCATTCCCGCCTTCGTCATCGGGAAAGACCACACGATCATCTACTGGAATCGAGCCCTGGAGCAACTGAGCAAGCTCCGGGCCGCAGACGTTGTCGGAACCAATCAGCAGTGGAAGGCCTTCTACGCGACGCAGAGGCCCTGCATGGCCGATCTGCTCGTGGACAGCGCGGTGGAAAAGGTTTCCAAGTGGTATTCCGGAAAATATCGAAAATCCGATCTCATCGACGAGGCTTACGAGGCAACGGATTTCTTCCCTGATCTGGGGGAAAGCGGACGCTGGCTCCGGTTCACGGCCGCTGTCATCCGGGACTCACGGGGAGAACTTGTGGGAGCCGTTGAAACACTGGAAGACATCACCGAACAGAAGCTGGCCGAGGACGCCCTGAAGCGCAAGAGCAAGGGTTCGTCCTAGCCCGCCCGCAGCGCGTCGACAGATCAACTCTGTTGATCGGGATCCCCACTATGGCTGAAAGGAAGGAGGTCAGGCCATGACGACACATGCAACGAAGCTGATCGAGACCATCGAGTACAAAGCCCAGGCCATCGCCGAGCAGTGGTATAAGAATGTGAAGATGAATCCCAAGACGCCGGTCTTTCACACGATGCCACAGAACACGGCCATGGAGCTGGCGCTGAATTTCTACAGCAACTTCCGCAAACTCTTCGACACGGACAAGCCCTTCGAAGAGGCGCACGTCCTTTTCTCCAAGTACGCCGGGGAGTGCTACAACGAGCGAATCCCGCTTCCCCAGGCCGTCTACTCGCTCATCCTGATGAGGCGCCACATGTGGCTGTTTGCCGAGTACCACGCCGTGTTCGAATCGGCAATCGAGCAGCGCCATGCCCTCGAGAGCCAGAGCCGTATGATCCTCATGTTCGACTATGCCGAGTACGTGGTCGTTGCGGCCTACGACGAACTGATCCGGAGAGAAATCGAGGACAAGTTCAAATCGCTGAAGATCAAGAGCCCGTTCTTCGTTCTCTGGCCGGGCGGCCAGAAGGAAAAGGCAAAATAGAGGAGAGCGGCCCCTGCGGCAAGGCCGCCCGGCGGGATGGGCGGCCTGCTGTCTGCGCCGCCGCGATATGCCGCTCTATCTCACGGCGGCCTTTTTCAGGGTGACGATCGCCGTCTGGTTGTCACTGGTGGCCATGACGACCCGGACGGGGGATTTCTCCGAGCTCATCGATCCGTAGATCTGCTTGATGTTGATCCCCTTGGCCGCCAGGATGCTGGTCACGGATTTCAGCGAGCCCGGCTTGTTTTCAAGCTCCACCAGGATCTCTTCCCTCTCTTCGAGGGCTGTAAACCCCTTCTGCTTCAGCAGGTCGGTTGCCCGGCGGGTGTCGTCGACGACCAGCATGACCTTCGCCTTGTCCGTTCCCGTCATTTCATAGCCCGCGACCGCCTCGATGTTGATCCCCCGATCCGCCAGGAAATCGGCCATTCTGTTCAGCACACCCACCTCGTTCGTCACCGTCACATAAATCTGCTTCACCAGCGCTGCTTTCTTCAACATAGAGCCACCTCCTTCTGGGCGGGGTCGCGCAGCACCCGCTTGATCGATTTGACAGGATATTTAAAATTCCGCGCACCAAGGTGCTAGGAATTTAGAAACTTCAGGAAATTGGTTAGTTGTTATTATGCTCGCTACCCCGCAGAAAGCTGCGGGGTAAGCGCGTGCAATCGTTTTCAGGCAAGCCATGTGGGACAAAAAAAGTTGCGAGAACCGGCAGGATACCGGCACTGTGACACTGTGGATGAAGATCATCGGACAGCAGTACGGACAGTGGAAAGAAAAGCATGACCAACTGCGGCTGCGCAGTCAACGATCACATAGGTAATTGATAGTGAAAAACAGGATGGATGTCAATGGGGAATCGATCCGATGCGATGGCCCGGCAGGGAGATGCCCCTTTACCGCTCGGTCTTGGCCGGCAGGCTGCCCATGACCGGCCGGACTCCGTTACACTGACATGCGCCGGAAAGGCCACGCCGCGTCTCCGACCTTTATGTCTCATGCCCGGCCTGATCTGTCGGCTCGGAATGAGCCTATAAATCTGTCACTTGCAGCGTAGCCGACGGGACCGCAAAAAAAGGATGTGATCGTTTCACGACACAAATGTCGCGTTCCTTTACCGGACAGAACAGCAGAATTTCCGATAATCGACATCACGATAACGAGTTAGACGAAACGCACCCGGTGGGGACCACTGGCATCCCTTTTGCTCTATATAAATTTCTTTCCGCGGTTTTTCATCCAGGACGTATCCGCCCACTCGACCCGTGCACACCTGAACTGTTTTTGCGTTGGGGGACGATCCGCAACTGGATCGACTCGTTCCGATAACATGGTTGAGTCATAAAACCACTACTTTTCCCCGGGCAGACATGGGGGGGCAGGATCGGGGAGCGAAGGGAGGTCAATCCATGGAAATCAAATCATTGACAGAGCAGCAGAAGAAAGCGTTGGCCGAGATCTCGATCGTCGTTTACGGGGAAGAGCTGACCCGCATTATGATACCGGAACTGAAGAATTACCTGAACGGCTCGGCAAAGCGGGAGGTGCCCACGGAGCCGATCCATAAGGATCAGGCGTAGGCTCACGACGGAAAAGCAAAAAGGCCGTCCTCGATCGGGGGGACGGCCTTTTTCGTCCCCGCGGCTACTTCTTCCTGGGATACCCGACGGTCTGCGCGAACGTGATTTTCTGCTCCGGCCGGAGCTTCATGGCTTTCGCCAGGGCCGGCCTGTCCATCCCCACCCGCACGACCGTCGCCAGGCCTTCGGAGGCGCAGTAGAGGTAGACATTTTCGCTGATGAACCCCGTGTCCGCGGCTGAATAGACCAGCTTGTCCTCTTCGGAGCCTTTTTCAAACCTGGCGTAATCGGACACGTAAACGAGGTTGATGGGGGCATCCTTCACGAATGCCTGGCGCCCCGTCAGCGCCCGGATGTCGTCGGCCAGGATTGGTTTCAGGGAGTTGGACCGGGCATCGTAGAGGTAAAGGCCATTTGCCGCCGCGACATAGATGTCGATTTCCTGGCGATTGCTGGCCGAAGGCGCCGTTCGCCTTCCCGATTCCGGGCGGTTGATGCCGAAGGCCGCCCACAGCAGGCCCGCAAGGATATTCACGGGCAGGGGCTCGGAGCTGAATTCCCGGGAAGAGCTTCTCTTCGCCAGAAGCTGCAGGAACGAGTTGCTCCCCATCGGGGGCTTCAGCTCAATCGGCTTCTGCGCCTGTGCCGACGCCATCCCGGGAGTTGCCGCAAGGATCGAGCCTCCGGCAGCCAGGATCATGCCGGTGGCGCCTGCCGCTTTCAAGATATCCCTTCTGCTCATTTTCGTCTCCATGCCGAGGACCTCCTTTGATGTTCGGTCTTTCGTCATGGATATACTCTCCTGCACCGTGCATGTCACGAAGTTTCAGGATCGGCAGGGTGTACAAAATTGTCACCAGCCCGCCCCGAATGCAACGCCTGTCGGCTTTCCCGGGTAGATCGATCGGGGAAGTGGCACCTGTTTTGCATCTCGTTAACGACGATATAATTTAAGGTTATGTGAAAGGCGTGAACGCCTGTTCATCCGGATAAGATCCCGAGCAGAGACAGGCCTCTGATTATCGAGATTGCAAGACCTGTAGCTGTTTCTGTCGCATCAAGGCCAAGCCAAATCGAATTCCTATTTTGCAGGGTAGAAGCTTGCGGCGACGGGTGAAGCCCGTTATCGACGTATACCGGGTGATCAACCGCTCTGCTGCAGGGACGCGGTGGCGAAAGGCGAGAATCCCGCATGAAGGATGTTTTTAAATTCCCTTAGCACTTGGAAGTGAATGAAGATGGCGCGTTGCGATGCCCTGCCTGATGCAAAGTAAACCCGGCAGAGCGTGGCGACCCTCAAAGATTGATCGGCAGCAACAGGAGAGACGTAACATGAAGAAACGATCGTTGAGTTTCAAGTTGATGGCAGGCGGAACACTGGCGGTTTTGATCCCCCTTCTCATTGTCGGGATCTTTGCAATTTTCAAATCCGGAAGTTCGCTGGAACAGCAGTCGAAGATGCAGTCGACGGAGGTGGCCAAAGGACTTGCCAGCATGGCGGACCTTGCCGTCCGGGAGGAGATGAAGATCGCCTCCCAGCTGGCGCTCCGCGACACGGTGATCGACGCGGCCGTAAAGCATGCAAAGGGCAATGGCGAAGCCGAGATCGAGAAAGCCACGGCGGAGCTCAGCGAGCTCGTGAAGGCAAGCAACAACGAATACGAAACGGTTTTCATCGCCGGCAAGGATGGCATCATCTTTGCCGACGGCATGAACGGGAAATACAAAGGGGTCAATGTTGCCGATCGCGATTACATCAAAGACGGGCTGGCCGGCAAGATCAATGTCGGAACCGTGATCAAATCAAAGGTGACCGGACAGCCTGTCCTGACCTTCGGGGCGCCGGTTCGCACGAAGTCGGGGGAAACCGTCGGTGTCATCGGAACGGCCGTCAACATATCCTTCATGACTGACAAGGTATCCGCCGTGAAATTGGGCAAGACGGGTTACGGCTATGCGATCGACAAGAACGGCATCATCATTTCCCATCCCAACAAGGATCTCATCCTCTCCCTGAACGTGACCCAGACGGAGGGCATGAAGGATTTTGCAACCAAGATGGTTGCCGGAAAGACGGATTCCGAGTCCTACGTATTCAAGGGGGTGAAAAAGCTGGCCGGCTTTGCTCCCGTTCCCCTGACCGGCTGGAGCATCGGTATCGCCCAGGATTACGATGAGCTGATGGCCCCCGCAGACAGTATCCGGAATATCATCGCCCTCATTGGTGCGCTTTTCCTGGTCGCCACCCTCTTCGGGGTGTTCTTCCAGGCGCGGAGCATTTCCCTGCCAATCACCCGCATCTCGACGGAACTGAACGAGGTCTCCGACCAGATCGCCTCGGCGGCCGCACAGGTGTCTTCCTCGAGCCAGCACCTGGCCGAGGGGGCATCCGAGCAGGCGGCGTCCCTCGAGGAGACGTCTTCCTCCATGGAAGAGATGTCGTCGATGACCAAGAACAACAGCGACAATGCCAACCAGGCAAAAACGCTGATGACAACCGCCAAGGACATTGTCGTCCAGGTCGACAAGGAGATCCGGCAGGCCGTCGATGCGATCGACGAGGCGGCCAAGATCAGTGCGGAAACGGAGAAGATCATCAAGACGATCGACGAGATCGCCTTCCAGACAAACCTTCTTGCCCTCAATGCCGCTGTCGAGGCGGCAAGGGCGGGCGAAGCCGGGGCCGGGTTTGCCGTGGTGGCCGACGAGGTTCGCAATCTCGCCCTGCGGGCCTCCGATGCGGCAAAGAACACGAGCGGCCTCATCGAAACGACGATCAAGGCCGTGAGCAAGGGCAGCAGCCTTGTGAAGAATGCGCAGAGCGCCTTTAAAAAGAACCTGGAGATCTCCGAGAAGATCGGCAGCGTCGTTGACGAGATTGCTGCGGCATCGGTTGAGCAGGCCCACGGCATCGAGCAGGTGAGCAAGGCCATCCAGGAGATGGACAAGGTGACCCAGCAGACCGCGGCTAACGCCGAGGAGTCCGCTTCCGCCTCCGAGCAGATGAATGCCCAGGCCCAGCAGATGAAATCTCAATCGGCAGGACTGGCGGAAATCATCGGTGGCAACGGCGCCGGGAAAGGGCCGGTGGCGCAATCAGCGTCAACATCGGACAAACCAAAAGCGATCATCCAGAAGGCCCTGTCTCTGGCATCCTTTGCGGGCAGGGGAAAAACCGGCATCGCGAAGGGCTCCCGGCCGGAGGATGTCATTCCTCTCGACGACAAGGATTTCAAAAACTTCTGAGTAAACCAACTCGTCTACGAGCAGAGAAAAAAGAAAGCCCCCTTCGTCCCCCTTTTATAAAGAGGGATAGAGGGGGCTTTTACTGTCTGCTGTCTGCTGTCTGCCCTTTTCTTCCCAACGCCCGCCTCCCGAAGCCCACCTTCCCTTATCAACCAATTACCCAATCAACCAGTTACTGCTGCGTTGCAGCGGGTATAGTAATTGCACTTTTCTGAGAGATCCATACGTCCGATCCCCGGTCTCGGACAAGCAGAGGGGCGGCAGCAATCATGAATGTCATTGCACTCCTGAAAGAGATGCATCGGGCGGGAGAGTTGAACTCCGGGCAACTCGACGTCCTGTCGGAAATCCATCTCAAGAAGCGCTACTCCGTCCACCGGGAGCTGAGGGTCGCCATCTATGTCGGCGTTCTGCTCATCTCGGCGGGCGTCGGGCTCACCATCAGGCAGTACTTCGCACAGCTGGGGGATATCGCCATTGTCGGCTCCCTGTCGAGCGGCGCGCTGGCGTCCTTCGGCTACTGCTTCATGAAAGGCAGACCCTGGTCGAGCGGCGAAGTCGAATCGCCGAGCATCCTGTTCGACTACGTCCTTCTCTTCGGCTGCACGCTCTATGCAGCGGATGTCGGCTACATCGAGACACAGTTTCACGTTCTCGGGGATTCCTGGCACAACTACCTCCTGGTGTCGGCGGCGCTGTTCTTCTTCCTCGCCTACCGGTTCGACAACCGCCTCGTGCTGTCGATGGCCCTGTCGACGCTGGCAGCATGGTTCGGCTTTCAGCTGTCGGTGCGCTTCCTGTCCTTCCACAAGTACTACCGCGAGTCCGCCATTGCCTACGGCCTCATCACCTTTGCCGCGGGCAGCCTGTCGCATCGGCTCGCCGTCAAGAAGCACTTTTTCGATATTTACCTCAATTTCACTGTCCATTTCCTTCTTGCGGCGCTCCTGTCGGGCGTTGCCGAGTACCGGTTCTCGTCCTGGCATCTGCCCGCCATGGCCGCGGCGATTGCCGCCGTGGCGGTCTATGCCATGCGCAACCGGCGGTTTCTCTACATGCTCTATGCAGTTCTGTACGGCTACGCGTGCCTGAGCGCGGTCGCAGTCGCCTTTATCGACGGTGCAGCGGCCATGTACCTCTACGGCATCGTTTCATCGCTGGCCGTCATCGGCCTGATCTTCATCCTCTCCCGACGGTTCAAGGAGGGCACGTGAGAATAAGCCTCTACTCGGCCGACCAGGAGGAAAAGATCTACATCCGGCGCGAGGCGCGCACCTGGTCCCGCTCGGGCCTCATCACGGATGTGCAGCTCGGAATCATCGATTCTCGGACCGAAACCGGGCTCACCCAGACGAACATCTTCTTCCGCATCCTCTTTTTCCTGTTCACCAATGCGTGCATGCATGCCGTGATGGGGTTGTATGTCTGGATGGTCGGGATCCGCGACGAGGTTTTGATCGCCTGGGCAGCCCTGGCATCCGGCATCGCCATGGTCAGCCTGGCCGAATACCTGGCAGGCCGCAAATCCTTCTACCGCCACGGCATTGAAGAAGCCCTGGCGCTTGCAGGCATGGCCCTGGCCTGCACGGGCATTGTCATATTCGTCAGCCTGTTGAAGATCGATCTGCGATGGCTCATCACGACGGCTGCTCTGCTTGCCTCGGCCGGCGCGTTTTGGCTGTACCTCCGGTTCGGCTTCCTTTATGCCGCCGTCCTCTCCGCTGCCTTCGCTTGTGTCGTCCCCTTTCAGCTGTCCCTGCCGCCTGCAGGCGAGAGGGCGATCCTGTCGATGGTCCTGGTGCTTGTTCTCCTGACGAGCATCCGCACGGAAAGCTTCGAGACGCGGGATTTCAGGAAGGAAAGAAGCGCGATGCTGCAGGCCTTCCTCCTGGCGGGCATCTACCTGGCCGTCAATCTTCGCCTGCCGGAGCTGGGCAGGGCCTTTTGGGGTCATTCCGGCATGCCGTATCGGCCCTTTGCGGGTTTCCCCCCTCTGTTTTACTGGATGACGTACGGGCTCACCTTCCTGATTCCGGCGCTCGGCCTATACCACGGCCTGAAACGCCGCAAGAGGATTGTGATCAATGTGAGCCTGATCGCCGCCCTTCTGACGCTGGCAACCAACAAGGATTACCTGGGTTTCAGGCACTACGCCTGGGATCCCGCCATCCTCGGGGCCGCGCTGATCATTGCCGCTATTGCCGTCATGCGCTGGCTCGCCAATGGAAGCAGAGAGGCACGCCGCGGCTTCACGGCGCAGGATCTGCTCAAACCGGAAAATCGCGCGATCAGTCTCGCCGACATCGGCGCGGCTGTCCTCCCCGGCGCAATCCACGCGAGTCTGCCGCAGGCATCCCCTGACAAACCATTCGACGGCGGCCAATCCGGCGGGGGCGGCGCATCACAGGAATATTGACTCTCTCCCGGCACTCTTCCAGTCAGTTTTCACCCAGACATTGATTCAGTAATTGGGTAATTGGTTGATTGGGTAATCGGGGGGACAGGGATTTAGGCTTCCCGCTTTCTGCCGTCGTCATTTTCCCGTCACTCAACTACTTCGGCCCCTGCTTTCTCTTCACTCAAACACTCAGACACTTCTTTCTCGTCCCTACCCCCTTGTCCCTCGTCCCTCGTCCCCTTTTTCTGCACTGGCCACTGCCGCCGAGCAGCTGCGCTGCCCCTTCTTAGTTTTTGTTGATTGTCCTGATGCGCATCTCTATAATTATTCCCATAGTTCATCGGCGTCACTGCTTCCGGAATAGAATGGAGCCTGCCGGCAAGGAAGGCTGCAGGAATGTCCGGACAGGAAACAAGAGGTTTGCATGACCATGAAAGGGAGACGATACGCTCTGCTGCTCGGTCTCGGGCTTTTGTTGCTTTTTCTTTTAACGGCCCGACAGACGTTTGCCGCCCTCGGCGAACCCGTTGACTCCATCGAGTCCGACAGAGAAAGCCTCACGGCTGTGCGGGGGGCGATGACCACCCACCGTGATTACACGGTTCACGAAATCAAGACCGACTCGACGCTCATCAGGGAATATGTGTCTCCAGCCGGCATCGTCTTCGCCATCGCCTGGAATGGAGTGGCGTACCCTGATCTCACAGAGCTTCTCGGCTCCTACGCAGGCGAATATCAGGACGCCCTGCGGCAGACACCGCGAATCAAGGGCCGCAGACAACTCCAGGTAAAGACGAATCGGGTCGTCGTCGAGAAATGGGGGCACATCCGGGACTTGAAGGGCCGGGCCTACGCCCCGGACCTGATCCCCCCGGGGGTGAGCATCGATGCAATCAAATAGAGCGCTGCAATTTTTTTGGGTCCTTGCCCTGGCGGCGGGGTGCGTGGCCTGCGGCGGGGGGGATTCCTCGTCGGGGGGCGGCACGGCCCCCTCGGCTCCCGTGGTGACAGGGGACAACGTGCTGGCAATCACAGTGAATGGCTCCCTGTGCTCGAGCAACTCCTACATCAACAAGCCCTGTGTCAGTGTCACGATCTGCAGCCCTGCCACATCCACCTGCCAGACGATCGATGATATCCTCCTGGATACCGGAGATTCCGGGCTGCGGATCTTCAAACAGGCCCTCGGTGTTTCTCTCACGCAGGTGACCAGCGGCGGCAACCCGGTTGCGGAGTGCATCCAGTATGCCGACGGCTCATCGGTGTGGGGGCCCGTAAAGACCGCAGGGGTTGTCCTCGGGAACGAGCCTGCCGTCCAGGTCCCGATCCACGTGATCGACTCCACGTTCGGCACGGCTCCGCCCGCATGCTCCGGCGCGTATCGGACCCCTGCCGAGGCCGGATACAACGGGTCTCTGGGAGTCAGCTTCTTCGCACAGGACTGCGGAACGACCTGCGCAGGGGGCCCCACCGGAATCTATTACACGTGCAGCGGCGCGACCTGCACCGGGGCACCCGTTGCCCTCCCCATTCAAGTGCAGAACCCCGTGGCACTTCTGCCCGTCGACAACAATGGCGTGATCGTGCAGCTTCCGGGCGTACCTTCCGGCGGATCGCCCTCGGCCAGCGGTTACCTGGTGCTCGGGATCGGCACCCGCTCCAACAACGTGCCTTCCGGAGTCACAGCGTATGCAGCCGACACGGACGGCAATCTCACCACATCCTTCAACGGAAGCAGCTACACCGGGTTCCTCGACACCGGCAGCAACGGGCTGTTTTTCCCCTCTGCGCTTCCGAATTGCGCAAGTCCCGATTCGGCGTGGTATTGCCCGGCATCCACCCAGGACCTGTCCGCGACCAACAAGGGGGCATCCGGCTCGCCGAGCGGCGTCGTCTCATTCCAGATCGCAAACTTCGAGACCCTTCTTGCTTCACCCGCCAACAACGTGTTTGACGATATCGGCGGCGATAACACGAACTTCGACTGGGGGATCCCGTTTCATCTCGGACGAAACGTCTACATCGGGATCGAAGGGAAGGCGTCGAGTCTGGGCTCCGGGTTTTACTGGGCGTATTGAAGGAGAGGGTTCCGCAGACTCATACGCAGGATTGATGCACGTTGCGCCGGGCATGCAAGCGGAGGAATGTCATGCTGGTTCAGTTCAGTATCGTTCCCCTCGGGAAAGGGGAAAGCGTCAGCGAGCATATCGCCGGGGTCCTGAAGATCGTCGACGAAAGCGGTCTGCCATACAGGCTCACTCCCATGGGAACCGTTGTCGAGGGTGAATGGGATGCCGTGATGGCCCTGATCCGGACATGCCACCTGGAAGTCCTGAAGACGATTCCCAGGCTGATCACCACCATCACCATCGATGACAGGCCGGGAAAACCCGATCGAATCACAGAGAAGATCCGGTCGGTTGAAACGAGACTGGGCAGGAGGCTCAGGACGTAACGTCCGCCAGGGGGATTTCCGAAAGACGGGAAAATGACCGGCAGGCGCTCAAGCGGCCTTGCTGGCGCTGATCATCTGCAACAGCGATTGTCCTTCCCGGAAGTGGGGATTGATGGCAAGGGCCTTGTTGATGGTCTGGATCGCCTGTTCGGCCTGGCCGCCTTCCATGTATGCCCTTGCCAGGTTGAAATAGATTCCCTCGTCGTCCTCGCAGACGAGCAGACAGCTTTCATAGATGTTGATCGCCTCTTCGATGCGCCCGGCTTTCCGGCAGCTCATCCCGTGGCTGTTGAGCCGGTTGAGAACCCTCGCCAGGTTGTCCTCGTTGCCCCCGATGAGCGCCCTGGCTTCCCGTACATTTGAACTCTTGATCTGATCAATGATGGTATCGACCGGGTCTTCGGGTGACCGGTCTGCCTGCTCCGTCTTCTCCTCCGCCACAGCCGCATCATCTTTCTGCACACTCTCGACAACCTGCTCTTCATACACCTTGATCAGTTCCCCGAGAAAGGCAGCCGTTGACTCCACATCGGCATCGGAGAATGTCACCGGTCCGAATACCTTCTTGAACCCTTCATTCGACGTCAGCTCGGATTGCAGCGCACTGATGGCACCTTCCAGGACGGCCTTTTCCTCAGGCAATACCTGGACGGTCTCGAACCC
>DASRZY010000257.1:0-6999 GCA_035685905.1 Syntrophales bacterium
TCCTGCCAGAGCCTGTCCGCCGTCGCTTTCTTCTCGACGGCCCCGGCCTGCTTCGCCTCGAGCATCCGCACGTGCTCCGCCAGGGCCGCATCGGGAAGAATCGCGAGGCTTTGCTTGTAGCTCGCAATCGCATCGGCGATCCTGCCCTGATTCTGGGCTGCCTCTCCCTTGAGCCGGAGCTCCTTGGCCGCCTTGACTTTGTCTTCCTCACTCTGCCGGGCGGCAAGCCTTTGTTCGATTGCCCTCCTGTAGCCGGCGATCTGCGCATTGTTGGGTTGCAGCGCGATGGCCTCGTCGGCCGACTTCAAGGCATTCCGGAAGGTCTCGACGGGCATGGACTCGTTGCTTTCGGCTGCCCGCTGAATCCAGGGCATCAGTTCACCGAGGCGCTTGTTCTTCGTGTAGGCCTGGCTGCGGAGCTCCACGGCCTCCTTGTACTCCGGCTCGTTGCCGTTGTAGATGTTCTGCCCGTTGGCAAACCCCTCGTCGTAGAGCTTCAGGGCGCCTGCGTAGTCGCAGTTTCTCACCTTCTCATCGGCAGCCTTCAGGATCCCTATCTGGCGATCCTTTTGCGCTTTCCACTGCTTCGCCCAGTCTTCCTGCTGCTTGAGCTGGCCCTCGGCATACGGGTCAAGCTTCGTGGATTTCCGCCAGGCCGCTGCAATCTCCAGGGCCTTGCCGAAATCCTTTTTCTCGTTGGCGGAGCGGACTTCGTAGACCTTGTCCCGGACCTCCGAGTTATACTTGTTCCAACGGGTGCCGAGTTCCTGGTTGGCCTGCGAAACCGGCAGGTAGGAGCTGTTGAGGTTCGAGGCGACGATCAGTTCCTTCTGGGCATCGGCGAACTTGTTTTCGTCCATCAGCTTTTTGCCCTTGTCGATCTGCTGGTGGATCGTCTCTTTTTCCCTCGTGAGTTTCGCGGCGGTTGAGGCTGCCTCCTTGTTCTGAGGGTCGGCCTTTGCGGCGTCTTGCGCCTCCTTTATCGCTTCGTCCAGTTTCCCCTGTTTAACCAGCCCGTTTGCCTTCGTCAGCTTGTCGGCAACATCCTTTTTATACCCGTCCTGCTTTGCCTTGAGGAGCTTCTCCGTTTCGACGACCGGAGGATACTTGGGGTGGAGTTTCTGGGCCACGGCGAATTCTTTGTGCGCCTGGTCAAATTGGTTTTGCGTGATGGCATTTTTCGTTTTGTCGAGTTGCTGGGTCACCGTCTGCTTTTCGCCGCTCCATTTCTGGGACAGGCTCTTGGCCTCGGCATTCTTGGGATCCAGGCTCGCCGCTTCATTGGCCAGAACGATTGCTTCGTCCAGTTTTCCCTCGGCCACCAATCCCTTCGCCTTCTGGAGCTTCTCGGAGGCATCCTTTGCATTCTTGGAATTGTTCAGATCACTCTGCGATACGGAGACGCTCACCGATTGAGACGCCTCGCCGAGCTTGGCCCCGTCAGCGTTCGTTACCTCGACCTTCACCGTGTACGTGCCCGTGTTGCTGCAGTTGAGCTTGATCTCGCTTCCCGCACCGGGAGATCCGCAGCTGCCGGACGGGTCGACGGTCCACCTGTACCGCGGCGATTCAGGCTGGGGCGCCAGGGTCGCCTTCAGGAATATATCCCTGGAGACCGCAAACTCGTTTGGTTTCAGAGTGACCATTCCGCAATGCTGCGCCTGTCCCAGCTGAGTGTCGCATTTCCAGATCTGCGGAGGAGATTCCAGGTATCGCGGCTCGCCGATGCTCACCTGGTAGGCCTGAGCGGTGATGGTCACGTCCTTCGTGCCCACCTCGTCGCCGCCGTCCTTTGTCTTTGCATGAACGGTGACCTTGACCGGCTTGTCGTCCTTGGGCTTGAAAGAGGCCTTGTCCCCGGTTCCGGTCCAGTATCCCGGGATTTCCCACCAGAAACCGACGATGTCGTCGCCGATGGCCGGCTTCGACTCGACCTGCAACTTGACTTCCTGGCCGATGCTCGGCTTCTCGGGCGTTACCTTGATGCTCAGTTCGGGATTCGCAACGGTGATCGGGATCTGCTCCGATTCGCCGATAGTGGTTTTTTTGCCGTCTATTTCTCTCAATACGGTCACCCACACGGGCGTTGTCCCCGCTTTTCTGAAGGTGGCCGTGCTTCTCATCTGAGACCCGCCCGATGTCTCATACTGGGGGTTCTTCGGATCGCCGAAGATTGCGTCCGGATTGCGCTCCCAGACATAGAAAAGAGTCGGGCCGCTGAACGGCTTGTCGCCGGAGAAGACCTCGGCGAAAAAGCTCGCCTTGCCGCCCACGGGAACCGTGTTTTCTTTCGGATTTTCCTTGGTGAGCTTGACCTTCACCGTATTGCACTGGATGGTAACGGTGGCGGAGGCGCTGTCGCCGTCCTGGTCGGTGACCGTGACGGTTGCCGCACAGGGCTTGCAGTCCCGGGTGTTTGCGACCTTTGCCAGGTAATCCTTTGCGTCCTGGGCGCAGCCGCTCCACTGGTAGGAGTAACCGCCGCTTCCCTCGCTCGCTTCCGCTTGAAGGTCGATGATGTCGCCGAAATCGGCGGGATTCTTGGATGGCGTGAGCTTCACCGTCAGGGGTTTCTTGTACTTCTTGTTCTCGTTCTTTCTCAGTTCATCGGCCTTCTTGGGATCGTAGGTGTCCTTGCCGAAAGCGGACTCCCAGCATCCTTTTCCGCAGTCATTGGGGCCGACGAAGAAGTGCCTTCTCGTGCAGCCGAACGCGCCTGCCCCCCCGAAGCAGGGGCCACTGCTCTTGCATTCCGGCTCCGACTTGCCCTCGGGATCGTACCAGACGCCGATGTGGCCCGCCCACCCGCTCGAACAGCGGCACAGGCAGTTGAAGTAGGCGTTCCTTTTGTCCTCTTCGCTGGGCGGCGGCGTGCAGCCCTGCTCGAGCGAGGGCTTGCCCTTTTCGACGCATCCTTCAGGTTTCGTCGCCTTCACCGTCCGTGTCTGCTTCTTGGTCGCCCTGCTGCACTCGCCCCAATCGGAATACTCATAGGAACAGGAGGGAGCGGTAACAGTGGTTTCTTTTTTATCTCCCGTCTTGTCATCGGTCTTTCCGTCCGTCTTCCCGTCCTTCTTGTCTTTGGGTTTCACCGTGACGGTTTTCTGGAGCGTGGCCAGCGTTTTGCCGGCCAGCACCAGCGTCGCTGTCACCGTACCGCTGGAGCGGGCAGTGAGGCTTGCCTGCTCGCCGGTTGCATTTCCGATCTCGATCCCGCCCGTAGCGTTCCATGTCCACTGGGCGCCTTGGGGTGTCTGGCCCCGGGTCAGCACGATCCTGGCGGAAGCAGGGTCGCCCTCGGTCGGAGCGGCGTTCGACACCTGGATCGATCCCTGCAGCGCCTGGGCGAGGCACGTCCCCATGGGCTCTTTGCCCTTCGCCTTCGCGTCGGCATACTCTTTCGTGAGCCTCTCGATACGTTCCTTCTGGCCGACGATGGCATCCTCGTAGACCTGGGAGCCTTCCAGGCGGACATTCCCCCAGGCATAGGCCGCCTCGTAGTTCTCGCAGAGGGAGTCCCAGACGGCCGACGGGATTGTCACGACACTGCCCGTCTTCATGCCCTGAGTGGCATCCTGGGCTTTCCGCAGCGACGCGTCGCGGCTTTGCTCGGCAGCCGATTTTTTCCCCGTCCACTGCTCGAGCAGGAGCCTGCGGTCCTCGGCCTCGACGATGCGGACCTGGATGTTCGCCAGCTGCTTGAACAGCTCGGCGTCGCAGGAATCGGGTCGATTGGAATTGAAGACGTACGCGTTGTCCCCGGAGAGCTCGCGGTGGATCGTCTGGACGTCCTTGCCAGTCTCGCCAATGGCCTTGTTCACGTAGGCTGCCTCGAGATCCTTGATCCGCGGCGCGTCCACCTCCAGGAATCCCGAGAGGTTGAAGCCCGGCGGATTCACACCGGCGCGCTCGAAGACGCCCCGGATCGTCTTGAGGGACTTCTCAATCTCCAGGTACCCGTTAAGATACTTCTCGGCCAGAAGCACCCGCCGCCGCGGGATGCTCTCCCTGACCCAGGGCGTTTTCAGCCCTTCGATAATAAAGTTGCTGAAGCTGTCGAAGATTTTATTCACATTTTCGTAAAGAGGCAGGCCAAGCCGTCCGCCGAGGGCCTTGAGTGCATCGAAGATCCGATCGGCTTCGCCCGTGCGGTGCCTTGCCTGGTACTCCGCCTCGACCTGGGCCATAATGCCCTGGCAGGCACGGTTCGCCTCGGCGTCGTCAATCTGTTTGGCCTTCACGAACATGAGCATGGCGACAGTCTTGAAGGGCTCCTTCGCTCCTCCTTCGCGGATCGTCGCCGCGAAGAGGGGCTTTCCGATTGTCAGGGGCTCCCGCAGCGTTTCCTTGAATGGAAAATCGGGGTAGAGCTTCTTCAGGGCCCGGATGTACGACTGGAGCTTCTCGTTCTGGTCGAGACCGTTTCGTTCCGCATACAGGTAAACGGAGTCCCGAATCGTGGTTTCCGTGAGGACTTCCTTGTAGGGAACACCGCCAGCGGTGAGGATTCCCTCGAAGGAGAGCTCGTGGGCACCGCCCTTGTTGTCGTAAAGCTTCTGGAGCTTCCCCGTTTCCTTGTCGAATTCGCCCGATGCGAGCCAGGCCTCCAGAAGCTCCTTGTCCTTCTTGATGTCGAAATAGGAAGAAGACACCTCATAGGTGGCCAGCGTCAGCCCGAGAACCATGGCAGGCGCCTGCGCTCCGGGCACAAGCCCCGCAGCGCCGATGGCAAGCCAGGCCCCGGCCTTGAAGTACTTCGTCTTGTCATCCCCGTAATAGGCCTCGATACCTTCGATCATTCCCTGGGCAATGTCGCCCACGACGGGCAGCGACGTTCCCCAGGCATTCAGGATCTGCCGGGACTCCTCTTCGGGGCTCAGGTTCTGGTCCATGATGGTCGAGGTCTGCCAGAAGGCCATGGCGAGGCCCACACCGGCGTCGATCCCCAGGGTGGCAGCGCCGGGGTCACCCAGCAGGACCCTGCCCTTCTGATCGAGCTCCCAGAGTGCGAACTTGTTGGTCGAGAAGCGTACCTGGATTTTAGCCTTGATCTCGGGCTTCATGAGCTCTTGAATCTTCCTGAGCTGCTCCGTCTGCTCCTTGCCGAAGATCACGGCGACGTCCTCGCCCTTCGACCCGGACTCGATGAGCTTGATGAGCTCCTGGACCGACTCATCCCCCGGCTTTGCACAAATCTTGTAGGCCGGAAAATCCTTGGCAAAATCCCCCATGAACTCGGAGGCCGCCCCCCCTCGGATGCTGAGCAGTCTGGCCTTGCCCACCACTTCGAGTTCGCCGATGACTTTCTTCGCGCCGGGCGGAAGGTTCTCGGCATTGCCCTCGAGAAGCGCCTTGAAACTCTTTTCGTATTCTGCGTCGTCGAGGAATTCGGCGAAGATCGACAGGAGAAGTTCCTGGGGTTTTTTCGGACGCAGCTTCCAGGCCGATTCCATCTGGTCCATCAGATTGTCGCAGGCGCCGAAGAGATCGAGCCGCCCGCCGCTGATCCTCTGGATCTCGGCATTGGCCGCAGCGGCGCTCATATCCATCTGTTCCACTTTCTTCAGGACCTCGATCATCTGCAGCTGCTCGGCGGACCATTTCGGTTTCACGCCGTTGATCTTCTCGATGTGGTCGAAGACGCGCTCCACCTTGTTGAGGTCCTTCGCCGTGCCGCGGGCCGCCTCCTCCATGGCCTCGTCGAGGGTGAGCACCCCGCGTTCGGCATGTTTGCGCATCTCGGCGACCTTGTACTTGGAGACATCCACGGTCTGCTGGACGAGATCCTTGCTCGCCACCCCGCCCTGCTTGAGAACCTTGACGTCGGCGTAGGCCTCCGGGTGCCAGCCCGTCGTCGCCGAGATGAAGGACCTCGCCGCGTTGATCGAGCCCGGCGTGCCTCCCAGGCCCGCAAAAACCTCCATGTAGGCTTCTTCCAGCGCGTTCTGGAGGTCCCGGTGAAATTTCGCCACCCCGCCGGGGCCGCCGAGCTTCGCGAGGACCTCGCGGGCCTGCTCCCTCGTCTTGGTGAGTATGCCCACGTCGAAGTCCATGGGGGCCTTCATCGCCGTGCGGCTCGACTCGTTCTGGATGACCTCGATCAGATCGAGCACCTCGGGGGAGTAACCGCTCATCCTCCCCTTCGCCTTGCCGATCACCTGGCGGATGAGACCGTCGCCGTCCTGGAACCACATCTTGTAGTATTCCCGGCCGAGATCGCTGAATTCGGATGTCTTGAGGAGGCGTCGGGCGGTGTAGTCGTTTGAAATCTGGAAGGCGTAGATCTTTCTCATCTGCTCGGCCTGGGACTGCGTGAGCCCCGCAGCCTTCACCATCTCCGGGTCGAAGGTTGACTTGAAGCTGGCAATATTCCGGCGGGCGATCTCCTCCGCTGACTGTGCGAAAGCACCGTCCACAGCGGCCATCGATGCGGCCTGTGACAGGGTGACAAGCAGAAGAAAAAGAAGGAGTGCTCGGAATCCGGTTCCGGAACCACTGCGATGACGACCCATTCTGTACCTCCGAATCTATCCTGACATATGATTATTTTTTTCAGCTATTCCGGCAGCCAGAGCATCTCCAGGCCCATGCTGCGGATCTCGCGCTCTTCGGCGATTTCCTTCACGCCGGCGTTTTTCAGCGCACCGATGATCTTGCCCTCACCCAGCGTGTCCGTCCCCAGCTGGTCGGTGATGCCGATGATCAGATCCTTCCCGCTCCTCAGGCGGATGCCCAGGGCGCCCCACGCGGCGGAGCTCATGAGCAGGGCCCGTCCCGTGGCTCCGACCTTCATGTTCCCTTTCCCGGTCAGGGCGGCAAGCCAGCTCAGGCCAATGAGCCACTTGGGCGGCTTGATCACGACGGGCTGGAAGAATTCCATCGCGCTGTAGGGGTAGTCCCGGACGCCCCAGGGATTCCAGATCCGGAAACGATCTTCGAGGGTCAGCAGTGAAAAAGAAGAAAACCATGCAGCCAGGAAGACGAGCAGAAGCCCCAGCG
>DASRZY010000258.1:0-14301 GCA_035685905.1 Syntrophales bacterium
TCGCCCACTTTGTGCTGCAATGGTGCATAAACTCCGAAGGCTTTTTCCACTTGGCATGCTTGAAAATGATAAACGTCTGTTCGTCCTTCCATTTCAGCCCAAAGGTCACCTCTGTGCCCAACCACTCATTTGGGCCATCTACACACTTCCACTGAACTCGCTTCTTGGGTTCGGATTTCACCACTTTCATCTGGCTGAATCCAAAGTCAATGATGCCCCCTTTCTTCGCTTCACCGGTGGTTTCGACAATCCACCAATGGCGAAGTCCGTCAATAGTTGACAAGGCTTCAAACACCTTTTCCGGGCTTGCCTTGATTCCGACTCGATGAAGAATGTCCGGCATGGATACCTCCTTTCTGCCAGGTGGGGCCAAGAGGACCGGGATATTCAACTCCGGCTATAGTAACCTCTCTAGAACTCGCGGGGAGCGCCATCGCGGCAATCGCCACGGTTACTCATATCAGCCTGGGGAAGTGGAGCGGAAATACCACTGTGTTAAGTATACAAAATGTCCCGGTATTTTCTGTCAGGCAAAATCTGAAACGTAAGAAGGGGATTCCTGAGCATCCCTAAGGGTATGCACACCAGTGCGCTCCGGTTCGGCAGGGAAACTCCTCTTGACAGGCACGTAGATTAATTAAAGACAGACCGGTCTGAAGGAGGAATTCAACCATGAAACTCTGGGAAAGCTGCCTGATGATATGGAAGATGTTACGCGATACCTCGCCTCGAGAAACGACGCAATCACTATACGAGAAACAGGCGGAGACAAAAGAATCCGTCTCGGGAGAGCATAATGCCGGTGAATACAGTGATAAACGCTTCTGCATTGGCGATTCGAATTGGTGCTACTAGTGTCCATTGAGGTTGAAAAATCAGTCAGATTACCGTAATTTTCCTGCTGATTGCAGTTTCATATTTCCTGCCAGAGTTCGGTTTCAAGCAATTCAGGCGAGGAATAGATGTCAGGCCCTGTATTTCAACATTTCATTATCCTTTATGTCGAAGACGCAGATCATCGATGCTTGATGCTCATTGAAATGGCCGGATGTTTCATATAGCAAAAAAGGGGTTGCGGCCATATGCCGCAACCCCTTGATGTTACTGGCTCTCTAAAATCATGTAACTCGACGGTCCCGGCCCCAGCACCAGAATTCAATGGCAATGCTTGCAATGGCGAGGACGACGACGGGATGGGCAAAAAACACATCCTGTGCAAGCACGATCTCCGAAATGAAGAACAGCATCAGTGTGCCGATGAAGGTCAAAGCAAAGATTTCTATGATGGAAGATAATGCTCTATGTTCCATAACTGTTATCACCTCCTGGGGCGGCGGATACTCAGTTTCATTTTTCTTGAGTTTATAATGATCACAAGGGATATTCCATAAGGGCCCCCCTGATAATGGGATTCGAAATGCCTGATATCAATTTTGCAATCCCCCGTCAGCTACCCCCATCTATTGACTTTTTGCTAATCTTTATTAGATTTAATTCAAAGAGGCCTCACGGGGCAGTTTCAGTACTGCCCTCTCCTATAAAGGGTCGGTATATGTTGCCGGCCCGCTTCTTTGTGAGGCACTTCATTTTGCCTGAAAAAAATAATCCCCCCTCTTGCACTCTCAGCCAAACAGAAAAAGGGGCTGCGGAATTTACCGCAACCCCTTGATTTTATTGGCGCGCCCTCTAGGGATTAAACTCTTCTATCAATGGAAAGAACGGCAGTGGCTCATATGAAATTTGCGTAATCTGATTTGACATGATGATGATCCGTGTCACCGTTGTGGGGATGCTGATGTGGGTGGTGGTGGTGGTTTCCTGGGGGATGCGGATGTGGGTGAGGGTGAGCATGGTGCTTGCTGCCGTCATCAGCCGGAGCAGAGTTATTGCCGCCTTGTTCCGCACGGCTTAGGATGGGCCAACCCGCTAGCAAGCCAGCAAAAAAAGTAAGCAGGGTGAGATTAAACTTCTTTCTGGTCCATTGGAACTTTTCATTTTCTTCCATCAGTTGTTCTCCTTCGCATATAATGCCGAATTAATACTCTCCTGCTAGCACACATAAGAGAGTCATTGCCTTCATTACACTGCATAATAAATTGCACAATCAATGCCACGCGAATGAACTCTGTTCTGGGCCCTGCCAGGATTAAGCTTCTTCGACTTCAACTCATCAAGTGGATTTTCTTCAGAGTGTCAGCCAAAAAAAGAAAAAGAGGTTACCTATTTTAGGATAACCCCTTATTTTTCTGGCGCGCCCTTCTGGGCTCAATCCTGAGATCTTAACACGATAGGGGACCGTCATGCACATATGCGATTCCACGAAACCACTTGCAGATTCATCTCCGGGACGATCTTTCCTGCCGCGCTTGACAGACCGACTCAGCCCGCGGTGCCTCGGTTCACTGGATAATCATCGGCGTGAACGGCCGCTCTCACATTGATTGCCCTGGGCCCGTACTGACTTTCCTGGACATCTAAGCTCACTCTTGTGCCTTCTCGAATCAAACTTGGGTCGGTCTCCTCGACGGAACTGTGGAGAAACAGCACACTCTTGCCATCGTCCGTCCTGATAAATCCGGCTCCGATCGACTGGTTGAACCACCTCACCGTACCATTTAACATGGTCCTGGACCTCCATGTTATTCACCCCATGCATGTCTTCAATGAAGAGGTTTTTAGAAATTCAGATTGCGTGCATGAGATCAGAATAGTTGAAATGCATAATCTGCGCCCGAGGAAATAGCGAAAAATTAATAAAGGCGTGCCTTCCCTGATCTTTTTGAATAACTCCTTTTATTACCAATTGAAAAACCCCGGTAAGCCATTCCAGGAACTGACCAGGCAGTAGAATGGCCCTGCATTTTTTGCTGGTTCTTGCACAAAGTCTGTAGCCGCAGGAACAGGGGCTGGTTTTTTTATTCTATGCTGTTTATATTTTCGCAGTAGGGGCTGGGATGCGGTTGGCAGAGGCGCGCCCTATGGCCGCTTTCCGGTAAAGGTCAGGCCAGGAAGTCCTCATGGCGATCCGCTTTTGGGAGAGGTCGAAAGGAAAGAAGGGGCTGCAGCCATAAGCTGCAACCCCTTCTTGTTTTTATGGCGCGCCCTCTAGGGCTCGAACCTAGGACCTTTGGATTCGTAGTCCAACGCTCTATCCAACTGAGCTAAGGGCGCGCTTATCCGGATATGCAAATGGCGGAGAGAGGGGGATTCGAACCCCCGGTACACCTTTAAAGGGCGTACATTCGCTTAGCAGGCGAACCCATTCGGCCACTCTGGCATCTCTCCGTGAGTCGGCCTTCAAATCCCCCCTTGCCCCCCTTTATGAAAGAGGGGAACCACTGCCCCTTTTCTAAGGAGGGAGGGAAGCAGTTTTTCTATTCTGGCGGAGGGAGCAGGATTCGAACCCGCGAACCTTTCGGTCAACGGTTTTCAAGACCGCCGCCTTAGACCACTCGGCCATCCCTCCGGTGCTAACCAGTTACTGCGGCCGGAACGGGCCGGCAGGGCATCCAATTTAAAATTCCTCGTGCCAAGGCGCTAGGAATTTAGAAACTTAAGGAAGTGGATTGGCTGTTATTATGCTCGCTGACCCCGCAGCAAGCTGCGGGGACCGGGGGCGCATCCCGTCAGGGTGCGCAATCCTGTTTGGTTCTTACATTGCCGGGAAGCCCCGCGAAGCGGTATTAGGCTTCAATGCGCGTGCAATCGTTTTCGAAGATGCGAATCTTACCCGCCTGCGGGTATTCTGTCAATCCCTTTCATGTAGGGCCGCAGGGGCTCGGGGATGACGACGCTGCCGTCCTTCTGCTGGTAGTTTTCCAGGATCGCCACCACCGTGCGTCCCACTGCAAGACCCGAGCCGTTGAGGGTGTGGACGAACTCCACCTTGCCGGAGGCCTCGCGGCGGAACCGGATTGAGGCGCGGCGCGCCTGGAAATCCTCGAAGTTGCTGCACGAGGAGATCTCGCGGTAGACGTTCTGGCCCGGCAGCCAGACCTCCAGATCGTAGGTCTTCGACGAGGAGAACCCCAGGTCGGCCGTGCAGAGGCTCACCGTGCGGAAGTGAAGCCCCAGGGTTTTCAGGATGTCTTCGGCATCGAGGGTGAGCTTCTCCAGCTCGTCGTAGGAGGTCTCGGGGGCCGAGAACTTCACGAGCTCCACCTTGTTGAACTGGTGCTGGCGTATGAGGCCGCGGGTGTCCTTCCCGTAGGACCCCGCCTCGCTGCGGAAGCACGGCGAGTAGGCCACGTAGTAAACCGGCAGATCCTTTTCGCTGAGGATCTCGTCGCGGTGGATGTTCGTGACGGGGACCTCGGCCGTGGGGATCATGTAGTAATCCATGCCTTCGATTTTGAAGAGATCCTCGGCGAACTTCGGGAGCTGCCCCGTGCCGGTCATGCTCTCCTTGTTCACCATGAAGGGGGTGAGGACCTCCAGGTAGGTGTGCTGGAACGTGTGCAGGTCGAGCATGTAGTTGATGAGGGCCCGCTCCAGCTTTGCGCCCCAGCCGCGGTAGAGGGTGAAGCGTGCCCCGGTGATCTTCGCCCCGCAGGCGAAATCGAGGATCTTCAGATTTTCGCCGATGTCCCAGTGGGGCTTGGGCTCGAAGTCCATGACGGGCTTCTCACCCCAGGTGCGCACCACGACGTTTTCCTCGGAGCTTGTGCCGTACTCGACGGATTCGTGCTGGACGTTGGGGATGACCATGATGAAGCTCTGGATGTCCGCCTCCGCCTGGGCCAGCTCCGCATCGAGCGCCTTGATCCGGTCGGAGATGGACGCCATCTTCGCCACGAGCTCCGAGGCGTCTTTCTTCTCTTTCTTGAGGGTCCCGATCTCCTTGGAGGCCTTGTTGCGCTCGCCTCGAAGGGCTTCGACCTCCTGGAGGATGTCACGGCGGCGCTTCTCGGAATTGATGAAGGGCGAAAAGTCGATCTCCTGCCCTCTTTCCAGCATCTTGCGGCGGACGAGTTCCGTGTTTTCCCTTAAAAACTTGACGTCCAGCATGATTTTTCTCCTCTGTGGACTTGCAGGCTGTGATAAAGCTTCCGGCGGGGAAAGAACCAAACTTGATTGCAGCACGAGCCCCGCCTGCGAGGCAGGCCTGCGGGACACGCTCCCAGTCGAATTCCCTTATCACTTCAGTACGTTAACGTCAATCATTTTATCCGGGATTGCAGGCGCTGTGCGCTCTAGCGGCGGCCGAGCTTGCGGCGGATCAGGGAGAGGAGCGTCGTCGTTTCGGGGCACCGCAGGGCAAAGGCGGATACGGCGAAGACGGAAACCCCCGCGGCAACCCCGGCCGCCAGGACCGTCAGGCGGTGAGGGAAGGGCGCTGCCACGTCCCAGCCGAGGGCGTGTGTCATAAGGGCAACGGCGACCCACATGAGGATCGAGGCCGCCATGACGCGGGCAACGGAGCGCCAGAAGTCGGCATCGAGGAACCCCCCGATGCGCTTGCGCAGGAGAAAGCCCAGGGTGAGTACGTTCACGGCCGAGGCGATGGAGGTGGCCAGCGCCAGGCCGTTGTGCTTCATGGGGAACATGAGGGCGGCACTGAAGACGGTGTTGACGATGAGTGCCGCCACGGCGATCCGGACGGGGGTTTTGGTGTCCTGCAGGGAGTAGTAGGCCGCCACGATCACCCGGATGGTCGAGAAGGCCCAGAGCCCCACCGTGTAGCAGAGCAGGGCCTGCGCCGTGAGCACAGACGAGCGCGGGTCGAACTCGCCGCGCTGGAAAAGAACCGAGATGATGGGCTCCCTGAGGGCGATGATCCCGATCATGGCGGGGATGGTGATGAAGAGCATGAGGCGGAGCGAAAACCGGATCGTTCGCTTCATCTCGTCGAAATGGCCGTGCGCCACCTGCTCGGAGAAACTCGGGAGGGCCGCCGTGCCGATGGCGATGGCGAAGACCCCCAGCGGAAGCTCGACGATGCGGTCGGCATAGTAGAGAAATGAAACGCTCCCCTCCGGCAGGAAGGAGGCGAGCAGCGTGCTGATGAAGATGTTGATCTGGTAGACGGCGGCGCCGAAGGCGGCCGGGAGCATGAGGGTGCCGATCCGCCGCACGCCCGGGTGCCCGAACTGGAAATCCGGCTTCAGGGTGACACCCATCTTGAAAAGGTACGGGAGCTGGGCCGCCAGCTGCAACAGTCCCCCGATCATGACGCCCACGGCCAGGGCAAGGATGGGCTCGGCGAAATAATCTTTCAACAGAAGCGTTGCTGCGATCATGCAGATGTTCAGAATGACCGGCGAGAGGGCCGGGGTGGCGAAGTGTCGAAGCGAGTTGAGAATGCCCATGCACAGGGCCACAAGGGAAATGAAGAAGATGTAGGGGAACATGATCCGGGTGAGCAGCACCGTGAGGTCGTACTTGTCCGGGGTGGCCCGGAAGCCCGGGGCCATGACCGTGACGATGGCGGGCGAAAAAATGACGCCCGCAATCGAGATGACCACGAGGATGACGGAAAGGAGCGTGAAGGTCACGCGGGCCAGCTCGAAGGCATCCTCCCGGGATTTTGTCTTAAGGTACTCCGTGAAGACAGGCACGAAGGCGATCGTGAGCGAACCCTCGGCAAAGAGGCGCCGAAGCAGGTTCGGGATGCGGAAGGCGACAAAGAAGGCGTCCGTGGCAAGTCCCGCGCCGAAGTAGCGGGCCACGACGACATCGCGGATGAAGCCGAAAATGCGCGAAAGCATCGTCGCGAGCCCCACCACGCCCGCCGCCTTGGCGACGCGGCGGTTCTCGGTTTCGCGGACAGGCTGATTGATTTCCATGGTCATCGGGGACCCATTATAGAAGGACCCTCACCGGCGTCAAGCACTGGATGAGGGCCTTTACATTTTCCTGTTTGCTGTCTGCAGGACAAATCAGGGCGCCAGGATGTCTTTCAGGCGGAGCTCCAGTTCGCTGCGGCCAATGCCGTCGACGGTGACGGTCTTTTTCCGGGATTTCCCGCCCGAGACAATGGCAAGGGCCGAGCGGCGCATACCGAGCAGGCGGGCCAGGAAATCGACGCAGGCCTTGTTCGCCTTGCCCTCGACGGGCGGGGCCGTGAGCTTGATCTTCAGCGCGCCTTCCTGGATGCCCGCGACCTCGTTTTTGGAGGCCCCCGGAATCACGCGTACCGCGAACTGAACGCCCCCGGCTTTTTCTTTCATCTCGATCATGCCTGTCCTGCCTGGCAGTTGGGATTTTGGCCGGTGACTGCGGAGAATTGATCAGGAGAGAGTGTCTGAGTGCCTGAGTGCGGGAGTGTCTGAGTGAAGGAATGAAAGACTGTTCTTCACCCGGTCACCGGTCACTGATCACCGGTCACTGCTTCACTGCGCCTCGTCCCATTCGGCGGCCCCCTTCTTCATCGCCTCCAGCAGCTTCTGGTTGAAGTCCATGAAGGACTCGAAGTACTTCTCGAGCTGGTTCTTGATGTTGGAGAGTTTCTTGATCTCGCCGCGGAGGTTGTCCACTTCCGAACGGCCGCTGGTCACTGGAATGGGGATGTCGAGACCTTTCTTCCAGGTTTCGAGCAGTTCCAGGTTGAAGCTGAGGAACGAGAAGAAGTCCTTCTCGTGCCAGGCCTTGAGATTCTTGAGTTTCTCGATCTCCTCGGTGAGGATCTCCACCTCGTTTCGCAGGGCCTGCAGGTTCTGTCCCGCGGCCTGGCCCTCGGCGGCCTTTTTTGCCTTGTCATCGTCGGCATCCGCCATGGTTTTCTTCAGGTACTCTTCGGCCTTTGCCTTCGCTTCAGCGAGCATCCGTTCCTGCTCCTTGCGGGTTTCCTCGGCTAACTTGGTCTTGATCGCGGCTGCCTGGCCCTCTGCTTCCTTGATCAACTTGTCCGCCCTGGCCTTGGCGTCTGCCAATGCTGCGTCAAGGGCCTTCTTGCTTTCCTCTTCGCTTTTACCCTTGCTGGAGGATGCCTGGGCGGCCGCATCCTTCAGGATCTTCTCGGCCTGTGCCTTCGCCTCTGCGATGACCCCTTTCCCCTGGTTTTCGGCATCCTTGACGGCGTCTTCCTTCCACTTCCCCGCCTGTTTTTCCGCCTCGGCCCTGGCTGCGGAAAGGAGCTGCTCGGACTGGGCCTCCGCCTGGGCGAGCAGTTCCTTTGCCTTCTTCTCTGCTTCCCGGGTGAGTATTTCCTTTTGCTTCTCGCGATGATTTTCCGCCTCGATCATGGCGTGGTTGATGATGTCATTGGCTTTCTGCTTCGCCTCGGCCAGCATCTCCTCGGCTTTCTTCTCCGCCTCGTGCCGGGCCTTGCCTTTTTCCTTGCCCTTCGTCTCGATGACAGCTTCGGCGTTCTTGAGCAGGGCCTCGGCCTCGGCCCTGGCCTTTTCAAGGAGTGCCTTGTATTCCTTGTCCGCCGCGGCCATCGCGTCCGTCGTCATCTTCGCGCGGATCGTCTCGGCTTCCTTGCGGGCCTCGATGACGGCCCTCTCGGCCTCTTTCCGGGCTTCACGGAAGAGCTCCTGGCGCTTCTCCTCGAAGTTCTTCTCCAGGATCTCCTGCTGCCGGGTCTGGATTTCAGCCGCCTGAGCCTCGGCGTCCTTGACGATCTGCTCGGCCTGGGCCTGCGCCTTGGTGAGAAGGGCCTTTGCCCTGGGCTCGACTTCCTTTGCGACGGTGGCCTGCTGTTTTCCGCTCAGTTCGGAAGCCTCTTCCCGCGCCTTCTTGAGGATGGCTTCCGTCTCGGTCCTGGCCTGGGTGATCATTTCCTGGCGCTTCCGCTCGAGGTCCTTGATCAGGGCTTCTTCCTGCCGGGCTTTGAGTTCCGACACCTGTGCCTCGGTATCCCTGACAATCTGCTCGGCCCGGGCCTGGGCCCTGGCGAGAAGTTCCTTTGCCTTTGGCTCCGCATCTTTTGCAAAAGCCGCCTGTGCTTCGGCGTCCTTGAGGATCTGCTCGGCCTGGGCCTTTGCCGTGGCGAGAAGTTCCTTTGCCTTCGGCTCCGCATCTTTTACGAGCGCTGCCTGTTTATCGATCAGGGCGGAAGCCTCTTCGCGAGCCTTCTTGAGGATGGCTTCCGCCTCGGCTTTGGCTCGATCGACTTCCTTCAGCGCGGCCTTCATCTCTTTGGCCGCAAGGCTCTCGGCTTCTTCGCGGGCCGTCTTCACGATTTCCTCGGCCCGGGTCTTGGCGTGGGCCACGATGTCGCTTGCCTGATCTTCGGAGGCCTGACTGCCTGCCGAGGGTCCCATGGCGCTTGCCTCTTGCCGCGCCTTTTCCAGGATCTCTTCGGCCCTGGCCCTTGTCTCGGCCATGAGCTTTTCGGCCTCGGAGCGGTATTCCTCGCGGATCCGGGCCGCCAGCTCGTCTCGCTTCGCAGCGCTTTCCCGCAGGATCTCCTCGGCCTTGGCCTTTGCCTGGGCGACGGAGTTGTTGTAGTTTTCCTCGGCCTGGAGCTGCAGCAGCTGGGTCTTCAGCTGGTGGGCCCGCGCCTCCTCGAGCATCTGGCCATACTGTTTTTCGAATTCCTTGGCGGATTCTTCCTTGGTTTTCGCGCGGAGCGCGTCCGTCTCGGCCTTGGCCGTGCTGAGGATCTCCCCGGCCTTGGCCTTCGCCTCGGCGAGGATCTGCTCCACGTCCTTCTTGACCTCCGGGGGAGCGTCGTCGCTCTTCTCCTTGCCGCCGAAGATCTTCTTGACCTTCAGGACGGTGAGTTTCTTCTCCAGGTCGGCGATCAGCTCGGAGAGACGGGCATTCTGCTCGATCTGGCGCTCCAACTCCGTCGCGACGGCCTTCAAGTATGAGCCGACCTCGTCGGGGTCGAATCCCGTGAAGCCTTTTTTAAACTGACGCTGCCTGACGTCTTTCGGGGAAATCTTCACGAACGCCTTCCATCAGGACCGGAGCTTGAATGCAAGCTGGATCAGGCTCGGGACCAGGAAATATTGTAAAAACATGATCGCCAGTATGACGATTACGGGTGACAGGTCGATGCCGAAGTTTCGCAGGGGGATCCACCGCCGGATCGGCCGCAGGACCGGCTCCGTTGCCCGGTACAGGAACTGGACAATGGGGTTGTATGGATCGGGATTCACCCAGGAAAGAAGGGCCCGGATGATGATAACCCAGGTATAGAGACTCAGCGCGACGTCAAGGATCTTGGCCAGTGCCTCTATTAAATTGGCCACAAGGAACATTGCATACCCTTCGTAAAAAACAGAAGATCGAAAATAAAAGTTGAGTTCGTAAATGTCAAGGCTTATATTCTGGCGGAAACCCGCATCCGGTGCGGGATTTCCCGGAGGTGGCCTCCGCGGGCCTTTTTCCAGTCACCCGCCCGCACCTGGCGGGCGATCCGGTGCCACAGGGATTTGATAACAAGATTCATGCCAGCCGGGGGTCATTTTACGGCCGGGGCAAAAAAAGAGGAGGGAGGGCATCATGAAGGGAAAGAAGATAGCGATCATCGGCGGCGGCAAGATGGGCGAAGTCATTGCCCATGGCATCATTTCCGCCGGCCTGACCCAGCCGGGCAAAGTGACCGTGACCGACATCATCCCGGAGAGGCTGAGCCATCTGAAGGGGAAACATGGCGTTGTGACTTCGGACGACAACCGCAAGGCCGCCCGGGATGCCGATGTCATCATCCTGGCAGTGAAACCCCAGGGGATGGACGAGGTTCTCAAGGAGCTCTCCGCCGTCATCGACCGCAAGAAACTGGTTATCTCGATTGCCGCGGGCATTCCCATCGGGTTCATCGCGGCGCGCCTCAAGAAAGGCGTCCCCATTGTCCGGGTCATGCCCAACACCCCGGCCCTTGTGAGGGAGGGGGCCGCGGCGCTGGCAGCAGGGGAAAATGCCTCAGGGGCCGACCTGGCCGCGGCCCGGGAGATCTTCGACGCCGTGGGCTTGACGGTCGTCGTCAAGGAAGACCTCATGGATGCCGTGACGGGTTTGAGCGGGAGCGGTCCCGCCTACGGATTCATCATGATAGATGCCCTTTCCGACGGCGGGGTTCTCATGGGCCTTCCCCGCGACGTGGCCTTGAAGCTGGCGGCCCAGACGCTCCTGGGGACGGCAAAGCTCTACCTCGACAGCTTGAAGCACCCCGGAGAACTGCGGGACATGGTGACCTCCCCGGGAGGTACGACGATCGCCGGCATCCATGCCCTCGAAAGAGGCGGTCTGCGATCGGCCCTCATCCACGCCGTCGAGGCAGCCACACTGCGCTCGAAGGAGCTGGGGAAGGGGAAATAAAAGTGACCGGTGACCGGTGACCAGTGGGCAAGAAGGGGACGAGGGACAAGGGTGTAGGGACGGAAGAAGAGCAAACAGCAGACAGCCAACTGCCGACAGCAAACAGAATACAGAAAAATCCCCCTCTTTCCCCCTTTGATAAAGGGGGAGGAAAGGGGGATTTTCTTTTCCTCGGTCCTCGAACCTCGGACCTCGTTCCTGATTCTAGCCGGCTTGCCGGCTAGAATTTGAAGATATCGTAAATCCTCGTGATGATCCCCCCGCCGGGTTTCTTTTCGTCAGGTGTTTCCTGCTGTGCGGGTTCCTCCTGCCTCTGCTCGCTGGGGACCTGCGGCTCCGACGGCGCCTGGCCTGCTTCCTGGAAGGGTTCGTGGTTCCTCTCTCCAGGCTTGCGACGACCGCGGCGCGAGCGTTTTTTCCGAGGCCCGCGGCTTCCTTCCCCCGGGGCCCCGTTGGCTCTTGCCTCTTCCGCTTTCCCCTCTTCCGCGTCGGGGGCCGGCAGCGGGATCGCTTCCCGCTCGACGAATTCGAATTTTGCCTCGTCCCAGAGCATGTCCGGGTCGCCGGAGATATGGATCGACACACTGTGAACGCCTTCCAGTTCGACGATGTCGCTTCGCTTCTGGTTCAGCAGGTAGTTTGCGATCTCGTGGGGCAGCGTGATCCGGACACTCGCATAGTGCCCCCTCAGGACGTTGAGCCGGATCTTGCGGAAGGTGCTGAGGGCCGCGTACTCGAGGGATGGCCGCATGCCTGCTCCCTTGCAGTGCGGGCAGGTCACGTGGCTGATCTCCTGGATGTTCGATTTCTTGCGCTGGCGCGACAGCTCCATCATCCCGAACTTGGAAATGCGCGAAACCTGCGTCCGGGACCGGTCGAGGCTGAGCGCTTTCTTGAATGTCTTCTCGATCTCGGCGATGTGCTTGCGGTCCTTCATGTCGATGAAGTCGATGACGATGAGCCCCCCGAGATCCCGCAGCCGCAGCTGCCGTGCGATTTCCTCGGCCGCCTCGAGGTTTGCCCGGAAGGCCGTTTCCTCCACGTCGCGGCGATCCGAGGCCCTGCCCGAGTTGACGTCGATGGTGATCATCGCCTCCGTGGGGTTGATGATGAGGTAGCCGCCGCTCTTGAGCTCCGCCCTCTCTTTGTAGATGGCGTCGATCTGGGGTTCCAGGTGGTAGCGGTCAAACAGCGGGGTCTTGTCCTGGTAGAGCTTGATCATCTTCACGTTTCGCGGTGCGACCGTGTTGATGTAGGCGCGCATTTTCCGGAAGGTCTCGATCTCGTCCACCCAGATCTCCAGGATCTCCGTCGTGAAGTAGTCCCTCAGGGAGCGGACGCCGAAGTCGCCTTCCTGGTGCAGCAGGGCCGGGGCTGAGACGCCCTTGGCCTTGTTCTCGATCTCGCGCCAGAGCTTGAGCAGGACATAGTAGTCGCGCGAGAGCTCCTGCTTGGTGCGATTCATCCCCGCGGTGCGGACGATGAAGCCCACCCGTTCCTCGCCGGAGATCTGCTCCATGAGCTCCATCAGGCTCTTGCGGTCTTCGTCGTCTTCGATCTTTCGGGAAATCCCCGCGCTCTGGCGGTTCGGCATGAGGACGACGTACCGGCCGGGGAGCGATATGTAGGTCGTCAGCATGGCGCCCTTGTGGTCTTTCTCGTCCCGGACGACCTGGACGAGAAGCTCCTGGCCGTTCTTGAGGTAGGATCTGCCCCGGTGCTCGCCCTCCTCGCTGGTGCGGAAGTACTCGGGGCTCACGTCGTGCAGGGGCAGAAACCCGTGCTTTTTGACGCCGTAGTCGACGAAGGCCGCCTGGAGTCCCCGCTCCACCTTGAGGACGACCCCCTTGTAAATGTTTCCCGTGATCGGCTCCCGGGCCGACATCTGGATGTTGTACTCCACGAGCTTGCCGCTCTCCAGGACGGCCATCCGGCTCAGTTCCTGGTCCACGGCATTGACGAGCATGATCTTTTTCATTCAATTTCCCTCGCTGTCCCCCACCCGGTTAAACGGGCATCACTGGAACTCGCTCACGTCGCCCTTGCCGGCGCGTATCACCTCGGGAACGTCGTCCACGAGGCTGATGACGCTGGACATCTCCGATGTCAGGATGCCCCCGTCGAGGATCAGTTCCACGGCATGCCCGTAGCGATTCCGGATCTCCTCCGGATCGCTCAGGATTTCATCTTTGTCCGTCGAGGCGCTGGTGCTGATGATGGGGTGGCCCAGCTCGCGCACAAGCGACAGACATATCTCGTTCGCAGGGACCCGGATTCCCGTGGTCTGACGTTTCGTCATCAGGATCTTGGGGACGAGACGCGACGCGGGGAGGATGAACGTGTAGGGCCCCGGCAATAACCTCTTCATGGTCTTATAGGCGTAATTGGAGACAATGGCGTACTGGCTGATGTCCCTCAGATCGGCACAGATGAAGCTGAAGGGCTGCTTCTGGCTCCGGTGCTTGATCTCGTGGATTTTCTCGATTGCCCGCTTGTTGAACAGATCACAACCGATGCCGTAAACCGTATCTGTGGGATAGATGATGATCCCCCCGTTTCGCAGCGCTTCGACTGCTTTCCGGATCAGCCGCATCTGCGGGTTCTTCTCGTTGATGGACAGGAGCATACGTTTCAGCCATGTCTCAATATCAATTTTGTAAGTTATCAGGAAAACAGTTATTTATCAATAAAATAAGCCTATTCTGACGCTTTGTCTTTGCGGAGACGAAGCACGTGAGTCCGCCTGAACGCCTGAAAAGGCTGCCCCGATAGGCTTGCAGGAGAGAGGCCGCCCTTCGCGAGTTTGACTTGACAGGGGAAAAAGCCTGTGCTAATGGGCTGGCAGGTAACGAGTATGAACAAGCTTTTCGCAATCAACACGTTCGGCTGGTGGTGGCAGGGCGACAGGACCCTGCCCACGGGGCCCTCTTATTGACATAAGGGGCTGTGGGTGAGGAAGATCACCCATGGCTCAGCCGGATATTGAAAAGCCATGGGAAGCATCCCATGGCTTTTTTGTTTTGAGGCTGGCTTTTGAAAAATACCCATCTGCGGCGTTCCCTCATCCCTCGTCGCTCGACGTACGCTCAA
>DASRZY010000259.1:0-9553 GCA_035685905.1 Syntrophales bacterium
TTCAATCATAAAAAAGGAGGGTTGCCATGTCTCCATTTGGAATCCAGGCCTCTGTCATGGTCCACGTCCTGTTCGGCGTGCTGGGGATTCTCCTGGCCGTTGCGCTTCTCGTGTACATCCTGAACCTGAACGAGAAGAACATCCCCAGGATCCGCAGCCTGAGCCTCTACACGGCGGTGTCCATCGCCCTGTCCTATATCATCGGGGGATGGTGGTACGTGGTCTACTATATGCCCGAAAGGGACATCATCCGCGCCGGTGCATGGAAGTGGGCGCACACGTTCTTCATGGAATATAAGGAGCACCTCTTCTTTGCATTGCTCTTCCTGAGCATCCTGCTGCCGATCATCGCCTACCGCAATGACCTCATGGTCCCGGAAAACCGGAGGCTCCTGCTCATCGTCACCGCACTGGTCGTCATCATCGGACTCGCAATGGATGGCTCGGGGGCAATCATCAGCAGGGGACTCGTTGTAGGATACCAGGGGAGGTGAAGGCTATGACAAGTACGACACTGGACAAGACAACGATCGGTTTCGGTCTCTCTGCGGCCGTTATGAGCATCCTCAACACACTGCTGGTCATCTTCAAGGAGCTGACGCCGCCTTTCAAGGCGGGCATGGCCAGCGCGATGGGACATCACTGGACGACCCACGGGGCGATGGTCATCGTGCTCTTCATCGTGCTGGGCTTCGTCTTCTCAGGCGTGGTGAAGCCCGAATCCTGGAGCGGTGAGAAACTGGGGAAAACGATTCTGTGGGCCGTCATCGTCGCGGGCGGCGCCCTGGCAGCGTTCTACCTGCTGCACTGAGCCCTTCAAGGAGGGAACGGCAGATTGACAGTCAGAGCCTTCGGCCGGTTGCGACCGGCGGAAGGCTCTTTTTTCTTTGTCACGATGCGCCCTTTCTGTTATGTTTTTCGCGCTGTGTACACTCCGGAGGAAAACCGTCATGGAAAGGCATCAACGGGCAAGACAAATCTTCACACTCCTTTGTGCAGCCGCAGCCGCGGGACTTCTGAGCTGCGCGGCCGGACAGACCGTCGATTCCCAGAACGCGGCCGACGAAGCGGGAGCCCGGAAGGCATTCCTCGAGGCTTCGGCCGTCTTCTTCCACCCCCGCTGCCAGAACTGCCACCCGAAAGGGGATGCCCCGACGGTCGGAAACGAGGGCAAGCCCCACCCGTTCAATGTCAAACGGGGGCCCGATGGCAAGGGGGTTGCGCCGTTGAACTGCGCGATATGCCACCGCGACACAAACCCGACCGGCGGCCCCCCCGGAGTGCCCAACTGGCACATGCCGCCGGAGACAACGCCCATGGTGTTCCAGGGCCGAACGCCCGGGGAGCTGTGCCGCCAGTTGAAGGACCCGAAGCAAAACGGCGGGAAGACGGGTGAGCAGGTCATCGGGCACATCTCCGGGGACCCGCTGGTCCTGTGGGGCTGGAACCCCGGCGGGGAACGGGCGTTCCCGAGGATGAGCCACAAAGATTTCTCGGCGAAGATGAACGAGTGGGTGAAGAAGGGGGCCGCTTGCCCGGAGTGAGTGCCGCATAGCGGCAGGTTCGAGGAACGAGGTTCGAGGATAAAGGACGGATGGAAAAGAAGCGGGCGGAGTGACCTCCGCCCGCAGAATCAATTGAATCAAATCCCCCTGCCCCCCCCTTTGTCAAAGGGGGGTAGCTTCTTCATGAGATGACCTTTCGGAGTGAGTCCAGGAAACGCTCGACGTTTTCCTTCCTTGCCGTGTGGCCCATGAGGCCGATGCGCCAGATCTTGCCGGCCAGGGGCCCAAGCCCGCCTCCGATCTCGATCTTGTACTCACTGCGCAGGCAGCGTCGGGCACCAAGTTCGTCGATGCCCTCGGGGCAATAGGCCGTGTTCAACATGGGGAGCCGAAAGGTCTTCTCGACGAGCATCTTGAGGCCCATGTCCTCGAGACCCTTCACGAGAAGCTCATGGTTTTCCCGGTGCCTTTTGAAGGCCGTCTCCGGCCCTTCTTCCAGGATGAGCAGCAGGGCCTGGTACAGGGCATAGATCATGTTCACGGGGGCCGTGTGGTGGTAGACGCGGTTCTGGCTCCAGTAATTGGCGATCAGCGAGATGTCGAGGTACCAGTTGGGGACCTTGGTTGCGCGCCCGTTGAGTTTGGCCATCGCCTTCTCGGAAAAGGACAGCGGGGCGAGTCCCGGGGGGCAGGACAGGCACTTCTGGGTGCCGCTGTAGAGGGCGTCGATCCCCCAGTCGTCCATACGGACTTCGATGCCGCCGAGGCTCGTCACCGTGTCGACGAGGTAGATCGTATCGGAGCCCTTCAGAAGCGCGCCGATCTCGGCCACGGGGTTGCGCACGCCCGTTGAGGTTTCGGCGTGGACCACCGCCACGATCCGGTAGGGCTTCTGCTTGAGCTTCTTTGCCACTTCATCGACGACGACCGGCGTGCCCCACGTGAATTCGAGGGCGTCCACCTCGGCGCCGAGCCGGCTTGCGACCTCGCGCATCCTCACGCCGAAGACCCCGTTGATCAGGATGAGCACCTTGTCTCCGGGTTCCACGAGATTGACGAAGCAGGCCTCCATGCCGGCCGAGCCGGTCCCGGAGATGGGGACGGTCAGGTTGTTCTTCGTGTTCAGAAGTGTGCGGAGGTGCTCCTTGAGCTCGTCCATGATCTTCAGGAAATAGGGGTCGAGGTGCCCCAGCGTCTTCTTGCCGATCGCATCGTAGACCTGCGGGGGCACGCAGGAGGGCCCCGGCCCCATGAGCAGGACCTCTTCGATCCCGTCGAGCAAATTCTTCATCCTGTTGTCCTCCTTTCCTGGGTCGCACCGCCTCATCGCGGCAGCTCCGGTGCAATATGGCATATCCTGCTTAAATCTTCAACCGATCGCCGCTTCTGCTTGAATCGGGCGGTTCCTTGCGTTTATTGTATGAGGTGCGGTATCAAACATGAGAAAATTTGGAGAACCATGATGCAACCAACAATCATCAGACAAGACCTGACCGGGGAATTCCCGATCCCCGAGGGGTGCCGCATCCTGGAGACCTGGAATACCGGTGCAGATGAGAGCGTCTCCATCGCCCGGGCGAGGGTTGCGCCAGGGGCGACCACGAAGTGGCACTGCCTGGAGGGAATCGTGGAGCGATACCTGCTAGTCGAAGGCCGGGGGCTCGTTGAGATCGGAACCCTGGAGCCTGCTGAGATGGGACCCGGGGACCTGGCCGTCATCCCTGCCGGCGTGCGCCAGAGGATCACGAATACGGGCCCGTCGGATCTGGTCTTCTACTGCATCTGCTCGCCGCGATTTGTCCCGGAGCGCTACCGCATCTCCGAATGAGCGGCATCAGCAGGGTCATGCAGGAGTTTTCACGCCCGGCTAGTCCTTGGGGACGAGGACGATCTCGATGCGCCGGTTCATCGCCCGCCCTTCCGGGGTGTCGTTCTCCGAGACCGGGCGATATTCCCCGTAGGCGGCTGCCGACAAGAGATTGGGATCGACCCCCATCCGCTGGAGATACCGGGCCACGTTGGTCGCGCGGGCGGCCGAGAGCTCCCAGTTTGACGGAAACGCCCGGGTCAGCGCGCTGCTGATCTTGACGTTGTCCGTGTGCCCTTCAACCCGAATTGCCTTGTCCTCCACCTGGCCGATGACGTCTGCCACCTTTTGCAGGATCTGTCTGCCCTCGGGCTTGATGTCGGCCTTTCCCGAATCGAAGAGGATGGCGTCAACCATGTTCACAGTGAGCTTTCCCTTGAGCTCCGTGATCGTCACCTGCCCTTCGGCGATCTCCGATTTCATTTTCTCGATCATGTTCGAGTAGGTCTTGCTCGTCTCCTCTTTGGCTGCCACGACCTGGACGGTCTTGGTCTTCTCCTCCTGCAGCAGTTTGACCAGATCATCCTTCTCTTTCTTCATGATTTCGATCTGGGCCGCCTGCTCGTTGCTTTTCTGCTCGCAGGCCGCCAGATTCTTACCGAGGTCGTCCGCTTCGTCCACCTTTTTCGTGTAGGTGCTCTCCTTCACCATGCAGCCCGAGACGGCCAGAACAAGCAGCGCAATGACGACCAGAAGCCATATTTTCCTTCGCATAAGCGGATCTCCTCTTTCCGGCAAATGGGTGTACGGGACAGGTTTATGCAGAAGGCCGATAAAACGCCCGCTTCTCCATGTCCCTTGATAGGTAAAGACCCCGGAGCTGTCAAGTGTCATTTTGGCGCGGGCAAAGAAGGCAGAGCCGATCCGATTCAACGCATCTGATTTCCTGTCACAAAGGGCTTGATTTCTCCTTTTAACTGGTATAAAAGATCAGGTTCTAAAATTTCATACCGAGGCACTCCTTGCCCGGACCCCGTGCCCGGGCTATAGAGCCGAAAGGAGGTCAGCATTGAATCGTTACGAAACTCTGTTCATCGTCCAGTCCGAGCTGTCCAGCGAGGACATCACAGCCATCGTCGACCGATACAGCAAGATCATCACCGACATGAAGGGGACCATTCTCAAGGTCGAGCGTTGGGGAAAGCGCAAACTCGCCTACCTCATCCGCAAGCAGTCCCGGGGGTTCTACATCCTCATTGACTTTGCCGGCAGGCGCGAGATCGTTGCCGAGTTCGAGAGAATTCTCAAGTTCGACGACAAGGTCCTGAAGTACATGTCCGTGAAACTTGCCGACAGTATCACGGCGGAAGAAATCGAAAAAGAACTGGCAGGGGTGCAGAAGGCAGAGGCCCCGCCGGCCAACATCATCCCCGCAGGAGGCATCCCGGCGGCAAGCGCCCCGGCGGCAAGCACCCCGGCGGAACCCAAAACGGAATCGCCCCAGGAGGAAAAGATATGAGAACACCTTCTGACAGCACGACGGGAAGCAGGCCCAGGACAGGCGGTCCGGGCGGCAGAGATTCGAGAGGCCCGGGAGGCGGGCACGGAAGACCGAAATCCGACCGAAAGGTCTACCACCGCAGAAAGGTCTGCCGGTTCTGCACCGACTCGAACATGAAGATGTCCTACAAGGACGTGGACACCCTGCGTTACTTCGTGACGGAGCGGGGCAAGATCATTCCCAGGCGCATCACGGGCAACTGCGCGCTCCACCAGAGGGCACTGACGGTCGAGATCAAGCGCGCCCGCAACATCGCCCTGCTGCCCTTCATGGTAACGGAGGGCTGATCGGGCCCCCTGGGCCCGGCAGCAGGCGGCGGGAACCGGCAAATCGAGGAAGGCGTTCACTTGGATGCATCCGGAAACTTCAATGTCAAGGAATTCATCCTGGGCACAGGCATCACGACCACGTTCTTTCTTCTCGTGGTCCTGAGCCCCGTTGTCGGCTTTCTGTTCAGCCTGATTGCGCCGCTGCCCATCGCCTTCTTCTACTGGAGGATGGGACGCATTCCCGGAATCGCCATGTTCCTTTTGTCCTTCGGCCTTCTGGTGGCCGTGTTCCGGATCGGCGGCTTCGAGGAAAGCCTCACGTTCTTCCTGGTGCTCGGATCGGCGGGAATCATCATCCCGGAGGTCCTGAAGAGGCGATACGGGATCGAGAAGACCGTGGTCCTGTCGCTGGCCGCCCTGCTCGTCTTGATCGTCGCCGCCGTGTCGTACTACAGCCGCGCACTCGAGCGGCCCGTCATGGACATCGTCCAGGGGTACGTCAACGACAGCATCCAGTACAGCATTTCGCTCTACGAGGAGATCGGGGTCCCGCAGGACCAGATCGACAGCCTGAAGGAAGGCGCCGACGGGGTTGCATCCTGGATCGTTGATCACAGCGTGGCGCTGTTTCTCACGAGCACGACCTTTTTCATCTGGCTCAACGTGCTCGGCATGAGGATGTTTTTGCAGGGTCGGGATCCCGCGTTCCCCGATTTCGGCGATCTTGCCTGCTGGAAGTTGCCGGACTGGGTCGTCTGGGTTGTCATCGCGGCGGGGGCAATGATGATCGTTCCGGAAGACACCGCGAAGGTCATCGGGCTCAACGCCCTGATCGTTTTGCTGTTTCTCTATCTCCTTCAGGGGCTTTCGATCGTACAGTTCTTTTTCAGAAAGAAGAACATCCCGAGGTACCTTCGGGCCCTGTTCTACGCCCTGATCGTGCTGTACCAGTATCTGCTGGTTTTTATCGCAGCCCTCGGCCTGTTTGACATCTGGGTCGACTTCCGGAAAATGGACCGCCCCGCCCAGGATTCCACGGCATGAGAAAAGGCAAGGGTTGAACCGGGAAAATCAACTCCCATTGTATGCAGGCAGGCTCTCCTGATGGCCTGCGCGAACGAACTCTTCAAAAGGAGGCGCTGAGATGAAAGTCATTTTAAAGGAAGACGTTGAATCCCTGGGCAAGCGCGGGGATACGATAAAGGTCGCCGACGGCTACGCAAGAAACTACCTGATGCCGAAGGGGCTCGCCATCGCTGCCACCAGCAAGTCCGCCCAGGCAATCGAACATGAAAAGAAGCTCATTGCCAAACGGGCTGAAAAGGAAAAGAAGAACGCCGAGGCCCTGCTGGCGAGTTTCGCCGGGGTGGCCGTGAGCATCGGACGCAAGACGGCGGACCAGGAGAAGCTCTTCGGCAGCGTGACGACCAAGGATATCGAGAAGGCCCTGGCAGACAAGGGGCTCAAGGTCGACCGCAAGCAGATCGTCCTGGATGAGCCGATCAAGCAACTCGGGGATTTCCCCGTCAAGATCAAGCTCTACGCGGGCATCGTAGCCGACATCACGGTGAAGGTCGTCGAGGAACAAGGCTAAAGGCTCAAGGTCAAAGGTCAAAGAAAAACCGTGCGCTGCCAGCCCCCTTGCTTTTTTTAGCGGGGGGCTGTAAACAATTCTTGTCCCGTGTCTTACCCTTTATCCTTTATCCTTTTTTCTTTGTACCGGTGCCTGTGCCTTTATGAAAGAGGTTGACCTCTCCATACTCAAAGTCCCGCCCCAGAACCTGGAGGCCGAGCAGTCCGTGCTCGGCGGCATCCTCCTCGAGAACGCCGCCATCAACCCGGTCCTGGAGATCATGGCGGGCTCGGATTTCTACAGCGACGCCCACCGGAAGATCTTTGCGGCGATCCTGGAGCTCTCGGAGCGGAACCAGCCCGCCGACATCATCACGCTGAGCAACCATCTCAAGGATAAAAAGCACCTCGAAGCCGTCGGGGGCGCCCTGTACCTCTCCAAGCTGGTGGACGATGTCCCTTCGGCCGCCAACATCAGCCACTACGCCCGTATCGTCAAGGAGAAGTCCGTTCTGCGGAATCTGATCGCAACGGCCACGGACATCCTGAACCGGACATACGGCGCCGGCTCCGATGTGGACAGCGTCCTCGATGAGGCCGAGCATGCCATCTTCGAGATCTCCCAGAACAAGATCCGGCCTTCCTTCTACCCGCTCAAGGAAATCATCAAGGACAGCTTTCGGACCATCGAAAGGCTCTACGAGCGGAAGGAACTGATCACGGGTGTGCCCACGGGGTTCACAAAACTCGACGAGATGACCTCCGGCCTCCAGCGCTCGGATCTCATCATCATCGCGGGCCGCCCCAGCATGGGAAAGACGGCTTTTGCGCTCAATATCGCCCAGTTCTGCTCTGTCGAGGAAAGCGTGCCGGTGGCCGTATTCTCCCTGGAAATGGCCAAGGAGCAGCTCGCCATGCGCATGCTCTCGTCGGAGGCCCGGGTGGATTCCCAGAAGATCCGCAAGGGGTTCCTGGGCGAGGCGGACTGGCCGAAGCTGACCACCGCGGCCGGGAGGCTCTCCGATGCGCGGCTCTTCATCGACGACACGCCCTCCATCTCGGTCCTTGAAATGAAGGCCAAGTCGCGGCGATTAAAAGCCGAACACGGTCTCGGGCTCATCATCCTCGACTATCTGCAGCTCATGAAGGGCAGCGCCTACGCCGACACGCGCGAGCAGGAGATCTCGGAGATCAGCCGATCGCTCAAGGGGCTGGCGAAGGAGCTCAACGTGCCCGTGGTGGCCCTCTCGCAGCTCAACCGCAAAGTGGAGGACCGCACGAGCCGCAGGCCCCAGATGGCCGATTTGCGCGAGTCGGGGGCCATCGAGCAGGATGCCGACGTGATCCTTTTCCTCTACCGTGACGAGGTCTACAACAAATCCGAGGACAACCCCGAAAAAGGGTTCGCCGAGGTGATCATCGGCAAGCAGCGCAACGGCCCCGTGGGAACGATCAAACTCGTGTTCCAGGAAAAATTCACCCGCTTCGAGAATGCGGCCTTTGCGCCCGGAGAAGAGTTCTAGCAAGTGGTCAGTGTCCAGTGGACAGTGGTCAGTGAAAGAGACGGCCGGCGGAGGTAAACCAAAGCCCGCGCCCTGCCTGGTAAACCAAAGCAAAAAGCCCCCACCGACGCATCGGTGAGGGCTTTGATATCTTATCTCTATTGTCCTTTGCTTAAGACCTCGATCCTCGTTCCTCGGACCTCGCTCCTGCAGCTAGCGCCTTCAGGCGCGTGCGGTTTCCGGCTCCCAGCCCCCGATGGCAGTCCGCATCTTCCGAAGGGCTTCCTTTTCAACCTGGCGGGCCCGCTCGCGGGTGATCTTGAATTTATCGCCGATTTCCTGCAAGGTCTCCGGGTTTTCCGACATCACGCGATGCTGGATGATGTAGGCCTCGCGGTCATTGAGTTTCGCCAGCGCCCCGGAGATGTTTCGCTTCACCAGCGCTGTCTCCTCATGCCGGATAAGGGCAGCCTCCTGGTTTTCGCTCATGTCTGCCAGGCAATTGATGTGAGACAGCTCCCCGTCGTCGTCGATGAACGCATCCAGCGACAGATCGCGGCTGTTGAGCCGGACATCCATTTCCTCGATCTCCGTCTCTTTCACGCTGAGCGACTCGGCAATCTCCCCGAACTCGGGGCTTCTCGACGCCATGTTCTGAAGCCTCTTCTTGGTCTGGTTGAGCTTGAAGAAGAGCTTGCGCTGGGCCTGGGTCGTGCCGATCTTCACGAGACTCCATGTTTTGATAATGAAGTTCTGCATGTAGGCGCGAATCCACCACACGGCATAGGAAATCAACCTGTACCCCTTGTAGGGGTTGAATTTCTTGACCGCGTGCATGAGCCCCACGTTGCCTTCCTGGATCAGGTCCAGGAGCTTCACCCCGTAATTGCGATACTCGTGGGCGATCTTTACCACAAACCTCAGGTTGGACGTAACGAGCCGCTCCGCCGCCTCCATGTCGTTGTGCTTCTTGAAGCGGACGGCCAGCTTGAACTCCTCTTCCGGGGTCAGAAGCTGAAACTGATTGATCTGCGATATGTATAAATCTAACGTGCTGGTCGCAGCAGGCAGATTCATATTCATCCCTAATCCTCCTCGGCTTGACTATCTAAGCTAACAGAATATAGATTCACTATGCTGATTGTCAAGCCTTTCAATGCAAAAATTATACAAAAAATACGGGCAGCGGGCAAGATGTAACCTGTTGATTGAATGACTTTTCTTGACATCCTGCCGGGTGGTCATTACTTTATGGAAAATTGCACGTCACAGTGCTGCCGAGACTTGTCTCGCAAGCCATCATTTTCAGCACAACCAATTGATATCTTAAAGTTTAT
>DASRZY010000260.1:0-7101 GCA_035685905.1 Syntrophales bacterium
GCAGATGGGCAAGGACAAGGGAATCGAGAAGGAAGTGATCATCGAAGCCCTTGAGTCTGCCATCCTCACCGCGGCGCGCAAGAAGCTGGGGGCGAAGGTGGAGCTCGAGTCCAAATACAACGAAGAGGCGGGAGAGCTGGAAGTCTTCCAGTTCAAGACGGTCGTCGAAAAGGTGGTCGACAACGAGACACAGGTTTCCCTGGAAGAAGCCCGGCGTGATCTCGATGAGGAAGCCGAGCCGGGCGACAGTCTGGGCATGAAGATCGACGCCGCGAGCTTCGGGCGAATCGCCGTCCAGACAGCCAAACAGATCATCATCCAGAAGGTGAAGGACGCCGAGCGGGACAAGATCTACGACGAGTACAAGGACAAGAAAAGCCAGATCGCAAGCGGATTCGTCCAGCGCTTCGAAGGCGGCAGCATCATCGTGAACCTGGGCCGCGCCGAGGCGGTCATCCCGCCCTCCGAGCAGATCCACCGGGAGACCTACAAGCGCGGCGACCGGATCCGGGCCTACATCGTCGATGTGAAGAAGATCTCCAAGGGGCCCCAGATCGTATTGTCCCGCACCCATCCGGGCTTCCTGCGCGCCCTCTTCGAGATCGAGGTGCCGGAGATCTCCGAGGGGTTCATCGAGATCGTCAACGTGGCCCGGGAACCGGGCAACCGCTCCAAGATTTCCGTCCGGACCCTCGACAAGGACATCGATCCCGTCGGGGCCTGTGTCGGGATGCGGGGCTCGCGCGTGCAGAGCGTCGTCCAGGAGCTCAAGGGCGAGAAGATCGACATCGTCCCCTACTCCGAAGACTCCGTGAAATACATCTGCTCGGCCCTCTCCCCGGCCAAGGTGAGCAAGGTTTTCATGTACGAGGACGAGAGGTCCATGGAGGTCATCGTGCCCGATGACCAGCTCTCGCTGGCCATCGGAAAGAGCGGACAGAACGTGCGCCTCGCCGTGAGGCTGACCGGCTGGAAAATCGACGTGAAGAACGAGTCCATGCTCCAGAAACAGGCCGAGGAAGGGCCCAAGGCCCTCATGAAGATCCCCGACCTGGACGAAGCGGCGGCGGAGCTTCTCTTCAAGGAAGGTTACAAGACCGTCTCCGCCCTGTCGACGGCCGACCCCGAGGCCCTGAAGGCCATCGAGGGGTTGGATGCCGAGAAGGTGCCGGGGATCATCGAGAGGGCCGCGCAGGTGATGGAGAAGGAAGCGGGCGATAACGCCTGAACCGTGCGGAGAGGCGCAGGCCCTGGCTGAACCAAAATTTTCGGGGGTTTCGAGAATGTCCAAGACGAGAGTATACGAACTGGCCAAGGAGTTCGGGATCGAGAACAAGGAGTTCATCGCGAAGCTGAAGACCCTTGGAATCGCCGTCAAATCCCACTCCAGCACCCTTGAGGACAGCGAAGTCGAGCGGGTCCGCCGCGAGTTTGCTGCCAAGGGCGAAAAGGAGGTCGTCGAGAAACGGGTCAAGTCGACGGTCATTCGAAGAAGAGCCGTCCGTCTGCCCTCCGAGGAGGCCGCCGAGGCCGAGGAAGCCGAAAGAGCCGAAGAAGCCGAAAAAGCCGAAAAAGCCGCCGCCCCCCCCGAAGCACCCGCAGAGCTTGTCGAGAAGGCCGAGAAGGAAGAGAAAATCGCAAAACCGGAAAAGGAAGAGAAACTCGAAAAGGTCGAGAAACTCGAGAAACCGGAAAAGCCGCTCGAGCCGGCAGTGGAGGAAGCGCCTGCTGCTGCGTCGCCTCCCGTGGCCGAGAAGGCGCCTGCGAAAGCGGAGCCGGCTCCGAAGAAGGAGCCCGATCTTTCCCGCCAGGCCCAGATCATCCGCAGGCCCGAGCCCAGCGAGAAGAAGGAAGGGCCACGGCCCCCTGCAGCGACAATCCCGCAGACGCAGATCCGCAAACCGGCCGCGGGCCAGCCCGCGCAGCCTCGCGCCCAGGCAGCCCCGCCCGCCGGAGCCGACACGAGGGGAGCCGCGCCGTCGGCCGACAGGAAAGGAAAGCGCGCCGTCGAGGTGGTCATGGACGGTGTGCCCGGCAAGAAGAAAACGATGATCCGGCAGGTCATCGACAAGAAGGACAAGAGAGTGAGGCTCCGGGAGATCGAAGAAGAGGAGTCCGCCCGCTGGAGGGGTGACAAGAAAGCCGCCGTCGTCAAGATGAAGAAGACGGAGATCACGGTTCCCAAGGCAAGCAAGCGGCGGATCCGGATCTCGGAGGCCATCCGGGTCGGCGAGCTGGCCAAGCAGATGGGCGTGCGCGCAAGCGACGTCATCAACAAGCTGCTCGGCCTGGGCATGATGGTCACCATCAACCAGTCCATCGACGTGGATGCCGCAAGCCTCATCGCCACCGAGTTCGGCTACCAGGTGGAGGCCGTGACGGCCGAGTACGACGAGCTGCTGCAGCGAACCGAGGCGGAGCCCCGGAACCTCAAGCCCCGTGCCCCCGTCGTCACCGTCATGGGCCACGTCGACCACGGCAAGACGTCTCTGCTCGATGCCATCCGCCAGACCAATGTCATCGAGGGCGAGGCCGGCGGCATCACGCAGGCCATCGGCGCCTACCACGTCCATGTCAAGGACCGCGACATCGTCTTCCTGGACACCCCGGGCCACGAAGCCTTTACGGCCATGCGCGCCCGCGGCGCCAAGGTGACGGACATCGTCGTTCTCGTTGTGGCCGCCGACGACGGCGTCATGGAGCAGACCGTGGAGGCCATCAACCACTCCCGGTCAGCCGGCGTGCCGATCATCGTGGCCGTCAACAAGATCGACAAGCCCAACGCCACCCCCGACAGGATCAAGCAGGAGCTGGCCCAGCACAACCTCGTCCCGGAGGACTGGGGCGGCGATGCGCTCTTTGCCGACATCTCGGCAAAGAAGAAGATCGGCATCGAGAGCCTGCTGGAGCTCATCCTCCTGCAGGCCGACGTGCTCGAACTGAAGGCCGACCCCGACCGGCAGGCCAGCGGCATCATCATCGAGGCCAAGCTCGACAAGGGCCGCGGCCCCGTAGCGACCGTCCTCATCCAGGAGGGGACGCTTCACGAGGGGGACGCCTTCTCCGCGAAGACGGAGTACGGCCGTGTGCGGGCCATGATCGACGACCAGGGACGGCGCGTCAAAGAGGCCGGTCCCTCCATGCCCGTAGAGGTCATCGGCTTTTCCAGCGTCCCCCAGGCGGGCTCCGAGTTCATCGGCGTCGAGGACGAGAAGAAGGCCAAGAGCATCAGCGAGTACTGGATCCGCAAGGAGCGCGAGAAAGAGCTGGCGGCCTCCTCCAAGATCACCCTGGAGCAGCTCTACCAGAGGATCAAGGAAGGCGCCAAGGAGCTCAATGTGATCCTCAAGGCCGATGTCCAGGGTTCGCTGGAAGCCCTGAGCGAGGCCCTCAACAAGCTCTCCACCGACGAGATCAAGCTCAAGATCATCCACAACTCCACGGGCGCCATCACCGAGACGGACGTCATGCTGGCCTCGGCCTCCGATGCCATTATTCTCGGCTTCAAGGTCAGGCCCGATGCCCGGGTGGTCGAGATCGCCGCGAAGGAAGGCGTCGAGATCAAGCTCTACGACGTCATCTACAACACCATCAACGACGTGCGGGCTGCCATGGAGGGGCTCCTGGAGCCGGAGTACAAGGAACTCGTCCAGGGGCGCGCCGAGGTGCGGGAGACCTTCCGAATCATCAAGGTGGGCACCGTGGCAGGCTGCCACGTGACCGACGGGAAGATCCAGCGCAGCGCGAAGGTCAAGCTCGTCCGCGACGGCGTTGTCATCTACGACGGCAAGATCGCCTCGCTCAAGCGATTCAAGGACGACGCCAGGGAAGTCTCCGCCGGGATGGATTGCGGCCTCGGCATCGAGGGCTACAACGACATCCGCGTGGGCGATGTGATCGAGGCGTACGTCATGGAGCAGATCGAACGAAAATTATAAAAACGTTTGTTTCGTTTCTCTCGTTTTTTTCGTACCTTTCGAACGAAATGAACGAACCAACGAAATCAACGAAATGAACGAGCATGGTTGTCGGAGTCGGGATCATCGAGGTGTACATCCACGAGAGCCGCTCTCTCAAGGAGAAGCGGGGGGTGATGAAGAGCCTGATCCGGCGCACGCAGAACGAGTTCAACATCTCGATTGCCGAGGTCGACGGGCACGAGAACTGGAAGCAGGGTGTCATCGGGTTTGCCGTTGTCGGAAACGACCGGAGCTTCGTGAACTCGAAGATGGAAAAGATCCTGAATTTTGTCGAGGACCTTCACCTTGCCGAGCTCACCAACGTCCGGAGGGAGATCACCAACTACTCCGACATGGCGGGACGGTACGACACAGGGGCACTGCCCGATGGATTTCAAGAGAGCTGACCGCGTTGCGGATCTCATCAAGCAGGAGATTTCCGACATCCTGCGCCGCGAGGTCCACGACCCGAGGCTTGCCAACCTCACCGTGACGGACGTCAAACTCACGGACGACCTGCGCTCGGCCCGCGTCTACTTCGTCGAACTCGGCAAAGACCGCGCGAGCGAGGGCGTCGAGAAGGGGCTGGCAAAGGCAAAGGGGTTCCTCAAGCGCGAACTGGGGAAACGGATGCAGCTTCGCTACATCCCGGAGCTCAACTTCTTCTACGACCCCTCCTTCGAATACGGCTCGCGGATCGAGAAGCTGCTGAAAGAAGTGCGAAAAGACGAAACCGATGATCCAACAGATCGCTGAAATCATCAAGAAGGGCCGCACCTTCCTCGTGACCTCCCACATGAGGCTCGACGGCGATGCCGTGGGCTCGGAGCTCGCCCTCTACGAAGCGCTGCGGGGCCTGGGGAAGGAAGTGGTCGTGTACAACCAGGACCGGACGCCGCAGATATACTCGTTTCTGCCCGACGCGGGCGTCATCGTGAACCGCCTGGGACCGCTCGATGGCTTCGATGCCGTCTTCGTTCTGGACTGCAGCGAGATCGAGCGCGCGGGCGAGGAAGCGCCGCGCCTTGCCGGGATCCGTCAGATCGTCAACATCGATCATCACATTTCGAACGATCATTACGGCAATCTGACGCTCACCGACCCCGAGGCAAGCTCCACCGGCGAGATGATCTTCCGGCTGGTCGACGGGATGGGCCTCGAGATCACAAAGGACATGGCCGTCAACCTCTACACGGCAATCCTGACCGACACGGGGGCCTTCCGGTATTCGAACACGGGACCGAGGACCTTTGCTGTAGCCGGCCGGCTGCTGGAAAAAGGGGCCGATCCCGCCTGGATCGCCCAGATGGTCTACGAGACGTTCCCGGCCGCGAAGATCCGGCTGCTGTCCCGGGCGCTTTCCACCCTGGAGTTCGACTGGCAGGGAAGGATTGCGGCCCTCACCGTGTCGAAGAAAATGCTCGACGAAACCGGCGCACAGTGGGAGCACACGGAAGGGTTCGTCGAATTTCCCCGCTCCATCGAGGGCGTGCAGGTGGCGGTCTTCTTCAGCGAGATCGCCGAGGGCTTCTACAAGGTGAGCCTTCGATCCAAGGGGCGGTTCAACGTCGAGCAGGTGGCCGCCAGGTTCGGCGGCGGCGGTCACATCAACGCCGCGGCCTGCCGGATGCAGGGCGACTGCGAGACGGTGAAGCGAACGCTCTTTGACGCAATCAAGAACGGTGGCCGATGAATGGGGTCATCATTGTCGACAAGCCCGCGGGCATCACGTCCCACGACGTCGTCGACAGGGTGAGAAAACTCCTGGGCATCCGGAAAGCGGGCCACACGGGGACGCTGGACCCGATGGCGACGGGCGTGCTTGCCGTCTGCGTCGGCGAGGCGACGAAGATCGCCTCTTTCCTCACGGGCGAAGACAAGGTCTACGAGGCCACGATGCGCCTGGGCGTCCGGACGGACACGCAGGACATGACGGGGCGGGTGCTGGCCGAGCAGGAGCCCCGGGTGACCGAGGCAGACGTGAAGGCGGTTCTCGCGGACTTTGTCGGGACTATCACCCAGGTCCCCCCGCAGTATTCGGCCGTCAAGGTCCGGGGCAAGGCGCTCTACCAATGGGCACGGAAAGGCGTCAACGTGGAGCCCGCGGCGCGGCAGGTGGAGATCCGCGAGATCCGCGTAGGGACTATCGAGCTGCCCCGGGTGAGCTTTGCCGTGACCTGCTCCAAGGGCACCTATGTGCGGACGCTCTGCGCAGATGCGGGCGATCGCCTGGGATGCGGGGCTGCCCTCGAGAGGTTGCGAAGGACGGTGAGCGGCATCTTCCGTGAGGAAAACGCCGTTTCCCTCGGGGGGGAAAGCGACGCCGAGATACGGGCAAGGCTCCAGCGGGCCCTGATCCCGACAAGACAGGCGCTGCCGGGCGTGCCGGATGTCCTGATCCCGCCGTCTCTCGAGCAGAGGGTGATGAAAGGCCATCAGCCCGATGCAGAGGGGCTTGCAGGCCTGCAAATCGCTTCTCTTGCCGCGGGAGATGTGGTAAAGTTCGTATCTGAAACCGGGCGGCTGGTTGCACTGGCCAGGATGCTCGTGCAGACGGAGGATATCCCGTCGCTCGATCCTTTCAGCCGGGCGGCGTGCATCCTGAGGGTATTTAACGAGTAACGGAATAAAATGGATATAGATCAAGAGTCAGACAAAGGGAGGATTTACGGACGTGCTTGACGCAGAAAAGAGGAAAGAGATCATTGCCGGCTACAAAACCCACGAGGGCGACACGGGCTCTCCCGAAGTGCAGATCGCACTGCTGAGCGCCAGGATCCAGTACCTGACCGAGCATTTCAAGACGCACAAGAAGGATCACCACTCCCGCCGGGGGCTCCTGAAACTCGTCGGCCAGCGCAGGCGTCTTCTGGAGTATCTCAAGAACAAGGAAGTGAACCGCTACCGCAAGATCATCGAGCGGCTGGGTCTCAGGAAGTAAGGCAAGGGCAACGATCGCACCCGTCGATCCATCGGCGTCCCGGGTTTGGGCTCCTGGAATGGTGGTTTCATCCACAATATCGGAACAAGTTCTTTCAGGACAGGGGAGCCGTTTGCCTTTCAGCCGCTGCCGGGACATGTTCTGATCACAATCGTCAGCAAGGAGAAAGAAGAAGCATGAGTCAGATATTCAAGAAAGAGT
>DASRZY010000261.1:0-3382 GCA_035685905.1 Syntrophales bacterium
GCTTCGCAGCAGGTTCAAGGTCAAAGGCTAAAGGAAAAAGAAATCCCCTCTTTGCCGCCCTGATCCACTTCGCGGGGCGGCAAGGGGGGGGTTGCTGTTGGCTGTTGGCTGTTGGCTGTTGGCTGTTAGCTGTTAGCTGTCTGCTCTTCTTCCGTCCCTACACCCTGGTCCCTAGTCCCTTCTTTCAGTGGTCACTAGCCACTAGTCCCCGAGGGGCATTTCGTCCCTCTCCCCGTCCAGGAGATCCCGCACTTTCTTCAGCATGTCCTCGAGCCGGTAGGGCTTGGCCATGAACCCCGTGGCTCCTGCTTCCAGGATGTTGTGAACCGTCTGGGTGGCTGCGTATCCGCTGGCGATGAGGACCGTCACCGAGGGGTTGATCCGCAGAAGCTCCCTGAGGCATTTCTCCCCTCCCATGCCGGGCATCCCCAGGTCGAGAATGACCAGGTTGATTTGCTTTCCCTGCCGGGAATACGTCTCGACGGCCTCCTCGCCGCTTCGCGCCGTGAGGACCGTGTAGCCGAATTGCTCGAGGGTGTTCTGGGCGATGTCGAGAATGTCGGCCTCGTCGTCGACGATGAGGATCGTCTCGGCCCCGCGGTAGTCGCCCTTCCTGCGCTCCTCCTTCAACGGGGCCGCCCGATCTCCTTCCAGTGCCGGCAGGTAGACCCGGAAGGTCGTCCCCGCATCGCGGTTGCTTTCACAAAGGATGAGCCCGTGATGGCTCTGGACGATGCCGTAGACGATGGCCAGCCCCAGCCCGATGCCCGAACCGACGCCCTTGGTCGTGTAGAACGGCTCGAAAATCCGCTCGAGCGTTTCCCGGTCCATCCCGTGGCCCGTGTCCGTAAAGGTGAGCTCCACGTAGGCCCCCGGCTTCACGCCGACGTGATCGCGACAGAAGGCTTGATCCAACCGGACGTTTCGCGTCTCGATGATGATCTTCCCGCCGCCGGGCATGGCATCCTTGGCGTTGAGCCCGAAGTTGAACAGGACGTGCTCGAGCTGCACAGCGTCGCCATCGACCAGGTTCAAATCGCCGGCCAGTTTCAACTCAGCCGCGATCGACTCGGGGATGGTCCTGGCCAGCGTCTTCTGGGCCTGGCGGACCACCTCGTTGAGATCGAGAGGCTCCAGCCGGCTCTCCTCCCTGCGGCTGAAGATGAGGAGCTGCTTGGTGAGGGCCGCCGCCCGCTGGACGGAGCGCTCGACCTGCAGCAGCCAGCTCTGTTCGGTCCGGTCCCGGTCCCCGCGCATCATCAGCAGCTGGATGTATCCTGAAATGCCCTGCAGGTGGTTGTTGAAGTCGTGGGCGATCCCGCCGGCAAGCGTCCCGATTGCCTCCATCTTCTTGGCGTACAGCAGCTGAGACTCGAGATCCCCCTGCTTTGTTGCATCCTGCAACACGCACAGCACTGCGGGCCGGTCGTCGAAGTTCACGGGGATGAACCGGGTCGTGGCCTGAAAAACCTCGCCCCCTTTCCGTATGATGCCGAAGGTGACCGTATCCAATGCCGTCTCACCGGCCAGGGCCTGACGGTAAAGGGCGAGCACCCTCTCTTTATCGCGCGCATCGATGAATTCTGTAAAAGGGCCCGAGCGAAGTTCATCGGCCGAATAGCCGCCGATCAGCGTCGCGGCGGGATTGACGGACTTGACCGTATCGTCCTGGACAATCAGGACGCCCTCCTGGACCTTGTCCGCCAGGAACCGGTACTTCATTTCCGAATCCTTCAGCGCCCGGGCGAGCGTGGCGAACTCTCTCTCCATCTCCTCGAGATACCGCACGCGCTCTCGGAGAGCCGCCAGCTCCTTCATGTGCTTCTCTCTTTCCGACTCTGTCACCGGATCAATCCTCCCGTTCGTCCTTCCCGTCCCGGGCTGCCTGTTCCCGGATCCTGCGCCATTTCGTCAGACGCTCCCGGATCACCTTCTCGTACCCGCGGTCTGTAGGGGAATAGTAGACCTGCCCCTGGAGTTTTTCGGGAAGATGGTCCTGGGGCGTGAAGGCCTCCTCGTAGTCGTGGGCGTATTTGTAACCTTTTGCATAGCCGAGATCGCGCATGAGCCTCGTGGGCGCGTTCCGGATGTGCAGGGGCACGGGAAGGGTCCCCGTCTGGCCGATGACGGACTTCACTTTCCCGTAGGCGCGGTAGATGGCGTTGCTCTTGGGGGCCGTGGCGAGATAGACGGCCGCTTGCGCCAGCGAAAGCTCGCCCTCCGGCAGCCCGATGAAGTGGAATGCCTGCATGGCCGCCATCGCCACGGTGAGGGCCATGGGGTCGGCATTGCCGATGTCTTCCGAGGCAAAGCGGATCATGCGCCTGGCAATGTACAGGGGATCCTCGCCCGCCTCGATCATGCGTGCCAGCCAGTACAGGGCTGCGTCGGGGTCGCTGCCCCGAAGGCTCTTGTGGAGGGCGGAAATGATGTTGTAGTGCTCTTCGCCCGCCTTGTCGTACTGCAGGGCCTTTCGCTGGAGTGCCGCCTCGGCCAGCGCCAGTGTGATGGTGCGGTCTGCAGCCTCCCTGCCGGCCACGAGCGATGCCGCCGCCTCGAGGTTGTTGAGGGCCGTCCGCGCATCCCCGTCGGCGGCGCGGACCATGTGATCGAGCGCATCGGGCTCGGCCTCGATCGAGAGCGCGCCCAGGCCCCGCCGCGGATCCCGGAGGGCCCGGCGCAGGATCTCCGCAAGCTCCTCCTCGGTGAAGGGCCGCAGGACCATGACGCGGGTGCGGGACAGGAGCGGCGAGATGACTTCGAAGGACGGATTTTCCGTTGTGGCGCCGATCAGCGTGATGAGGCCGCTCTCCACGTGGGGCAGGAAGGCATCCTGCTGGGCCTTGTTGAACCGGTGGATCTCATCGACGAAGAGGATCGTTCTCCTCCCGGTCTTTTCGAGCTCGGCCCGGGCTTCCTCGATGACGCCCCGGATCTCCTTTACGCCGGAGAGCACTGCCGAAAAGGTGGCAAAGTTGGATTTCGTTTCGCGGGCGATGATGCGGGCAAGGGTGGTCTTCCCGGAACCGGGCGGCCCCCAGAAGATCATGGAGAAGACGTGGTCCTCTTCAATGGCCTTGCGCAGCAGCCCCCCTTTTTCCAGGATGTGGGACTGGCCCACGTATTCCTCCAGCGTTTCCGGCCGCATCCGGTCGGCCAGGGGGCGGGCGCTGTCCATTCTCTCATCAGAGGAGTCCATCCGCTCCATAAAAACCTGAAAATCCGTTTTCATCCCGCCGGGAAAGCCTGTAGCCGTCCCTGCGGGCGGCGAAAAGATAACACGTCTCCCTTGAAAACACAATGATCCAGCCCGTCTGTACCCGCGCAAGATCGAGCATCCGGGGCAAAAGAAAATCCCCCTGCCCTCCCCCTTTCATAAAGG
>DASRZY010000262.1:0-4853 GCA_035685905.1 Syntrophales bacterium
CACAATATCCAGCTCAACTTTGTTGTGCCATTTACAGGTCTGATGACGTATGATTGGGGCACATACGTTGATTCATTCACTGGTGAATATTATAATGGCAGCAGCTGGGTCGTTTTTCAGGCATACTCAAACAATAACCCAAGTGGGTTTGTCAGGGTTTACGGCGCAACATACACATTTAATGTGCCTGTTTATGGATTGAAATTTCACGATGGAGGTACCGGTGAAGTTGCAATCGACAACCTGACAATAAATAGGGCTGTCCCCGAGCCTATTTCACTTCTGCTCCTCGGCCTTGGTCTCCTGGGGATTGGTGCAGTGAGGAGGAAGCAATAGCACTGCATTCTTTGCGAAAAGATAAAAGGGGTCACGGTTTCCGTGGCCCCTTTTTTGTCCCTCCCGAACTCTTCTGTGCATGACGCTGTATCACAATGTATCACTGAGCCCGGTCGCTCCTAAGAAACATCATGATAACAAATGGTCATTACGAGCCGAGCCTCTCGAAACCCACTACCATAATCTCCCTCTCCCTTGAGGGGAGAGGGTTGGGGTGAGGGTGGATATTCCGAGGCGTGGTAATCTACGATTCAGAATCCGATGATGTAGATTGCTTCACTTCGTTCGCAATGACTTTCACTTTTCCCGGAAGCCCCCGGCGAAGGTGATGGCGCACGTGGTCCCGTAGGTGGAGTGGGGGCCGCAATCGACGCCCATGACATGGTAGCCGGCGTTGTAAAGGTTCTTCCGGTGCCCGCGGCCAGGCACGCCGTCATCGACGATGAAAGCCGCTACGACGTCCCGGGCCGTCTGTTGTCCGTATGCAACGTTCTCGCCGATTATGGACTCCCAGGCACCGTGCCGCTCGATCCGGTCGGAGGGCAAGCTCCCGTCGGGGCCCTTGTGGCCAAACCCGCCCGATGCGCCCTGGGCCGCCACGAGATCGCGCGCGGCAAGCGACAGGCCCCGGGACAGAGTGAGGGACCCAACGGGCTTCTGCTTGTCCAGGAAGCGGATCGCCTCGTCCACGGCGGTAAGCCCTTCCTGGGTCCGGACGGGCGCTTCCCCGGGCCTTCTCAGCTGCGTCCCCCGGTAGTGTTGCCTTGTGCCGCGGAGCCAGGATGCGTAGAATCCCGGGTTTGTCCTTGCCAGGTTGACTTCCTTGACGATTACCTTTTCGAGGGCTTCGAAGTCCACATCGCCTGCGGCCTGCGCGGGCTCGATGCAGACAAACGCTGCGGCGCTTATGCCGAGGCAGGCGAGCAGGAGCAGCGCACCGCCCAGGGTGATTCTTTTACGCATGACTGCCCCTTACCAGTCCTTGATGCTGAAGCCCAGGCCGATGCTGTTCGCGTAGCTGTTGTAGTCGATGAGGCTCTTGCCGTACCCCGTGAAGTACTGGACGTACAAGTTGAAAGGCCCGAAGAGGTTAAAGTCGGCCCCGAGTTGGAGAGCGCTTCGGTTCTGGTCGTCAAAGCGCAGGTTGTTCCGGAACATGAGCCCGAGGCGGATATCCCGTTCACTGACTACGTTTTTGAAAATGTAACCGGCCGAGATCTCCCCGTAGCCCAGGTAGGATTCTATGTCCGGGTTGTCATCGTTCTCGGCACTCTCCGGAAACCGATACCAGGTCTTGAGGACGACGTCGAAATTTCCCCGCTCGAAGCCGAAGTTAAACATCAGGCGGTTCCAGCTCCGCGAGAGGGGTTGGCTCTGTCCGTTGGACTGGTGATTGAGCCCGATCTGGATGAACCGTAACTTCCAGCCGTCGAAGAGGTCTTTATCCATCCGGCCATTCAAGATGAGTTCCGGTTCGTAATTTGTTTCGCGGAAGGGTCGGGAGGCACTCGCGTTATAAACCTGCCAGAACGAGAGCTGCGTGTAGGCAAGCCATAGGTCTATGTGCATCCCGAGGTGACGTTCCCAGTCCCCGGTAACACGGTTATCCGTGATATCGAAGAGCTTTAACTTCAGGCTGATCTGGTACTTGAGCTCGTAGTCCTGGAGCTCCTTTCCTGGGTTTGCCGACTCCCAGGCCTGCTTTTCCATGTGAGAATCATACGTGCCGAACAGGATGTAGTTCTGCCGGTACACGAGGGCGAGGCGGTCCTGGCGGCTCTTCTCCTCGAGCGCTCGGCGGTTTTCCTCGGCGAGCTGGCGGATCTCTTCGTTGACTTTGTCGATCTTCTCGTTGATCTCGTAAAGCTTCCGCTCGAGCTGACGGCTCTTCTTGTTGAGCTGACCGCTTTTCTCCTCGAGCTCCAGGCGGCTCTTCTCTTCTTCGAGCTGGCGGCTCTTCTTTTCGAGCTGCACGTAGCGCTCTCGGCGGCTCTCATCGTCGAGCTGACGGCTCTTCTCGTTGAGCTGCCACTTAATGGACAGGTACGAAGGTTTGTAGGGCCCCTTCAATGCCGAGACGGGCGAAGGCGTGTAGCCTGCCAGTTCGTCGTAGCCGTAAAGCCGCTCCGTGTCTTCGAAAAAATAGTTGCACGCATTGAGTCTCCCGGGGGATTCCTTGATCCAGGAGCGGCTGCCCAAAAAGCACATCGGCCAGCTGTATTTTTCCCGGTCGTCGTAACAGCGAAGCCGATCGGCATCACATTTCTCTTTCTCTCCTTTGCACTCGACACCGCACGTGGCGAGATTCCCCGCGGCAACGGCTGCTGCCGGAGACGAGGCTTGTCTTTCAGGTTGAGGGGCCGCTGCCGAGGGTGGGGCAGCTGCGGGTGCAGTTGTCGAATTTTTTTGTCTCTGGCGGGCGATGTCATCGTAGCATCGAAGCCGCTCGGTGTCGTTGTTTTCATGCTCCTGAAGACATTGATCGAGACGATCTTCGAGCGTTTCGGCGGCATACCCCTGCGTCCCGAAGAGGCAGGCAAACAGAATTCCCGCAATCAGCAGAGTACGGATCATGACCCCCCTTCCCTCTGGCAGACGGTTGCCCGGGATGATCCTTTACAGGTGCCTCTTTCAAGCCTGTTGACGGGCTTATCGGTGAAGTTGCATCAATGATGGAAGGAGAAGGCTGGCCTTTTCCCTGTCCGGTTTCTCCTTCAGGACTGCAGGTTTTTTTCGAGGAACCTCATCATCTGCTTGAAGACGCCCTCGAGGATGTCCGCCGCGATGAAGTAATCCGGGCATTCCCGGTAGAAATAGACCGTCATGGCCTTTGCGGCCTCATCGACATTCCCCTTCTCCCGGAGGATTCCCTCCATCTGTGCCCTCAGCTTTCTTCCTTCCCGTATCGTCAGCTCGATGAAGCCCCGCGCATCCTCGCCCGTGACATAGCCGTAATGATCCGCGCAGAGGTACTCGACGGTCAGCGGCTTCATCTTCTCGAGGCTCTCCAGGTACTGGGTGAAGTTGGTGTTGGCCGAGGCAAAGGATGACTCCCGGTAGGGGATGCCTCCACCGTCGGAGGCAAAAAGGGCCTTGAGATTTGGCTCGTAGGCTGTGATGGAACAGTTCGTGTGGCCGGGCGTGTACAGGATGTTCAGGGCCGCGCCGCCGAGATCGATCCGGTCACCGTCATTCACGGTCATCCCGGAGATGTCGTCGCGCCAGGCATAGTCGAAGCCCGCGAGAGCCGCTCCGAGCCCCAACTTGTCCGCCACGATTTTGCTGAACTGGTTGGCGATGTCGATTGCCTTCTGTATCTTGAGAATCCGCCATGTCTCCCCCGAACCGTAGACCTCGATGGCCGGCCACTTTCGCTTGAAGTAGGGGATCACGCCGATGTGGTCAAAGTGAGAGTGGAGGATCAGGATCTTTGTGATTTGGGCCGGGTCGATCCCGAAGTCACTCATCTGCCTGACGACGTCGGGAAGGATGTGCGCAAGCCCCCCGTTGATCATGATCGAGCCCTCTTTGCCCTTGAGGAGATAGACTCCAGCCTCTTCGCGACCGAGGTACCACAAATTGTCCGTGATTTTTCCCGCCGTGCGATGCCTCATGGATTTGCCCCCCTTGTTTCATGACGAAGGTAAAAAAAGCGAGATCTGTTGGAAATCTATAGTCCAAACCGGAGGGGATGTGCAAGAGGGAAAAGGAGGGCAGGTGGAGCGCGGCGGCGGGTCCCTATTGTGTCGATCTCAGATAAGAGGTCACGCTTCGAACCCCTTCAACGTTCTTTGCGCAGGCAACGGCCTGACTCGCTTCCTTGCGCGTTTCGACGATTCCCAGCAGGACGATATTGCACTGAAGGGATTCCACCTTGACATTGGTCGCCCGGACGTGTTCATCGGCGATGAGATGCCCCTTGACTCTCACCTCGAGGGCCGCAGTGTCGAATGTCCCGCATTTCGGCAACAGCCTTCTGGGCAGCACGTGGGCGGTCACCGATTTCACCCCCGGGGTCTGCCTTGCAATTCTGACGGCACGGGTCTTCTGTTTCGTCGAGTCATACTGGCCGACGATGTAAACACGGCCGTTGTAGGAAAACGCCGAGAGCTCGAGGGGCCTGACCCGCTCGTCCTCCCTGAATTTCGCGGCGATCGCCGCTTCGATGGTTTTATCGTCGACGTAGGTGCCAATCTTCCGCTCATCGACGGCAAGCTGATAGACTGTGACCGCCGCCATGGTGCAGCCATTCAGGAGCGCACCGGCCAGCAGGGGGAGTGCGAGAAGCAGGATTTTGCGCAGGGTGCGGCGCGTCATGGCCGCAGGCGCGGTTCGCATGGAGAGTGCATGACTGCTCCGGTCATGGTCGTGGTCGTGCTCCGGGATGCGGCTTTCTTTTTCTCATGAAACTCACCGGGGCTCCGGGACTGCTCCGCGAGGGCGCTTGCGGCTGCCGGTCGCCCCGCCCGTCAGAGGATGGAAGCGGCCGGATCGGGAACCGCTCCCGATCCGGCCGC
>DASRZY010000263.1:0-2814 GCA_035685905.1 Syntrophales bacterium
GCCACCGCACCGGCCGAATGGCTGCAGCCGGCCCCATACCGAACCCCAGCGACCAGCGCGAATTCGCCCTGATGGGGCAGGAAAAGATCGAGGCGGCGTCAGAATCGGCACGGGCCATGGCCGAGTTTGTGATGACGCTGAACCGCCAGCTCGGGGCTCAAGCATTCTCGCAGATGCTGACCGGATCGACGGCGATGATCTCGCTGGCTTCGAGCCGCAGCATCGGCCAATCCATCGAGTTGCAAGGGGAGCTCGTCCGCACCATGACGGAATCGGCCATAGCGGCATCGCAGCTGCCCAACTCCGCAGGGCTGCTGGCCCACAGCGCGGTCAGGCCCATCTATTCCCGGACAAAGGAAAACGCCAAGCGGCTCGGTAAGCGCTAGCCATCTCGTTAGAGAAGCAGACAGTAAACAGCAAACAGCCGACAGTCAAGAAATGGACAGAGAAAAGAAAAGGCCGTCCTCATCGAGAGGGCGGCCTTTCGTTATGCCGGAGAGGCAAATAGCGGGGGCATGCGTCTAATAGTTGTACCGGATGATGTTCCCGTTCTCCTCGAAGCTGGTGCGAAGGCCGGCCTTGAGAACAATCTGGCCGTAGGGGAAATCCCTGGCCGGCGTTCCGGCGTAGATGTTGCCTTTCGGGTAGAAGGCAAGCTCCGTGTCCTTCTTCCACGTAATCTGCCCGAGTTTGAAATCACTGGCGAGAATGAAGGATGTAATGGTTCCCGTCCTGTCGAATGCAATGGGCGAATCCGTTTTAATGGGCAGTCCCTGGAACGACGTCCCGTTGGCGGTGGTCCCATATGCCGGCTGACCATTGGGGTACCGCGCCAGGACGGTGTTCTCCTTGAAAACGATGACTTTCCCGGGCATGAATGTCAGCGTTACGGGCTTTTTGAGTACGCAGCTCTCCCAATCGCCATTCTTGAACAACCCGATCTGTTCCCCGGCCTTGCAAACGATCCCTTTGCCGACGTCCAGGTCCTGAGAGCGCACCGTAGTGCTCGCCCTGCCGGTGGACTGGGCGCCGGCCGGCGCCGACATCTTCTCGATCTGAGGTGCCCCATAAACAATCGATTGAGGACACAGGGTCAACAGACAGACAGAGCCGATCACACAGAACACACGGATGCGCTTCAACATGATTCACCTCTCATTATCCGCCGTGATGCACGACGTGATCCATGATGTGTCGAGACCTCTTTTTTCAAGCAAGAACAGTGCCGCCAAGACTTATCATTGACCCCCGCGGTCTCCCATAGTAAACACCAGTCATGAAGCACATCCTGAGTCTTGCCGGGCGAATGCTCTACTTCCTGATGGGCTGGAAGTTCGAGCCGCTCCCTCCCTATGTTTCCAACAAGCACGTGATCATCGGCTTTCCCCACACCTCCAACGTGGACACGGTCAGGGCCTTCATCGGCTTTCGGATCATCAAGCGAACGGGCCACATCATGATCAAGAAAGAGGCCTTTTTCTGGCCCCTGTCCGTTTTGCTCCGCTCCCTTGGCGGCATCCCGGTCGACCGCAAGGCCCCCAAAGGGGTCGTGGAACAGATGGTGGAGGTCTTCAACACGCACGATGAGTTTCTCCTGGCCATCGTGCCCGAGGGCACGCGAAAGAAAATCCGGACGATCCGGACCGGGTTCTGGCACATCGCCAGGGCAGCCGGGGTGACCATCATCTGCTGGTACATGGACAATGAACGGAAAACCACGCGGTGGCTGGGGGAGATCGTCCCCGGAGAGGACAAGATGGCGGACCTGATCCGGATCCGCGATCTCTACGAGAAGGCCGGCTATCGATTCCCGCTGGACACGGTTGCTGCGCAGGAGTGACCGGCGGAAAAGAAAGGGACAAGGGGGTAGGGGCTGGACTCCGTGCAGCAGTGACCGAAAGAAAGTGGCTAGTGGTCAGTGGTCAGTGAAAGAAGAGGGGAGTACTGACCACTGATCACTGTCTTTGTCTCTCTCTCGCACGTAACACATCTTGACTGTCTGCTTCCTGCTGTCTGCTGTCGGCTCTTCACCCGCGCAGCTGCCCGCATTGCCGCTCACTGCGACACGTAGGGCAGTACGACCGTCGCCACGGTGCCTTTCCCGGGTGCGGACTGGATCTGCAGGTTGCCGTTGAAGGCCATCAACCTCTCGCGGATACTGAAGAGGCCGAATCCTCCCTCGGCAGTGGGTGCTCCGAGTATCCGGGGGTCAAACCCCATGCCGTCGTCTTTGACCTGCGCCCGGATGAGGCCATCCTCCCTGTCGATCCTGACGGTTGCATTCCGGGCGTTGCTGTGTTTCACGACATTGTTCAACAGCTCCCGGATCGCCTGGAAAAGGATCACTTTCGTATCCGGCGTCAGGTCCGTCAGCGCATCGGGTACATCGAAGGCAATCACAATCGGGTTTCTTGCCATCAGGCGATTGGTCAGCGACTCGCAGGCCGCCGCCACTCCCAGGTCGGAGAGCAGCGGGTTGCCGACTTCGTTCATCAGCGCACGAGTCTCCAGGATCGCCTCGTGAAGCAGTCGCTGCACCTTGATCATATCATCTGCACAGGTGTCGCTGTCCGGTTTTGCCTGCAGGATGCTGAGCTGCATCTTCACTGCCGCCAGGGTCTGCGCGATGTCGTCATGCAGGACCGTAGCGATCCGCTTGCGCTCGCGCTCTTCGGCCAGGACCAATTCCGAAGCCAGCTTGCGCAGATCGTCGCGGCTTCTCTCGAGTTGCCCCGTGAGATTCTGCAAATCCATCGTGCGCTCCCGGACCCGCTGCTCCAGGTGCTCGTTTGCATGTCGAAGGGCTTCCTCGAT
>DASRZY010000264.1:0-20392 GCA_035685905.1 Syntrophales bacterium
GGTCTTTGCTCCCTTTCGTTAAGCCTATTATCTACATTTCCCGATTTAAAGAAATCGGCGGCCGTCTGAATATCGGGTAGGACGCACTCGCTGCCGCACCGCAGACGGCGTCTTACGGGACCATAGGACACGCGCCTATGGGAGGCAACACGCTGTCTTGACGGGTTACTGATCGTTCGGGCAGACAAAGAAATCTCCCTCCTTCCCCCTATGAAGATCAATTCCCTAATCTTCCTCTCACCTCCTTTGTCCCAATAAACCAATTACCTAATCGACGCATTACATCTGTGCAGCAGCGGGTCACTTTTCACTGTCCGCTGGTCTGCAGCAGCCTTGTTTCATGCCGGATTGAAGGATTCCCACATTTGTGTTACTGCTGCTCTCTACTGATCCATGAGCGAGGAGGAAGCCGGGATGGAACCCGTCAGTCCCCAGAATGACATTGACAACCTGAAGGATGTCCTCGAGTCCCAGGAGAGCACAATCAAATGGCTGCTCAGCATCCTGGACTCCATCAACAACGGGGTCATGATCATCGATGACGCCTTCATCGTCCGTTATCTCAATCCCGAGTATACCCGCATTACCGGTGTGTCCCGGGATCAGATTATCGGCCGGCCGCTGCGAGAGGTCCGGCCCGGGGCCAGGCTTCCCGACGTCGTTCGCTCCGGCAAGCCCCTGTCGGGCGTGTTCCGCCGCGAGGGGGATATCGAATATGTCGTGGACCTGGCACCCATTGTGCTCGACGGCAAGATCAAAGGCGGCATCGGTGTTTTCAAGGACATCACGGAGGTCGAGCGCCTCTCGAAGGAGTTGCAGCGGACGCTCCGGCAGACCGACCGCCTGAAATCGATCGTCCACCATGCCTACCACGCGAGGTACACCTTTGACGACATCATCGGCACGAGCGACAGTATCCGTAAGGTCATCGAGCTGGCAAGGCGCTTTGCCCGCGGGGGCAATGACATCCTGATCACCGGTGAGAGCGGCACCGGAAAGGAAGTTCTTGCGCAGGCAATTCATAATGCCGGTGATCGCGCGGCGGGACCTTTCGTTACGGTGAACTGCGCCGCCCTATCGCCCTCCCTGCTGGAGAGCGAGCTTTTCGGCTATATCGAAGGGGCCTTCACCGGCGCCAGGAAAGGAGGCAAGGTCGGTTTTTTCGAGATTGCCGATGGCGGGACAATTTTCCTGGACGAGATCGCCGAGCTTACCCCGGAGATGCAGGGGCGCTTCCTGAGGGTGCTGCAGGAGCGGACCATCCGTCGGGTCGGCGACACCCAGGAGACTCCGCTTGATGTCCGCGTGATCACGGCGACCAACCGGGACCTGAGCCGCATGGCCGGGGAAAATGCCTTCCGGCAGGATCTCTATTACCGCCTCTGGGTCCTGAACATCCATATCCCTCCGCTGCGGGAGCGCAACATCGATATCCGGGTCCTGGCCGATCACTTCCTCGGCCTGTGCGGCAGAAAGATGATGCGCCGCCTGGAATTTGCCCCGGAGATCTACGAACACTTCTCGAAGTACGGCTGGCCGGGTAATGTGCGGGAACTGATCCACACGGTGGAGTTTGTTGCCCAGATGGCCGATGACTCGACGATCCTGCCGCGCCATCTGCCCATGGCCCTGAATCCCGAATCGATGCCCGACCGGCTCCAGGCCGGCAAGCTCTCGGAGCTGGTCCGGGATTTCGAGCGTAAGGTGATCGTCGGCCGGCTGAAGTACTACGGAAAGTCCATGGAGGCGAAAATAAGCATTGCCCGCGATCTGGGGATTTCGAAGGCGACCCTCTACAATAAATTAAAGGGCTTGAATATAAAGGAAGAAAATCCAATAAATTAGACAGATGAGAAAATAAGTACAAATAATTAGAATAACAATTATTCCAAGATTTTAGATATACATTTCTTGTATCTATCACATAAGAATTCCAATATTTTAGATTCAGTTTGGCATCCTTTCCCAACATCCGGACATCAAAACCGTATTGTATTTCAGAGGGATGAACTACCAAGGTCGTCACTTTCAATATAACAATTCGAGATCATTATTTATTTATCTGATCCGCTCCTCGTGCCAAAAGGGCCGTTTGCATTATCTGCCAACGGGCATACATCTTGCCCAAGTAAGAATGAAGAAGGGATCGAATCATAACGTATCAACATCGAGGAAAAGGGAGGGATAATATGAAAAAGATCAGGATATTGCAATGGTTTACAAATATCCTCCTGTTGCTGGCTTCTGTCGTGTCGTTTAGCGTGCCGCCGGCCGTAGCGCAGGATGCGAAAGTGCTGCGGCTCGCAGCCATACAGCCTCTTGATCATGATCTCACCCAGGCGGGTCTGCACTTTGCCAAGCTGGTGGGGGATCGCACCAAGGGCAAGGTGAAGATCGAGGTCTACCCGGCCGGACAGCTTTTCAACGACAAGGACATGCCCAAGGCGCTGCCGTCAGGGGCCGTCGATTTCGCACAGGTCACGACAGGGATCTGGGTGGGGCTGATCCCCGCCCTTGGGATCATCGAACTTCCCTTCTTCTATAAAGATATGGACCACGTTGCACGCACCTTCAACGACCCGGTATTCCGCAAGATTCTCGATGACGAGATGGCGAAGAAAGGCGTAAAACTGATGTTCCGCCAGACCTGGGGCTATTCCTTCGGCTACGCTTCCAAAAAGCCCCTGCACAAGCTCGAGGAATTCAAGGGCAAGCGCATTCGTGCTCACGGCGAAATGCCTGCCGAGATCATCAAAGACCTCGGCGCCGCACCCGTCTTCATGGGCACAGGCGATGTCTACCTGGGCCTGCAGCGCGGGGTGATCGACGGCGTCAACACGGCCCCCTGCCTCGCCTGGGACAAGAAGTACTACGAGGTCATCCATCACTACCAGCATCTGCCTGCATCGGATCTCATGTCGCCTCCGCTCATGCTGATGAGCATGAAGACGTGGGATTCGCTCACACCGGACATCCAGAAAATTATCACCGTCGCGGCGAAGGAGACCGAGGCTTACAGCCTCAAGCTCTCCGACGATCGTTCGATGCAGTGTGCCAAGTCGCTCCAGGCGAAGAAAGTCGAGGTGTACAACGTGCCCGATGCGGAGCGGCAGCGCTGGGCTGCGGCCTGCAAGCCGATCCTGCAGCAGTACCTCGACCGCAACGGCGAGGTCGGAAAGAAACTGGTTGCAGAGGTCGAGAAAAATCGCAAAAAGTAGAAGGAAGGGAAAGGACCGACTTCCGATGGCAGCAATGCGGCAGCGAAAAGCGGGAAAACCATGGCGCGTGTGAACGGCGGGGATCGCGCCTCGACACTGGACCGGATTGTCGACGGCTTTGGGATGCTTGGCGGCGTGCTGATTCTCTGCAACGCCGTCTTCATCACCTATGAAGTCGTCATGCGCTACATCTTCAATGCGCCCACCATCTGGGTGCAGGAAGTCACGATCTACCTCACGATCCTGAGCGGTTTTCTTGCGCTTGCCTATGCCCTCAAGGAGAATGCCCACGTCAAGGTCGATTTCGTTACTGTCCACCTGAGCGGCAGGACCGCCCTTGCCGTTGAGATCCTGGCCTCGCTGATGGCCATCCTCTTCGTGGTCGTCCTGGGATGGGAGGGGGTGAAGATGGCCCTCAACACCTTCGAGGCCCAGGAACACTCGCCCACGCTTCTTCGCGTTCCCGTCTGGATCCCCCAATCTTTCATCCCCCTCGGGAGCGCCCTGCTTTTGCTGGAGTACATCCGCCTTGCGGCCCGTCTCATCGGGCGGTTCCTGTCCGGCGAATCGGCACCGCGGCAGACGAGCCGTTCCTTCTGGGCAGGCCCCGCAAGCATTATCCTCATGGGCGCAGGCATTCTCATCGGCCTGTGGCTTCTCCAGGTAAACCTCTACCTGGGCTTGATTCTGCTATTCACATCGCTTCTGATCTGCGGCCTTCCCGTCGCTTTTTCGCTGAGCCTCTTCGGCATGTTCGGCCTGTATGTCCTCTTCGGCGGCGCCCCGATGCTCGTGCAGGTGCCGATCCTCGCCTATGCGACGATGGACAACTTCGTCATGGTGGCACTGCCGCTCTTCATCCTCGGGGCGAGCGTGCTTCGCATGGGTAACGTGGCGCCCAAGATCTTCGCCTTCGCAAACGTCCTCGTGCGCCATCTGCCGGGAGGTCTCGGGATTGCCTCCGTCATCTTCTGCGCCCTCTTTGCCGCCATGACGGGATCGAGCGTGGCCGTAGCTTCGGCCCTTTCCCTCATTGCGCTGCCGGAGCTTCTCAAGCGGGGCTACAACCGGGAGTTTACGATCGGGCTTCTGGCCGCGGGCGGGACCCTGGGCATTCTCTTCCCGCCGAGCATCGCCATGATGCTCTACGGGGCGATGACCAACGAGTCGATCGGCTTTCTCTTCATCGCCGGCGTGATCCCCGGGCTCATCCTGTCGCTCATGTTCTGCTTCTACGTTGCCTGGAAAGCGGGCCGTGACCCGAATGTGCAGCGCGAAGCAAGGGCAAGTGCAGGCGAAATCCTGGCGACGGGCCTGAAGGCCGCAGGCGGGCTGGGCACGATCATGATCATCATGGGCGGCATCTATACCGGCGTTTTCACCCCCACCGAATCGGGCGGGGTGGCCTGCTTCTACAGCGTGCTCGTATGCACCCTCGCATACCGCTCGCTCACCGCACAAGGCCTGAAAGACGCATTGCTGGAAGGCGCCCGGATCAACGCGATGATCATGATGATCATCATCGGGGCAAATCTCACCCAGCAGGTCATCCTCATGACCCAGATCCCGCAGAACGTGCTGGCCTGGGTTCAGTCGATGGAGGTGGCCCCGTGGCTCATCGTTCTCGCCGTGAACGTCTTCCTGTTTGTCCTGGGGATGCCGCTCGAGGCCGTCTCCATCCTGGTGATCACGCTGCCGATTCTCTATCCGCTCATCACGGGGCTCGGGTTCAGCGGCCTGTGGTTTGCCGTCATCATGGTCATCAACATGGAGATGGCCCTGATCTCGCCTCCCGAGGGCCTGAACCTGTTTATATTGCAGAATCTCGCGAAGGCGACAGCAGCGGAGGTCACCCGGGGGGTGATCCCCTTCATTGTCATCATGGCGGTGTTTCTGCTGCTCATCTGCATTTTCCCGGAGCTGGCCACGTGGCTGCCGGCCCTGATGCAGGATTGACGCGCAGTCTGCGCAAGACACGATGAAACGGGGCCACGCGTGATTCGGATCCGAATTCGAAGAGGAGAGATTGCATGGAGTCAAAATATTTCATCAGGCCAGAAGAGGTCCCGGCTTACAACCCCAAGAATCATGTAGGAACCGCAAACCGCCGTCTCGTCGGCCGCGACAACGGCGCGAAAAATCTCGAGGTCGTTCTGGGCGTGCTCCAGAAGGGGCCCGGGGCCCTGCCGCATATCCATCCGGGGCTCGAGCAGGTCTGTTACATCCTCGAGGGGCGCGCGCGCGTCGAGGTGGCGGGCTTCACTCGCGAGATCGGCCCCGGTGAGTGCTGCTTCTTCCCCGCCGGCGAGGCTCACATCTTTGCCGTCGTGAGCGACGAGCCGGTGAAAGTGCTGGTCATCTACTCGCCGCCTTACAACGAGAATCCGGCTCAGGCCGTCCGCGCCTGAGTCACGCACGGGACGAAAAAGGAGAAACGGGATGAAGATGCAAAGGGCACTGGAGGGGATCCGGGTCGTGGACCTCACGACGATCGTGATGGGGCCCTATGCAACACAGATCCTGGGGGACTTCGGCGCCGACGTCATCAAGGTCGAGGCGCCCCCCGGGGGCGATCCCCTGCGTTTCGCGGGACCTTCGCGCACGAAGGGCATGGGCCCTCTCTTTCTGCAACTCAATCGCAACAAGCGCAGCGTTCTGCTCAATTTGAAAAAGCCCGAAGGGCGCGAGGCGATGCTTCGACTCTGCAAGTCGGCCGATGTCGTGGCCTACAACGTTCGACCCCAGGCCATGGAGCGGCTGGGACTGGGCTACGAGGACATCCGCAAGGCCAACCCCCGCGTGATCTACGCGGGCATGTTCGGATTCGGCCGCAGCGGCCCCTATGCTGTGCAACCCGCCTACGACGATCTCATCCAGGGCTTGAGTGGCTACAGCGACACGTTTGCAAGGATGTCGGGCGATGTGCCGCGTTACATCCCCGTGAACTTCTGCGACCGAACCACGGGGATCTATGCCGTGGGCGCCATCACAACGGCCCTTTTTCACCGCGAGCGCACAGGCGAGGGCCAGGCCATCGACATTCCCATGTTCGAGACCATGGCCCAGTTCATCCTGGGTGACAACCTTTACGGCGAGACGTTCATCCCCGCCCTGGGCCCCACGGGATACAGCCGCATCCTCGCGCCCGAGAGAAGACCCTATGCGACGATGGACGGCTACGTCTGCGCCGTAATATACAGCGACAAGCACTGGGAGACCTTCTTTACGCTTGCCGGCAGGGCCGGGCAATTCCGCTCCACCCCGCAGTACCAGACCCTGGCGGGCCGCACCCAGTGCATCAACGAACTCTACGGCTTCGCAGGCGAGATTTTCCGGACTCGCACGACAGCCGACTGGATCCAGGTTCTTGCGGCCGCAGACATCCCTGTTGCTCCCATGCACTCCCTCGACGCGCTGCTGCAGGATCCCCATCTTCTTGCCACGGATTTTTACCAGGTCGTGGAGCACCCCAGCGAGGGGAAGATCAGGCTGATGCGCTCGCCCACCGAGTGGTCAGGAACACCTGCCGGGATCCGACGCCTGCCCCCCCGTCCCGGTGAGCACAGCGGGGAGATTCTCGGCGAGCTGGGCTATAGCCGAGAAGAGATATCGGTTTTGTTCGAAAACGGGGTTGCGAAGGCCGGGTGAGACTGATAGATGGGGAAAACAGCGCGCGCGGCCCCGTTCGCCGTGACCGCTCGCATGAACAGGGATGAAGGAAAGGAGAAGAGGGACATGAAGAGACGGATCGTAGTCGCAGGCATGATGGTCATCACGGGCATTCTGGGTGTCATGCTCGCGGGTCCCGCGTCCGAGGCGCCGGCGCAGGATGTCATCAAAATCAAGGTGGCTGACGGTCTTCCCGCCGGGCACGTGCAGGTCGTGGAGGGACTGGCTCCCTTCATGAAGGAGGTCGAGGCGCGCACGAAGGGGAGGGTGAAGTTCACCCATTATACCTCAGGCCAGCTGGGCAAGCAGAACGATATGCTGGAGCTTTTGAAAAGCGGTGTTGCCGACATGGCCTACATCGGCCCCAGCTACTTTGCGGGGAAGATGCCCCTGAGCGGTGTCTTCGAATTGCCGCAGGCCTACCCCAGCTCGGCTGTCGGCTCCGAGGCCTACTGGCAGCTCTCGGTGAAAGGGATCCTGGCGAAGGAGGAGTGGGGCAAGCACAACGTCTATCCCGTCCTTGCCATGGCCTATGCGCCCTACGAGATCTTCAACAGCAAGAAACCGGGGCGCGTGCCTGCCGACTTCAAGGGCATGAAGCTGCGCACCGCAGGCGGCACCCAGGACCTCACTGCCAGGGCCTTCGGCGCCGTGTCCATCTTCAAGACCCCCCAGGAGCTCTACGAGTCGGCGCAGCGGGGAGTTGTCGACGGGGCCCTCTTCCCGGTCGAGGCGATCGCATCCTACAAGCTGCAGGAGGTCTTCAAGTTCGCCACACGCGGGGCTGACGTGACAGGGTTTGTCATGGCCTACGCGGTGAACGGCAAGACATGGAACTCTCTGCCCGAGGATATCAAGAAGATCTTCCTCGATGTGGGGCTCGAGCAGACGCGAAAGTTCGGGAAGGCGGCCGACCGCCTGTCGAACGACTATTACGCACAATATGAAAAGGCCGGGATGAAAGTGGCAACGCTCACGCCCGCCGAGCGCGTGGCCTGGGCCCAGGCCACGGCCCCGGTGGAAAAGCAATGGGTGGACAACCTCGAGAAGCGGGGCCTGCCGGGCAAACGCGTTCTCGCAGAATACAAGAAATACATGAGCTCCTTGAAGAAGAAATAACCAGGGGCTTCGGGGCTATGGCCCCATCTCCCCGGTGGAACCCCCTTCCACCGGGGCTGCCCCGATCTCATGGGCACTATACTTCCCGCGAGCTTTCCGCCGGAAAGGAGAGGACGGTTTTGGAACAGCAAAGATCCTTCGGCTTCAATAACCTGATGGGTGTCCTGGAGAAGCTGCTGATCGGGGTTGCGAGCCTCGCGCTCCTCGTCCTCACCCTGCTGACGACGGCCGATGCCCTGGGGCGGCACTTCTTCAACTCTCCCATCCCGGGAACGGGCGAGATCATCGAAGACTACTTCATGATCGCCCTCATCTTCCTGCCCCTGAGCTACTCCTTCATGCAGGAAGGACACGTGCACGTGTCGATGATCGAGCGGTTCTTCCCCGCGCGGCTGAAATTCGTCGTCAACAAATTTAACCTGCTCATGAGCTTTCTGCTGTTTGCCCTCATCGCGCTGGCCGGCTGGAAGGGTTTCGCCGAGGCCTGGCGGATCAACGAGATCTCCACGAGCTCCGTCGGCTACCCCATGTGGCCCTGCTATGCCATGGTTCCCATCGGCTGCGGCCTTTTGTGCCTGCGGATCGTGCAGGTCTTCCTCGGGCAGGCGAAAAAAGAGCATGAGCAGACACCGGACGTGGATCGGGTGGCGTGAGAGCAAATCTCCTCCCTTTCACAAAGAGGGAAACGAGTCGAGGAAGGGAAGACTGGACATGCCGGAACAACTGATCATGACCCTGCCGCTTATCGGGATGATCATCCTGATCGCAATCGGGATGCCCGTGGCGTTTGCCATGGGAGTGAGCGGCGCGATCGGTATCTTTTTCATGGGCGGCTTCGACAGCCTGATGGGCATCCTGGGGACCTCCCCCTATCGCACGGCGGCCTCCTACACGCTCACCACGGTTCCCCTGTTCATCCTGATGGCCGAACTCATCGTCAAATCCGAGATCGTTCACGACATCTTCGAGGCGGGCTACAAGTGGCTGGGTCACCTGCCTGGAGGGGTGGCCATCGCCACGGTCATGGCCGATGCGGGTTTCGGCGCCATGTGCGGCTCCTCCACCGCCGCGGCCGCCGCCATGTCCTCCGTCGCCATCCCGCAGATGCAGCGGCTGAGATACAAGGACACCCTCTCGGGGGGTGTTGTTGCCATTGCGGGAACTCTTGCCATCATGATCCCCCCCAGCATCGTCTTCATCATCTACGGCTCCGTGACGGAGACCTCCATCGGCAAGCTACTCATCGCCGGGATCCTTCCGGGCATTCTCACCACCATTGCGTATGCCGTTGCCATCTACATCTGGGTGAAGATCGACCCCTCCGTCTCCCCGCCCCAGAAGGCCTGGTCCTGGTCCGAGAGGATGCGCTCGCTCAAGTACGTGTGGCCCATGTTCGTGCTGTTCGGCGTCGTCATCGGGACGATCTACACGGGGGTTGCCACCCCCACCGAGAGTGCTGCCTTTGGCGCCACGGCGGCCCTCGTCATGGGGCTTGCCATGGGAAGATTGGACAGGGGGAAGATCCTGGCTGCCTGTCTGGCCACGATCAAGAGCACCGTGATGATTTTTGTCCTCATCATCGGGGCGATGATCTTCGGCTACTACATGACCCTGACTCAACTTGCCCAGGACACCGTGAAGCTGATCGCAGCCGCTTCCCTGGACCGCTGGGTGATCATGGGCGGCCTGGTCGCGCTGTACGTCTTCCTGGGCTGCATCCTGGACCAGATCGCCATCCTGCTGCTCACCCTGCCGATCACATTCCCTCTGGTCATGTCACTGGGATTCGATCCGATCTGGTTCGGGGTGGTCATCACGGCGCTGGCCGAGATCGGGCTCATCACGCCGCCCGTGGGGCTGAACTGTTTTATTGTCAGCCAGGTCTCGAAGATCCCGCTCGAGGATGTGTTCAAGGGGGCCTGCATCCTGCTGATCTCGGAGATGATCGTCATGGCCATGCTGCTCTACTGGCCGGAGATCTCCCTGTGGCTGCCTTCCATGATGGATTGAGGCACGCTGCGTACTTCGCGCCATTTACCGATCAACGAAGTACTGCTGCGCTGCGGCCGGTCTCGTGTTCCTTTCTTTTTCATCCGCTGACCACTGGCCACTGATCACTGCCGCGCAGCGGCTGCTCAGTCGACCAGCATCAGACAATACAGGTTCTGCGTCTCCGTCTTCTCTTTCAAGGTCTGGATAAAGAATCCGTTGTTCCTTGCCGTCTGGAAAACATCGATTCCGCAGGACTCCATGGAGGGTCTTGCCTTGCCGGACTGGATGCAGGGTGCGTCCTTGACCTTCGAGCATTCCTTGCAGAGGGGGCAGGGGCCTGCCAGGTAAACAAAGGACTTGTAATATCCGTCTTTGAAGATATCGCCTTCCATTTTCACAAGCATGTCGAAGAGGGCCATGTTCCGCTTGCCCCGCTCGGGCGTCCGGGGAGCCTCGATGTGAAAGAGGATAGCGCGCTTGTAGCAGTCGAGGACCTTCCTTGTCTCCTCAGGGGTGGGGGTATTCGGGGGGCAGCAATGGCTGATCCTGTAGGGGCAGCCGAACAGGCACTTCATCCGGACCCATGCCGCCGTGACAACGCTCGCCGGATCGATCACCTTTGCATGATTCATCCCTTCAGCGATTGCCTTCTCGCAATACTTTTCCAGATCCGCTGTTTGCATAGCACCCTCTCCTTTTATTCATTGATCCGGACCCCATGGTCCAAACCCGTAGTGTCAGTCATATAGAAAATGGAGAAGTTTGTCAAAGCAGCTTTGCTGCAGTAACTGGTAAGTGGGTAATAAGAAAGACAGGGTGTCGGGCCTCGGGATCTACCCGCTTCTTCTTTCACCCGTCACTGTCTTTCTCTTTCACATAACACATAACACATAACACTTCTTCACTGTCTGCCGGTCACTGCTTTGTCTGTTGCCCGACACCTGCAGATGGCGTACAATCTATCGATCCTGTTGCATGCTGAATGAGGTGAGATCAATGGGCCCTCCCAATTCTGAAACGCCCTTCGTGAGCATGCGCCGCCACGCTGCAGGCATGTCCATCATTCTGAATCGCAAAGAGGCATTGAACAGCCTGAACCTCGAGATGGTTCGATCGATTACCTCTTATTTGAATGAGGCCCTCGCCGACGATGACTGCAAGCTGGTTCTTTTTTGCAGCTCGGACGACAGGGGATTCTGCGCCGGCGGCGATCTGAAGCGGCTTTTCCGGGATATCCGGAACAACAACCTGGCCGATGTGAACCGGTTCTTTCTCGAGGAATTCAGCCTTGACCTGATGATCCATCGGTTTCCCAAGCCTGTTATCGTGATTGCAGACGGTCTGACCATGGGCGGGGGGCTCGGGATTGCGGAAGGCGCCGACTGGGTGATCGCCACGGAACGAACCCGGATGGCCATGCCGGAAACGAGGATCGGCTTCTATCCTGATGTGGGGGCCACGGGATGGCTGTTCAACAGATGCCCGCCGGGCTACCCGGAATACCTGGGGCTGACAAGCTACGAGATGACGGGCGGCGAGTGTGTCCGCCTGGGCCTGGCCACGCATCTGACCCGTTCGGAAAGAGTCCGCGACTTGATACGGGCGATCGAGTCATTCAGCGCAAAGGACACCTCCCATCCGAGAGAGCTGCTGGCTCTGCTGACGAGGAAGGTGAATTCTTACTTTGAAAGGAACATCGAACCGAAACCGGAGGCGGATCGGTGGGTGGCGGATTATTTTGCCGGGCAATCGTCGGTCCTGGAGGTCATCGAGTCTCTGAAGGTCTGCGGAATCCGGCCGGCTCCCTGCGAGTCCATTTTTTCGGGTCTTTCAGAGCGATCCCCCACCGGGCTGGTCTTGACCCTGAGGCTGTTGCGGCACAACGAGCACCTCCCCATGGACAAGGTCTTCGAGAACGACTTCACATCCGTGCAATTTATCCTGGGGCAGCCGGACTTTCTCGAGGGCGTGCGGGCCCGCATTATCGAAAAGGATAATCAACCGGTATGGAAGCCTGACAGCCTGGAAAAGGTGGATCTGTCAGGGCTCAGACTCTCATGAGGCCCCTGCTGAAGCCCGAATCCCGAAGCCTGTAGTGTATGAAAATAGGAATCATGAAATTACTTGGATACCTCCTGACCCCTGTATACCTGATTGTCTTCGGGCTCCTGCTCATCGTATTCCATCCCATCCAAGTGATTTGCAGGGCGATAGGGGGATACAGTGCGCATAAACGATCCGTCGACATAATGAATTTCCTGATCATCAAGAGCCTGTTCATCCTCGGGGCGAAAATCTCGTTCAGGCATTTTGAAAAGTTGCCGAAAGGGCGGCCCATCATTCTTATTTCCAACCATCAGAGCCTGTTCGACATTCCGTCCATCATCTGGGGATTTCGCAATCATCACCCGAAATTTATTTCCAAGATCGAGTTGGGCAAGGGCATCCCCAGCGTGTCGTATAATTTGCGGTATGGCGGATCGGCATTGATCGACCGGAAGAAACCGCTGCAATCCGTCAGGGAGATCGGAAAACTGGGCAGATATATCGAAATGAACAAGTACACCGCCAGTATATTCCCCGAGGGCACCAGGACAAAGGACGGGAAAATGAAACCATTCCTGTCTGCCGGAGTCGACACCCTGTTGACGGCCGCCCCTTCAGCGGTGGTCGTTCCGCTGGCCATCGACGGGAATTACGAACTGCTGAAGAAGGGATTGTACCCGATGGCCTTTGGCGTCACGGTTACGTGTACGGTTCTTGATCCGATTGAACCCGGCGGCATTCCAGTGGAGGAATTGGTATTAAAAACGGAAACCATGATCAGGGCTGCCCTGGAAAAATCGCCTGAATCCTGAAGCCCGATTCCCTGTTTCTTTTTTTCTCTTCCACTGGTCACTGATCACTGGTCACTGTTTTTTAACTGCCGCCCCGCGGAGTACAGAACACAGGAGGATAGGACATGCGAGTCGCTGCAATACAGATGCGGGCAGAGGTTGGCGCAATGGCACGAAACCTCTCCTCCGCCGAGGCGCTGGTCCGCGAAGCCTTCCGGCATGGCGCTCAGTGGGTAATCCTTCCCGAGTTTTTCCCTTCTGCAGTTGCGTTCACGCCGGCGATGCTTTCAGCGCTACAGCCGCTGGAAGGCCCTGCTCTCGAGCTCATGCGCAGGCTTGCGCGCGAACAGGACGGCATCGTGGGGGGGTCATTCATCGCGCAGTCCGGAAAGGACTGCTTCAACAGCTTTCTGCTGGTCTTTCCGGACGGCCGGTACTTCCGCCACGACAAGGACATACCCACCATGTGGGAGAACAGTTACTACATCGGCGGCTCCGATGACGGGATCCTCGATACGCCTGCCGGTCCGGTCGGTGTCGCCATGTGCTGGGAGTTGATTCGCTCCGGGACGGCACGCAGACTGCTGGGCAGGGTGGACCTGGTTGTCGGCGGCTCTTGCTGGTGGGATCTGCGCCTTCCGGTGTCCCCACGATACGCCGGGGATCAGGCACGATTGAGAGACCTGCTGAGAAACGCGCCGGGACATCTTGCGCGGATGCTCGGCGTGCCCGTTGTGCACGCGTCCCACGCAGGCGAGTTCGAGGGGTTGACGCCGGGCAATGAGTCCATGCCCTATAACTCCCGCTACCTGGGGGAGACCCGGATTGTGGATGGCCACGGCCGGGAACTGGCCCACATGGCCTACGAAGACGGCGAAGGCGTCATCACGGCCGATATCGCGCCCGGCAACGTCGGCGGAGTTCCAGAGCCCATTCCCGAAGGCTTCTGGACAGGCGAGCTGCCGGTCATGGCTGCCCGGGCATGGGAGCAACTCAACCCGCTCGGGCGGCAATACTACACCACGACCGTTCGCCCGATGCTCGAAGGCGGCTCGATCGCAGGATAGGGAGCATTACGCTCGGCGATACAAAATCATCAGCGGAATCCCGACTCACATAACAGCTTCGCTGCAGGAACTGGTTGACAAGGTAACTGGTTGATTAGGTAAGAAGGGAATGAGGAAGCCCTTTCTTCTTCACTTATTCACTCAGACACTCAGGCACTTTTTCACATAACACATCTTTCACTAGCCACTGACCACTGGCCCCTGTCTTTCAGTCCCTGCCGCGCAGCGGCCCGTCCCTACCCCCTGGTCCCTCGTCCCTTTCTCCCCACCGGTCACTGCCGCGCAGCGGCCAATGCGGCATCATATTTGCAATTCTCTTGCGGCGAATGCCTCATCAAGCAAAGTTCTTGGCGATCCGCAAGGGGGGTTTCTCGTGAGCAAAACAGACTTCATCGATTACTACGAATTGCTGCAGCTGAGTTCGAACGCCGACACGGACACCATTGAGCGCGTCTTCCGACATCTCGCCAAGAAATTGCACCCCGACAACACGGAATCAGCGGATTCCGACCGGTTCCGCCTGATTGTCGAGGCTCACCGGATTCTATCCAACGCTGAAACCCGCGCCGGTTATGACGTCAAATACCAGGATTACTGGAACCGCAAGTGGAAGCTCGCGTCTGAGGCCAGTGACGGAACCGCTTTCGGAGACGACCGCGAAATCCGCGAGAGCCTGCTTTCGATGCTGTACATTCAGCGCCGGCGCAACATGAAGCACCCGGGCCTGGGTGATTACGATATGGCACGCCTGCTCAGCAAACCGATCGAGCTGGTGGAGTTCCATCTGTGGTATCTGAAGGCCAAGGGCTGGGTGGAGCGGCTTGACACAGGACTGCTGGCGATCAGCGCCCTGGGTGTCGACCAGGTCGAACAGAGCCGGCTGCGGCTCGGCAAAGACCGGCTGCTCACGGCTGACGGCGCCGCTCCCAGGGGCACGGAAGGGCGGGCGGCGAACTCCGGTACGGAGGATCTGCTTGTGTCTCCAAAGGGCACTGCTTTCAACCGGTAACGCTTAAAAGCTTTCTCTTCTTCGCCGAAAGGAAAAGCCCGCTACCCGCTTCTTCCTACTGCCTCATAACCCCTTTCCTTAATCTTCCTCGCCCCACCGAGGGAGAGGATCAGAGGCGAGGGGAATCCCCCATCCACGTCTTTGAATCCGTCCCGATGCCCGATGCCATTTTCTTACTTAACACTTGACACTTAACACTTCTTTTGATTCCACTGGCCACTGCCGCGCAGCGGCCGGTCCCTCGTCTCCACGCTACATGGAAAGCAGGGCATCGTTCCGCTCTTCGCCCGAAAATTCTCTAATCCAATTCCCTACGCCCGAATCATATTTTGCGATCCATTTCTTGGTCATATCCCGATGGCCAGTTGGCCCGGGGCCTTATAAAATGATCACAATGGGATACGCTCGCGCCCTAAATGACGGGATATTCCCGGGGGATCTGGACTGAAGCAGCGACGACTCGTCCACTTGAAGAGAAAGGAATCAGGTGTCATGGAACCCTCGATCAGCAGACATGCGGGGCAATATCGCGGCGAGTCAATGGACAGGGGGCATTCGGCGGGCAGATTCAGCCGCTTGCCCTGGGAACGGGTTGAATATCGTGAACTCAACAAGGCGCCGGTGACCCTGTGGATCGGCGCGGCGAGTGTCATCGTCTCACTCTCAATCCCTGATATCGATCAGGATGACCTTTTCGAAGTATCGGTCCACGGGGCTCGCTTGTCATTCCGCGGGACGGCAGGAAGCAATTATTTCAGCCAGGATGTCGAGCTGCCTTGTGCCGTCGAATCGAATCCCGTTTACATCACGGAAGGCAAAGGGGTTCTCTCCATCCTTCTTGTGAAGAAAGAGCAGGCCGGTACATCGCAGTTGATCCGGTGATCGCAGGGCTTGCCGGGAACGGAGGTTGAGATGCGTCTGCATGCTCGGCCTGAATCGGCTCCCGGAAAAGGGCAAAGGCGCCCCGTTCCCGGGCGATCGTGACATCGACAGTTGACCGGCCTCTCCCGCCGCTCGGCATCGGTTCGCGGTCCCCGCCGTTACCAGACGAACGGCACCAGGCGATGCTTCACCCGGTTCTTGTACTCCGCGTAGCCCGCCAGGTTCCTTGTCAGGAATTCTTCCTCGGCGAAAATTCTCCAGATCAGCGCGGGCAGGATCAGCAGAAGCACAGCCAATCCCCACCACGATGCCAGCGAAAGAGACATGCCGACAAAGAGGAACAGGCCTCCCAGATACATCGGGTGGCGCACAAGCGAATACAGCCCCGTCGAGATGACTGTCTGTTCGGGAGCGAGTTCGATCGTCGCCGAGGCAAAGGTGTTTTCTCTGTACACGAAAAATATGATCAGAAACCCAAATGCGACGAGGGCATCACCCGCCAACGCGACGCGGTCAGGCACCGCAGACCAGTGGAATCGATGATCAAGCGCGGGCACAACCAGCATCGCGGCAAACCCGATGGATGTGATCGATTGTATGATCTTCTGGTTCGTCTCCTTCTCGGCGGTTGGCCCTGCGTGCACCCTTCGGGCCAGGAGCCCGGGGTCTTTGTTCATAAGAACCATCGTGATGGCCAGCGCCGACGAGCCGAACACGGCTAGAAAAACCCACGCCTGCCAGTAGTCGAGCGTCCATGCCGGGAGGAACAGCAGCGCTGCCATGGCGACGAGAAGTCCCAGGAGTCCGCCGAACGCCTTTGTGTTGAGAGTGTTCATCCTCTAAGCCCCGCAATCGAAAATTGTCTTCCTCGCCATCCACTCGGCCTTCCGTCGTATTGTATCATATCGATCCTTGCACGATTCTTGAATCGAGATAACCTGATTTCGTCGTTTCGTCATCCCTTCGTCCGAAAAGGATGGTGCATTGGATAAAATTGGATCGGCGCTGACCCGGTACCTGCACCCTGTTCTTCCTCTCAATTGTAAATCCCCTGTCAACGGGATAAGATAGAACATGATGAATGCGAAGAAGAAAAAAGTGCTCATTGCCCTTGGCGCTGCTGCCATGGCCCTTGTCGTTGCTGCCGTCGTCTTTGTTCTCACGCTCGACATCGAGTCCTACAAGCCCCGCATCGAAGCCGCTGTCTCCAGCGCGACCGGCCTGGAGGTCAGGATCAACGGGAGGATGGGGCTCACTTTCTTTCCCTTCGGCTTATCGGCGAAGGACATCCATGTCGCCAACAGGGGAGATGAAATCCTCTCCCTCGAAGACCTCAGGCTGGGGGCGGAGTGGATGCCCCTGTTGAACAGGCAGCTCAACGTCACCAGTTGCAGGCTTGTCAGGCCTGCCGTCAACATCGTGAAGGGCGCCGATGGGAAATATAATTTCGAAACGAAAAAAGAACACCCGGGGGCGGCCTTCAATGTGAGTCATCTCAAGGTGTCCAATGGGGTGCTTGTCTATCTGGACAGAAAGACGGGGGAGAAGACGGAGCTGAAGGACGTCGATCTGTCCATCGTGGATCTCTCGATAGCAGGGGACGTCATACGGAGCGCCTCGTTCACCGGAAGCTTCGAGTGCCGGGAGGTGCTTCAAAAGGACTTCAAGATCGAGAATCTCAAGACCCCCGTGAAGGCGGTCAAGGGGATATTCAATCTCGAATCCCTGACCATGGGGAACCTTGTCTACTTCGACAGGAAGGCGGGAGGGAAAACAGAACTGAAGGATATCACCCTGGCCGTGAAGGATCTTTCGGTGGCGGAGCCCTCGGGGAGAATGATAAAGGATATCGCCTTCACAGGAAACATCGGCTGCAGGGAGATACGGAGAAACAACCTCAAGATCGCCAACCTCAAGAGCCCTGTCAAAGTGGAGAAGGGGGTCGTCTCTCTCACGACCCTGACCATGGACATCTTCGGCGCGAAGGCTGAGGGAGATGCCACGGCAGACAAATCACAGGTCGATGCAGTGTATAAAATCAATCTGAAGGTGCCGAAGCTGGACTTCGAAACACTCGAGGAGTCCTTCGGCATGAAAAAGGTTCTCGGCGGGAAGGGGGATCTTTATTGCTCCCTTGCGATGAAAGAAAAGGGAAGCCGCAAACTGATGAGCGGCTTGGAGGGCACCTTTTCCCTCCGGGGCGAACACCTCGTCATTTACACGCTGGACCTCGACAAATTCCTCTCATCGTATGAGACGAGCCGCGAGTTCAACCTCGTCGACGTCGGCGCTTTCTTCATCGCCGGCCCTCTCAGCACCTTTGCCGTCAAGGGGTATCGTTATTGGGATCTCTACAACCAGGCCCAGGGAGGGCGGGGCGCCATCACGCAGTTCGTCTCCAATTGGAAGATCAGGAATGGTGTGGCCGACGCGACGGACTGCGCCCTTTCAACGCAGCATAACCGGGTTGCACTGAAGGGCAAACTCAATCTGGTCAGCGAGCAATATGAAGAGGTAACTGTGGCGATTCTCGATGACAAGGGATGTGCAAAATTCGAACAGGAAGTCAGCGGACCCTTTGGCTCTCCCCGGATCGGTGCGGTGGTCAGCGCGGTGCAGACTCTCGTCGGACCCGTCATCGATCTTTTCAAGAAAGCGGAGCGCCTTATTCAGGGCGGCAAATGCGAGGTCTTTTATAACGGCTCCGTGCGCCACCCTTGACACAATTTCTCCTCCCCCGGTCCCGCATCCCATGGAGACCTGTTCCTTCCTGCCGGACCGTTTCTGCACCCTGTGCATCGAGGGAAATTAGCTTGACAGGCCGGCTCATTATTTTATACTTCCCCGGGGAAGGGGCTCTTTAATCCAAAACCCCAATAATATTAATAAAATTCGTCCCATGCGATTTATCGGGAAGGGGTTCTCGTCAAGCCCCTGACTTTCCACGGCAGCCGTTTGATTTTCGTCGCAATGATCGAGCAGCACACAATCTTCAATCCGTCGTAAGAGTGCGCATCGTATGACGCATCGTTCCAAGTCCGGACATAAAATCGTGGTCATTGCCGATGATCTCACCGGCGCCAATGACACGGGGGTCCAGTTCGCAAAGCAGGGATTGAAGACTATTGTTTTACTGCGCGTTCCGGGTTCCCCTTCAGATCTGGACGAAGACGTGCTGGTTGTAGACACTCAGAGCCGGGCATTAGCCCCGGCGGAAGCGTATCAAAAAGTTGTAGAGACGGCCTTGCTTTTCAAAAGCAGGGATCAATTTCCGACCCTGTATAAGAAGATCGATTCCACCCTGCGCGGCAATCTCGGGACGGAAATAGACGCGATTATGGATGCCTGCGGGCTCGAGCTTGCCATTGTAGCACCTGCCTTTCCCAAAAACGGGCGGACAACCGTGGGAGGCTGTCATTTTCTGGGAAACACCCCCCTGGAAGCGACGGAGATTGCCAGGGACCCCAACTGTCCCGTCAGCGAATCTCATATTCCGACATTAATCGCGGAACAGACAAAAAGGAAAGTGGGGCATATCGGGATCAAGAACGTTATCGCCGGCACCGAAGGCATCCTGGCTGCGATGAGGCGGCTGTCTGCGGCCGGCCAGAAGATTCTCGTCTGCGATGCGTGGCTGGAAGAACATCTAAAGATGATCGCCATGGCTGCCGTACGGCTCGAGAAATCAGTCCTTTGGGTTGGATCGGCCGGATTGGCGGAATACGTGCCTCTGGCGCTGGGCCTGGGCGCAGCATCAGCGGACAAAAAGCCGGTTGTGGTCATCGCAGGCAGCGTAAGCAACGTCACGCGAGGCCAGGTAGCCATGCTGAGGCAGCGGCCTGACGTCGTGTTTATTGAAGCAGCCCCCGGCGCCTTTCTAAAGCCGGGAGCGGCGCAGGCGGAGACAGACCGCTGCTGCCGTGCTGCGGTTGATGCCATCAGGACCGGAAAAGACGTTGTAATCGTTTCAGGATACAGCGATGAAATGGTGGCCAGGACGCAAGAGGAGGGATTGTCGCTGGGCCTTTCCAGCCGGCAGACCTCTGAAGCGGTTGCCGCGGCCCTGGGCAACCTCTGCCGCCAGATCGCGCTGAACGCACCCGTAAGCGGCCTTGTTCTGACCGGGGGAGACATTGCCCTGAGCTGCTGCAGCCTCCTGTCAGCGGACGGCATCTCGGTCCTGCGCGAAGTTGCGCCGGGAATCCCCGTGGGCGTTCTGAAGGGCGGGCAATCCTCCGGTCTGAAAGTCGTGACAAAGGCCGGCGCATTCGGCGCAGAGGATGCGCTCTGCAAGGCTGTCGACTGCTTAAAAACATTTTGAACGTCATCGCGGCGGAATCCGGTTCTGTCATTCCGGACCTGATCCGGAATCCAGCTTTTTCATGGATTCCTGCCTTCGCAGGAATGACACTGCCGGGAAGGTGTCCATCCCTGGATTGTGCAATACGCAACCTGTTTATTGCCCGCTGCGCAATAATACGATTTATCAGGAGACATCGGAATGGCAACGAAGAAACCGATCGTCGGCATCAGCATGGGGGACCCGTCGGGCATAGGCCCCGAGATTGCCGTGAAAGCCCTGGCACGGAAAGAAATATA
>DASRZY010000265.1:0-8476 GCA_035685905.1 Syntrophales bacterium
CGGGGCCCGCGGCCCGGAGCGGTGTAGGATTTCCTGTCGAGATCGAGAGAGACGACTTTCGTTTCCTGTTCGATCGATGCCAGGGCCCTCGCCCAGCGCACCGTCGTGACGAGGTCCCGCGCCGCGGCGCTGAATTTCGCCTTCGGGAGCGTTCCTGCGAAGAACACCGCCGCGAACCCCAGGGCCGCCGCCATCAGGATGAGCACGATCAGCACCTCGAGCAGAGTGAACCCTCTCGCCCGTGATAGGGATCGGGGACAAATCTCCCTTTCATCCCCCTTTATCAAAGGGGGAAAGAGGGGGATTTGTCCTTTAACCTTTATCCTTTGTCCTCGTTCCTCGATCCTCGGACCTTCTCAGTAGATTCCTTCCACGCACCCTCCTGCCAAGGTCTGCCCCAGCTCCCTGCACTTCTCCAGGGTCTGCTCGGTCAGCTGCCCCTTCGATATCACCGGCTCATAGACTTTTTTGAACTGGTAGCCCAAGGCGATGCGCTCGATGTTCCGGAGCGCCCCCGTCCCGTCGTTTCCGGCGCTGATGAAGACCACGTAAGGCTTGCGAAAAACCTTTCCCCGGGCCTGTTCGTACGTGCGGTCGAAGAAATCCTTGATCATGCCGCACATGGTGCCGAAGTTCTCCGGCGTGCCGACGGCAAGCCCCTGGCAATCCAGAAGATCCTTGAGCGTGGCCTCGGCGGCACGCTTGAGAACGATCTGCGCCCCCTCGATGCTCGCGGCGCCCTCGGCCACGGCCTTCGCCATCCTTTCCGTGTTCCCTGTTTGGGAGTGATACACCACCAGAATCTTGGTCATCGGCGCCCCCACGATCATTTGCTTCGCCGCTCCACGCGGTTGCCGTAACGAGTACGAAGTTAGGAAGTGAGGAAGAGCAGAAGAGCGGATAAAGAATGCGCCGTTCTTTCCGCGCCTCCGATCTTCCTAACTTCCTAGCTTCCGTCTTTTTATTGCCACATCTCCCCCGCCCTTCGCAAAGGAATAATAGCCCAGTTTTCTCTTGACAGACAGGGCAATTCATGAAAATTATGACCGATAGTCAGTATTCGACCAATGGTCATATTCCTGCCGCGGGAGGGAAATGAATGAAGACAAAAATCACGGGTCTCTTCGGCATCCAATACCCTGTCGTGCTTTCCGGCATGAGCTGGATCAGCACCCCGAAGATGGTTGCTGCCGTCTCGGCGGCCGGAGGCCTGGGAATCCTCGCCACGGGACCGCTTCATCCCGATGAGACGCGCGCGGCCATCCGTGAAATCCGCTCGCTTACAGACAAGCCTTTCGGGGCCAACGCGACGCTGCTTTTCCCCGGGGCGGCCCGCAACGCCAAGGTCCTCCTGGAGGAGAAGGTCCCTGTTATCAACTTCTCCCTCGGCAAGGGTGACTGGCTCGTCAAGGCGGCCCACGAGTACGGCGGCAAGGTGGTCGCCACCGTCGTCAACCACCGCCACGCAAAGCGAGCCGAAGAGTATGGAACCGATGCGCTTCTCGTGACAGGGCACGAGGCCGCCGCTCACGGGGGCGACGTGACGAGCCTCGTTCTCATCCCCAGCATTGTCGACACCGTGAACATCCCCGTCATTGCAGCGGGCGGCTTTGCCGACGGCAGGGGCCTTGCGGCGGCGCTCGCTCTCGGCGCCGAGGGCATTGCCATGGGAACCCGTTTCATGACAACGCAGGAGAGCCCCCTTCACGACGTCTTCAAGAAGCTCTCCATTGAGAAGGATGCGGCCGACACCCTCTATTCCAACCGGTTCGATGGCCTGCCCTGCCGTGTTCTCGACACCCCGGCGGCGCGCAAAGCCATTCGCAAGGGCCTCGATCTGCCTGCGGCATTTTTCACCTCGCAGGACATCGCCAGGATGCTCCGGCTTCCCTACGCCAAACTCTTTATCGGGGTCATGGCGTCGGGCTGGAAAAACGCAAAGCAGCTTGCCTTCATGGCCAATGCCTTCAAGGCGATCCGCATCGCCACGGAAAACGGCGACAACGAGAAGGGTGTCCTCACGGTGGGCCAGGTGACGGGCCTCGTGCATGACATCCCCACGGTAGCCGAGTTGATGGAGAGGATTGTGGCCGAGGCCTCTGCCGTGAGGGAGCGACTCCACACAGCGATCAGCGGTTGAACGTGGACGCGCGGGGAAACAGCTTCGAGCCTGTGTGAAGGGAGGAAGTCAGGAAGCGCAGAAGAGCAGAGTGGATGCAGGATTGTTTTTCTCTTGTCCGCTCTTCCTCACTTCTGCTCTTCCGATCTTCACGTGGCTCAATCGGCGATAAACGTGACGAGCGCTAACCTGGCATGGCGCACCGGAGATGAAAAGGAGGAAAAGATGGCCATTATGGAGTGGAAAAAGGAAGGTTCGGTCGCCGTCATCACCCTGACCAACGGCGAGAACAGGCACAACCCCGAGTTCGTCGCGGCGTTTTTGGGGGCATTGGACGATATCGAGAAGGACCCGGCGCTTGCCTCCGTCGTCATCCTGTCGGGCGATGCGAAGAGCTGGTCCCAGGGCATCGACCTGAACTGGATGATGGCCAAAATGCAGATCAAGGACGTCCAGGCCATTCGCGAATTCATGTACGGGATCAACAGCGTATTCAAGCGGGTGCTTCTCTACCCCATGCCGGTCATCGCCTGCCTCAACGGCCACGCGGCAGCCAATGGGGCCATCCTGGCCTGTGCCTGCGATTTCCGCCTCATGCGCGCCGACAAGGGGTTCTTCTTCTTCCCCGAGATCGACATCGGCATCCCCTTCCTGCCCGGGATGATCGCTTTTCTCAAGAAGGCCATCCCCTACAGCAAGTTCAATGAAATGACACTGACAGGGCGGCGTTGCACGGCCGCGGAGATGGCCGCCAGCGGCGTCCTCGTGAAGGCCTGTGAAAGCGAGGAGTCTCTCATCGCCGAGACGATGGCCTTCGCGAAATCCCTCCAGAAGAAGCGGGGCGTCTTCGGCGAGATGAAACGAAGGCTCCACGCGGGGATCGTCGAGATCATCGACAAGGAAGACCCGAAGGTCATCGAACCGCTCAAGCTCTTCTGGAAAGACTGAAAAGCAGGTGCGGGGAGCGAGGCACGAGGCCCGAGGATTTGTCGGGATTCCCGGATTGACAGCCGGGGGGGCGGGACCTCATAATGTTCAAAGAAATGGAACGAGGAGAGACTCGCCTTGCTGCACGGCCCCAAAGACCCGCCCTTCTGGAAAGACCGGATCGTCAAGCACGACGATGTGCTGGAGAAGATCAAGCCCGGCATGACGATCTTCCTCGGCACGGGGATGGCCGAGCCGCGGACCCTCGTCAAGCACCTCATGGCCTCGGACCGCGGGAATCTGCAGGACCTCGAGCTGATCCAGCTCGTGAGCCTCGGTGACACGGTCTCCATCGACGAGCGGTACTCGAGGAAATACCGCCTCAAGACGTTCTACTCCGGCTGGGTCGCAAGCGACGCCATCACGGCAGGCAGGGTCGATCTTATCCCGAGCCGCTTCTCGCGGATCCCCTGGCTTTTCCGGTCGGGCGCAGTCCGCATCGACGTGGCCTTCATCCAGATCACCCCGCCCGACGACAGGGGACATGCCAGCCTCGGGCTCGGCGTGGACGTGGCGCGCTATGCCATGGAACAGGCATCGCTCGTCGTGGCGGAGATCAACTCGGGCATTCCCCGCACCCTCGGCGACACGTTCGTGCATGTCGACGATTTCGATCTTTTTGTCGAGGCCAAGGAGCCCCCGATCTATCTTCCCCGCTGGCCCGTTCCGGATGCCTTCGACCGGATCGCCGGCCACATCGCCTCGGTGGTGGAGGACGGCAGCTGCCTTTCCTTTTCCATCGGGCCCATCTACGAAGCTCTTTCCTGTCATCTCCTGAAGAAAAAACACCTGGGCATCCATACCCCTTTCTTTACCGATGCCCTCATGGACCTCGTCAATGCCGGCGCTGTGACCAACCGGCGGAAGCGGTTCTTCCAGGGCAAAGCGGTCGCCGCCTACGTGCTCGGGACGCAGACGTTGATGCAATGGCTCGACGGCAATGCGCTGGTCGATTTCCAGCCCATCGACGTCGTCATGAACCCCCGAAACATCGGCCTGAACGATCGCTTCATGGCCATCCTGCCGGCCCGCAAGGCCGACCTGACCGGCGGCATCGCACTTCACGTCGGCAAGGGGAACGTGACGGCGGGCGCGGGCGCGGTGGCCGAGCTCTTCGCCGGGGCGGCCTTCTCCCGGGGCGGGCGCACCATCTTCGCCCTGCCCAGCCGGAACCGCAAGGGCGAGTCGAACATCCTCGTCTCGATTGACGACTACCCCAACCAGTTCACCAACCAGGAGTCCCTCGACATGGTGGTGACGGAGTACGGGATCGCTTATCTTACGGGACGAACGATCCGGGAGCGGGCCCAGGCCATGATCGATATCGCTCATCCTGACGACAGGCCCGTCCTGGTAGAAAAAGCCAAGGCGGCGAAATTTCTCTACAAGGACCAGATCTTCTATGCCGAGTCGGGGCATCTCTACCCCGAGCATCTTGCCCGGACGGAAATTTTCAAGGACAACGTGAAGGTCTATTTCAGGCCCATCAAGCCCTCCGACGAGGACGAGATGCGAAGGCTCTTCTACCGGTTCTCCGACAAGGCCGTCTACTACCGTTACTTCAGCCGCATCAAGGCCATGCCGCACGGGAAGATGCAGGAATACGTCAACGTGGACTACCGCCGGGCCATGTCGATCGTGGGGATCGTTCACGAAAAGGGGATGGATCGCATCATCGCCGAGGCACGCTACGTCCGCCTGCCGGACCGTCCATACGCCGACACGGCTTTCCTCGTCGACGAGGCCTATCAGGGAAAAGGCATCTCGACGTTTCTGCTCAACATGCTCATCCGGATCGCACGCGAACAGGGCGGAATCGAGGGGTTCCGGGCCGACGTGCTGCTCGACAACAAGTCCATGCTCCGGGTCTTCGAGAAGACCCCCTTCCCGCTTCGCGCCGTCGTCTCCGAGGGGGCCTACGAGATCGTCATCTCCTTCGCTGAAAAAGATGCCACGGATGAGGTCCAGAGGCTGGAGGATGACAAGCTGAACAAGGACAGCAGCCGGTGACGGATGACCCGCACGGTGACTCCATGAAACCGGGTCTGCCGCAGTTCAACGCAAACAGACCCTTCACGATTGCAGCCTTTTTTCAAGGCCCGCCAGGCAACCTCATCGCAAAAAGGCCCGCCGAGAAGATCCCCCGGATCAAACCCGGTACATAAAATCGACAAGCGCCTGCCGTCCATTTCGCATCGGAGGGGTGAGCCTTTCCCTCGAGACGGGACCCGCGTCCTAATCTTATTTTTTGTGGATTCTGATAATGTCGTCCTGCAACTCCAGGGTAAACTCGGGCTTCATCCTGAGAACAAGCTCTTTGAGACCATCGACTGTGGGATAGTCGTTCTCCCCCGTAAATTCCCGGGCGTCATCGATTAAAATGACGTGGCTCTGCGCCTTGGGGTGAGAGAGGATGTGTTCCAGTTCGGAAAGGATGGGGGTCATCAGTTTCCCCTTGCCCGTCTTGAAGGCCGCCCCGCTCGAATGATGGGCGTCGAGCCAGAACAGGCAGGGCTCGTCGAGAGACTCGAGAAGGTTGGAGAGGACTTCACCGCTGTCACCCTGCAGGATCGTAATATGACTGAACCTGGAAAACTTTTTTACGGCCCGGCGATACAGGGTTTCTTCCAGTTCAATGGAATAGATTCTCCGAAACGTATCCTTCGCTGCACGAACCATGAAACCCAGGTACGTTCCGGTTTCAACGAAGGTCTCCAGGGAAAATCGTTTTGCATATTCCTTCACCACACTCTGCTTCACAAGGTCCGGCGGCGGACAGGGCCGAAAGCGTTCGACCCATTTGACCAATTCTTTCATCTGACGTCGATCGGACACGATATCGTACAAGAATGTCCCGCTAATCAGTTTTTCGAGAGCGAAATTCATAGAATCTCCATTTTTTCGGCTGTTTCAATTTCTTGGAAACCTGATGGACCGTCGACAGGTCGATTTTCACTATATCCTCCAGTGCAAAGAAGACCGCGACATATCGTTCGAGCAAACCGCCCTGAAGCCGATGCAGGCGCTGCGTGTCATAGCGGTCGAGCTTTCCGCTCTCCATGATGGGTGCAATGAATGACATCAATTTGTCAAATACGCAGGCCGGAGTGATAAAACAGTCGCACATCGTGAGAAAGCCATCTCGTGCGACGTCCTGAAGGCTGTGGCGGGTCTGAAAGAATGAGTTGTAGTCGTCAAGAATACGATCGATGCAGTTCACCCCCTCGCCGATGAACGCATCCGGCTTCGTATCGTCCATCAGTACGCGCTGATCGTAAATTTTCTGGAAATCGTGGCTTTCAAGAGACACATGAACGGGAACCGGAGATCCAATGATGCTGTTGATTCTTGCTGTGACATCCGTCGGCCCATGGGATTTTCGCCGTTTCCCATCGTAGAGCACCCTTGCCGTTTCCAATTCGTTTATGTTTGCGCATCCGCCCGGGCACAGCAGCCGATGCTCCTTGTCGTAATGGGAAAAACCGACGTAATCGAGCCTGTCGTGGAGACGATTTTTGTACACGCAGTACATGCCGGTCAATTCTGCATAATGGGGGGCATCCCAGTGAATCGGGTAATCAAACTCACTGATGATGTGATAGCCTTTTTTCGGGTTATATCGTAAATCGTGGCGACCCAGTTTAAGAAAGCTGTAATGTTCGCTTGTGAAATCGGGGTCGTTTTCAACCATCTCATCCCAGATGACGTTGTGGCAATGGATGAAGACCTTCCAGGTTTTCATTGAAGGGAACCCTCCTGAGCCTCGCGGGACCGAGTCAATCGGGAATTCGCCGCCGCCGGCATGCGGGAAACAATACACTATTCACTTTTGCAATAGAACAAATAATTTCGCTCTTCCGGGGGACTCGCTCAGCAGGGGAGAGCAGGCAGAGCAGGCGGCTGGAGGATGAGAAGCTCTGCAAAGATGACACCCGGCAAACGATGACGGGCGCAGAACATCCTATGCCATCCTGTGTGAACGTCGCCATGTCAAAAGGAGAATCGTCATCGCTACATTCTTCATGATCGGCCAGCCATCTTGTTTAAAATCGCACTCTTCACCGTTTCCAGCAACAATCTGAATGGGCCGGCGTCAAATGCAAAATCAGGAACCTGTTTCTTTAATTCTTCCAGGGCAAGCGGCATGGCTTTCTGTGAAATATGGATGTTATCCATGTAGTATTCGTTTTTTGAGAGTCCATTCTCGTCTACCAATTGACTGAAAATCGAAATGAATTTGCTCTGATGTCTACCGCATTGTTCCCCCAGATAATCATTGAATAATTTCGTTACGTGATTTCTCTCGACACAGCTGCCATAGGTGCCGTAACGGTCATCCTGAATGTCGGTCAGGGACGAGGGCACGACATTCCAGACAAGGACCTCATACCCCAGGGACGTTATTTCTGCGATTACGGATACATACCGGTCCACACATTCTGCAACGACCTCCTGCAACGGTTTCTTTCGGACATCTCTCTGCTTCAACAAATGGACCCGGCAATCGATTTCACCGAAACTCAGCAATAGTTTGGCCGGGGGCTTAACGTCGAAATTCAATATGTTGAATAATTTTTCCCGGCCTTCCGTCGTTGTTCCTGTTTTGCAGAGATTGTAAGCCAAGACAGCGCCCAGCCTGAAGCTTTTAAAGTAAGGAAGTCTTCCATAATAGATTCCGGGATATTCCGGTCCGATATGGTCCCATCCCGAAAAAAAATGGATATGACTGTCGCCGATGCAATAAATAATTTCAGAAGGCACGTCTGTTCCTCTCATCTGCAGTGCAACCGGAGAGCCTTGCGGGACGAAAGAGCTCTGCGCCGGCACAGGAATCCAATGCGCGAGGCGGTACGCATGCGGCCTCGAATCGCCGTTCATCTTTGTGTCGCATTGGTTTCATGCCGGCGATGATCAGAAGAGATTCTGCAGTTTTCCTGACGATAACCGCAAATGCGCTCCGCCTCTCTTTCACCGTCGTGTCTTCCCAGTAAATCACTCCGAAAATTCTTGGACGCCCCTTTTCACGGCCTGTCCAGATATCCTTGCCCTCTTGCCATATTCATCCCGATTCTTGTTTTCAGATAGAGACTGACAAGCAATCTCTTCAGTGAGCTGACTCTTTTTCGTAAATATATGTTTCGAATGATCCGGATATGAAATCGATGCCAATTGCTGTCTACCCGCTTTTTATAGAATGAGCGCCAATCGTTTTCATAGGTATAACCATAAAAATTTTTCTCGTAGGGGGATGTGGGCCAGCAGTCCGGTAAATTTGCTTCATTGGGGTGACAGGGCAATGTTTCGGGTAACGGGGCAAGTCCCAAGCGTCCTGCTATTTGATTCACGCAATGAATAAAGACTGCACTTGTC
>DASRZY010000266.1:0-39097 GCA_035685905.1 Syntrophales bacterium
CGCCTCCTGCTCGAACTCCACCTCGAGATCCGAGATGGCCGTATGGCAACGGGGGCACCAGTTGACGATGTAGTCTCCCTTGTAGATGAGTCCGTCTCGCCAGAGCCGGACGAAAACCTCGCGGACCGCCCTGGAGAGCCCCTCGTCCATGGTGAAGCGCTCCCGCTCCCAGTCGCAGGAGCAGCCAAGCCGCTGGAGCTGGTTCAGGATGACCCCGCCGTACTTTTCCTTCCACTCCCAGACGCGTTCGATGAACTTCTCGCGGCCCAGGTCGTGACGGGTCTTGCCTTCCCTGGCGAGTTCCTGCTCGACGACGTTCTGGGTGGCGATCCCCGCGTGATCCATCCCGGGCATCCAGAGGGCGTTGTAGCCCTGCATGCGGCGATAGCGGGTCATGATATCCTGCAGGGTGTTGTTCAGGGCGTGCCCCATGTGGAGCATCCCCGTTACATTGGGGGGCGGGATGACGATGCAGAAGGGCTTGCGGTCGCTTACGTCCTGGGCATGGAAATATTTTTGTTTGAGCCAGAACTCATACCACTTCGCCTCCGCATCCTTTGACTCGTAGGCCTTAGGAAATTCTTTCAGATCCATGTTCCCCCCTCGTTGATTCATCTCGTTTTGATGGTCAGAAAGCCCTTTTCTTCACCCTGTGCGAGCAGGATAGTGATGAAGGGTTTTTTTATCCGGTCGGAGGGCTTAAGTCAAGGATTTTTCAAGGAATCAGGCGCTCGGGAGCTATTCGCGGCCCCCCTCGGCCGCGTTTCAGGAAGGTGTCGATTCGCTCTTTCACGGGTCCCGCTTCGTCGGGGTGGAACCACTCGATGTCGCCCTCCGCCCGGAACCAGGTCATCTGCCGACGGGCATAGTGACGGGTGTCCCGCTTCATGGATCGCAGAGCTTCTTCGAGGGTTGTCTTTCCATTAATGTATTGGATGAAATATCTATAGCCAAGTGACTGCATCGGCTTGAGATTTTCACTGTACCCCATATCGATAATTTTCCTGGTTTCAGCAACAAGCCCGGCCTCGACCATCAGCTCGGCACGACTGTCGATCCGGCGATAAAGCGCCTCGCGGTCGCGATAGAGACCGATCTTCAGACAGTCGTATCTCGCCTCCCGGAAACGGTGCTGCTCTTGCTTTTCGGAGATCGGCTCGCCGGTCAGTTCGGCTATCTCCAGCGCCCGGATGATCCGGACCGTGTCGTGGGGGTGTATCCTGTCGGCGGCTTTGGAATCGAGTTCCCTGAGCCGCTCATAAAGGGCTGTCGGGTCTTCCCTCTCCAGTTCGCCCCGGTAGCTTCTTCTCAAATCCTCGTCAGGGTTCGACCCCTCGATGATTCCCCCGGTCAGGACACGGATGTAGAGCCCCGTGCCGCCTGCAACGAAGATGTTCTTCTTCCCATGACGATCCCGGATGATGCCCTCTGCCAGCCTGCTGAAAAGAGCTGCGTTGAACTCGCCATCGGGATCGACGATGTCGATGAGGTGATGGGGTACCCGATTCCTCTCTTCCCGGGTAGGCTTCGAGGTGCCGATGTCAAGGTGCCGATAGACCTGCATCGAATCGGCGCTGATGATCTCGCCATCAAACGACGAGGCGAGATCCAATGAAAGATCCGTCTTCCCGACGGCTGTCGGTCCGAGGATGATAACGATTCTTGGCTTCTCTTTCATCATCCTGGTCCCGCGTCCCCAGTCCCTGGTCCCTTTCTTTTCACGTTCTCCTGAACATCCTTTCGATCACCTGCACCGGCAGTTCGATGAACAACGGCCTGCCGTGAGGGCAGTTGGAGGCGAAGGGGATGCTGTCCAGGTCGCGGCAAAGATGTTTGACCTCATCGATGGTGAGGTCCTGGTGCGCCTTGATCGCACCCTTGCAGGCCATGCGGATGAGGACCCGGTTGCGCTTTTCGTCCTGCGCGATCCCTGAATCGGCGATGCCGTCGAGGATCTCGCGGACGAGGGCTTTCACATCCGCCTGCCCGATCAGGGCCGGGATGGACTTGACGACGGCCGTGTTCTCCCCGAAGGCCTCGACCTCCACCCCTGCCTGCCGCAGCAGATCTCCCGAGGCGATCAGCAGTTCGAAATCCCGGGGTGTCATCTCCAGGACCTCGGGGATGAGGAGGCTCTGGACCTCCAGGCCTCCATCCATTGACCCTCTCAATCTCTCGTAGAGTATCCGTTCATGTGCGGCGTGCTGATCGAGAAGGATCAGGACGCCTGGAGCCGAGAGGACAAGATAGGTGCCCTCGATCTGGCCCAGGTAATCGAGGTCGCAAAAGGCCACCCGCTCCCTCTCGCCGGCCGTGGCGGGAATGAGTCCGCCCTGCCCGTCACCGAAGTCGGGCACATCCTCAAGAGGCCTTGCCGCAGCCAGGGGCTGACGGGCGGCGATGCCGGCAGACAGGCTGTAGCGCCGAAGCGCCTCGTGGACTCCTGTGCGCCCCGGGGCGACCATCCGCCCCGGCGGCGGGAAGGCAGGGGCCGGGAATGCGGCGGGCCGCACACCCGAAAGGGCTGCTGACAGCCCCCCCGTGAGCAGATCCCGGATGTCCTGCGGTCGCCGGAAGCGGACCTCGAGCTTTGCCGGGTGGACGTTGACGTCGATCGACTCGGGGGGCAGCTCGATGAAGAGGGCGCAGGCGGGGTACTTGCGAGCCTCGAGAAGATTGCGGTACGTGTTCATCACGGACTGGGAGAGCAAGGGGTCCCGGACATACCTCCCGTTGATGTAGAAGAACATGCTCCTCATCGAGGATCGCGTGAAATCGGGCCTGGACACGAAGCCCGAGAGGCGCATCCCCTGGTTGCTTCCCTCGACGGCAATGAGATGGTTGCGCAGATCGCTTCCCAACAGGAGGACGATCCGGTCGTGGAGGCTCTCCGTGCGGGGGATCTCGAGAAGGGTTTTGCTTCCGGTGAGGACCCTGGCCCGGACCGTGCCGTGGGGAATGAGCACCCTCACGATGTTGTCCAGGCAGTGCCCTTGTTCCGTGGCGTCCTGCCTCAGGAACTTCTTGCGCACGGGGAGCGAGTCGAAGATGCGGCTCACGGCAATCGACGTCCCCTCGGGACAGCCGACAGCCTCGCTTTCGAGGATGCGGCCGTTTTCGACGACGATGCGCGTCCCTGCCACGTCGCCGCGGCGCCGCGTAGCCAACTCCACGCGCGATACGGCCGCGATGCTCGGCAGCGCCTCCCCCCGGAACCCGAAGGAACGCACATCGTAGAGATCGTCAACGGTGAGGATCTTGCTCGTGGCATGTCGCTCGAACGCCAGGGGCACGTCACCCGGTTCGATGCCCGCGCCGTTGTCGGCAATCCGGATCATCTCCTTGCCGCCGCCGCGCAGTTCGATCGTGATGTCCGTGGCGCCCGCGTCGAGGGCGTTCTCCAGGAGCTCCTTCACGATGGACGAGGGCCGCTCGATGACTTCGCCAGCGGCGATCTTCGAGGCGACCTGTTCGGGAAGTACAGCGATTCTCCGGTTCAAGTCCATAACTCGCTTTCAAGGTCAGGGATTACGTGCCAAGGAAGATTCTTTCCACACCCAATACCCGAGACCCTATACCCGATGCCCTGCGATCATCGGTGAATGTGGCTCTGGCCGGTGAGGTATTCGTTCAGGGCCACCTGCCAGGGCCGCATCGCTTTCCGTGTCGCATCCATGAATTTACGGTTGCTCAAAACCGAGTAGGCCGGGCGTTTCGCTTTCCGGTCGATCTCATGGGATTTGATGGGCTCCACGGTCACCCCGGGCAGCTGTGCGTACTCGACGATCCGCTGGGCGAACTGGTACCAGCTGCACACACCCCGGTTCGTGACGTGGTAGATGCCCCGGCTGTCAAGCTCGATGAGCAGTTTTGTCGCCTGGGCAAGATCGAGACTGTATGTCGGGGAGCCGACCTGGTCGTCGACGACACGCAGCTGCCCGTCGGCTTTCGCCTTTGCCAGGATTGCCTTGACGAAGTTCTTTCCATGGCGGCCATAGAGCCAGGCGGTGCGGATCAGCACGTGATCTTCCGCCGTCTCGATGAGCGACTCCTCCCCCCTGCGTTTCGATTCCCCGTACAGGTTGATGGGCCGGCAGGGGTCATCCTCGAGGTAAGGCTCCCCCTTCGTCCCGTCAAAGACGTAGTCGGTGCTGTAGTGGACGATTTTCGTCCTGCGCCCCTTGCAGGCCGAAGCGATATTCCGCACGCCCTCGGCATTGACGGCAAAACAGTCGTCGCGGTTCGCTTCGCAGCCGTCCACATCGGTGTAGGCCGCGGCATTGACGATCACGTCAGGTGCGAATTCATCTACGACCCGAAGGCAGTCTCCGGCCGAGGCGATATCGAACTCATCCCGGTCGATTCCGTTCACGTCGTGACCCCTTCCAAGGGCTTCCATGAGATCGCTTCCCAGCATCCCCTTGTGCCCCGTCACGAGAATCCTCATTCGTATTTCACCTCCATGAGACAAAGGCCGCAGGCAGGCGCAGCCTGACCGGCGCATCTGCGGTCGCGCGCCTCGATAATGCGGACCATGTCTTCTTCGGGGATCCTGCCCTTGCCGATATCGACGAGGGTTCCCATGATATTCCGGACCATGTGCCGAAGAAATCCATCCGCCTCGATGCGAAAGACGATCGTCCCCCCATCCTCTTTGTCCAGTGCCACGTTTGTCACGGTCCTCACCCGGTCCTCCACATCGCACCGTGCCGCGCAGAAGGAGTTGAAGTCGTGTGTTCCCAAAAGGTGTGCAGCGGCCCGCCTCATGGCCTCGAGATCAAGCGGCTGGTGGACGAACCAGGCAATTTTTCTCCGCAGCGCCGAACGGACGGGGCTGTTGAAAATGCGGTAATGATATATTTTGCTCAGCGCGTGTTTTTGCGAATGGAACTCCAAGGGGACTTCGCGCATTTCCTTCACAACGATATCCGGGGGCAGAAGGCTGTTGAGCCCCATCTGCAGTGCTTGCAGCGGCAGCTTGGATTCCGTTCGGAAATTCGCCACCTGGTTCAGGGCATGGACCCCCGTGTCCGTTCGGCCCGAGGCGATCAGAACTGCCTTGCTGTTGACGATTCGCGACAGGGCGTCCTCCATCACCTGCTGGATGGTGACGACGTTGGCCTGGCGCTGCCAGCCGAAGTAGGCCGTCCCGTCGTATTCGATGATCAATTTGACGTTTCTCATGGTCGCGTGAATCTTACAGGAAAACCCGCTCAATGAAAACCGCCTTTTACTGAACGGCTCCTGGTTGCGTGCCTTACGGCACACCGAAGAGACAAAAAAAGGGAGCAGAAGGGGCTCTCCTGCTCCCTTGAAAACTTTTCAATCGATTATTTGCATGCCTTGAGCGCCTTGACGGCGGGAAGTTCCTTCCCTTCCAGAAGCTCGAGAAAGGCGCCGCCGCCCGTGGAGATGTAGGACATGTTGTCCCTCTCGCCGGCCTTGTCGATGGCCACATCGGTGTCCCCGCCCCCGACAATGGAAAGCGCGTAGGAGTTGGCCACGCTGTGGGCCAGTGCCGAGGTGCCGCGGCTGAAGGCGTCGACCTCGAACACCCCCATGGGGCCGTTCCAGACGATGGTCTTCGCGTTGTTCAGGGCCTCCGTGAAGAGGGTGATCGTGGCCGGGCCGATGTCGAGCCCCTTCCATTGCGAATTGATTTCCTGGACGGGGACGATCTTCGTCTCGGCCTCGGGCTCCATGCTCTCGGCGATGACGCAGTCCACGGGCAGGTAGACCTTCACGCCCAGCTTCTTTGCGGTCTCCAGGACTTCCTTGGCCTTGTCGATGAGTTCCGGTTCAAAGATGGATTTCCCGACGTCGACGCCCTGGGCCTTGAGAAAGGTGAATGCCATGCCGCCGCCGATGATGATCTTGTTGACCCGGTTGACCAGGTTCGCCAGGGCCTCGAGCTTTCCGGAGACCTTTGAGCCCCCGACAATGGCGACAAGCGGCCGGGCGGGTTTCTCGAGGGCCTTGTTGAAGTACGTCAGCTCTTTCTTCATGAGAAACCCGGCCCCGCATGTCTTGACGAACTTGGTGATCCCCACATTGGAGGCATGGCTCCGGTGGGCGTTCCCAAAGGCGTCGTCGATATAGACATCGGCAAAGCCGGCCAGTTCCTTGGCGAACTCGTCGTCGTTTTTTTCCTCCCGGAGGTCGAAGCGCAGGTTCTCCAGCATGACGATGTCGCCCGGCTTCATCCCGTCCACGGTCTTCCTGACCTCGGGCCCGATAATGTCTTTAGTCAGGGTCACGTTCTTGCCGAGCAGCCGCGAGAGCCTCTTGGCAACGGGGGCCAGGCTCATTTTTTCGACGACCTTGCCTTTCGGCCTGCCGAGGTGGGAGATGACGATGACTTTCGCGTTTTCATCCAGGGCAAAGTTGATGGTGGGCAGGACGGATCGGATTCGTGTGTCGTCGGTGATATTCTGGTTCGCGTCGAGGGGGACGTTGAAGTCGAATCGGAACATCACCCGCTTCCCTTTTAAATCCATCTCATCGATATATTTCATTCTTTCACCTCTTCAGATATCGTTGGGGACGTCATCGCCCCCCTTTTCTTCGAGGCTTGCAAATCGATATTTTATAGCCCAGGTCCTTTCCTAAATCAAGGATGATTTCCTCTTTTGTATTGAAATTTACGGCAAGAAATGATATCACGCGGCGGGCTTTCAGAGAGATGGAAACGTCGAATTTTCGACCACTAAAGAGATAGGGAGTGACAGAGACATGGGACTGACGGAAGACAGAATCAAGGCATTTGAAGTGAAACGGGAAAAACTGATGACCCAGGGCGGCGATGCCGCCATCAAGAAGCAGCACGAGTCGGGAAAAATGACGGCCCGCGAGCGGCTTCTGAAACTCTATGACGCAGGCACGTTCCAGGAAGTGCAGCTCTTCGTGGAGAAGCGCTCCACCCTTTTCGGCCTCGGAGACAAGCAGATCAACGCCGACGCCGTTGTCTGCGGCTTCGGCAACGTGAACGGCCGCACCGTATTCGCCGCCGCCCAGGACTTCACCAGCGCCGGCGGCAGCCTCGGCGAGATGCACGCCCGAAAGATCTGGAAGGTCATGGACATGGCCAAGGACGCCAAGAAACCCTTCATCGCGCTGAACGACTCCGGCGGCGCACGCATCCAGGAAGGCGTCCCCGCCCTGGAAGGCTACGGCGGGATCTTCTACCGCAATTCCATCTGCTCGGGCTACATCCCCCAGATCACGGCCATCATGGGCCCCACAGCCGGAGGCGCCGTCTACTCGCCGGCCCTGACCGACTGGGTCTTCATGATCAAGGGGAAGAGCTACATGTACATCACGGGCCCGGATGTCATCAAGGCGGTCATTGGCGAGGAAGTGACCCACGATGACCTGGGGGGCCCCATGGCCCATGCCACCAAGAGCGGCGTGTGCCACTTCGTGGCCGAAAGCGACGAGGACTGCATCCAGCAGATCCAGGCCCTGCTCGGCTATCTGCCCGACAACTGCCACGAGATGCCCCCGGTCGTTCCCACCACGGACACTCCCGACCGCGAGTGCCCCGATCTGGACAAGATCATCCCCGACCGCGCCACCCGGGGCTACGACATGAAGAAGCTGGTCGCCTCCGTGGCCGACAACGGCGTCTTTTTCGAGCCCCACGCCAACTGGGCCAAGAACATGTTCGTCTGCTTCATCCGCATCATGGGCCAGACCGTGGGCGTCATCGCCAACAACCCGAGTTTCGGCGGCGGTGTCCTCGACGTCAACGCCTCCGACAAGGCATCGCGCTTCATCCGCTTCTGCGACGCCTTCAACATCCCGCTGCTGACCTTTGCCGACGTGCCCGGCTACATGCCCGGTACGCACCAGGAGTGGAACGGAATTATCAGCCACGGGGCAAAGCTCCTGCACGCCTATTCAGAAGCCACTGTGCCCAAGTTCACCGTCGTGACCCGCAAGGATTACGGCGGAGCCTACATCGGCATGTGCAGCAAGCAGCTGGGCGCCGACTACGTCATGGCCTGGCCCTCTGCCGAGATCGCCGTCATGGGCGCCGCCGGGGCCTGCAACATCGTCTACCGCCGCGAAATCACCACGGCCGCCGACCCCGAGGCGAAGCGCGCCGAGTTGATCGCCGCCTACGAGGAACAGTTCAACAACCCCTACTTCGCCGCAAAGATGGGCATCATCGAGGAAGTCATCGCCCCCCGCGATACGCGCAAGCGCGTGGCGGCGCTGCTCGAGGCTTACAAAGACAAGGAGCAAAGCCTGCCCGAAAAGAAGCACAACAACATCCCGCTGTAAGAATCACGTTCAAGAGCTATCGAAACAAAACGGGGGAGCCGGTATCGGCTCCCCCGTTTTTGTGACTGTCCCCGCTTGGACGTGCCCGGATAATTCTATCGGAGCGACCTCAGGGCAGTTGCTTGATCCAGGCCCCGTTCTTGAACCACTTGTCCTGCAGTGCGTTCATGTCACCGGACGCGACGAGCATTCGGATGAAGTTCTCCAGCCCGTTGATCCACAGGGTATCTTCTCTCACGGCAATGCCCAGCGGTTCGAAGCTGAGTTTCGACTCCCCCAAGGCCAGTCCCTTGTCCGGATAACGAGTGACCACATAGGCACAGTAAGGGTAGTCTGCAATCACGGCATCAACCTTATCCTGAAAGAGCAGGTTCAGCGCTTCATCGTATGATGCCGCCAGCGTCAGCTTGGCTTTGGGCGCGGCCTTTTCCACAATGTACTGGCTCGTAGAGCCTTTCAGCGTAGCCACTTTGAATTTTTCGCTGTTGACGCCATCCTTTTTCAGAAGCTCCAGCGACTTGAGCTTGGTGAGGATCCCTTTTCCGGAAATATAATAGGGGCCGACAAAGGCCACTTTCAGATTCCGATCGGGCGTCATCGTCATGCCGGATACGATCATGTCCACTTTACCCGCTTGCAGCGCGGGAAGCAGCTCGGCGAACGGCATCCTGGAAAACCGGATTTTTACACTCATGCTCGTGGCGATCGCCTGAGCGATATCGGCATCCAGGCCGATAACCGTACCGTCCTTCGTCGTGGCATTCAACGGAGGTTGATCGCCCGAGATCCCCACAACCAGCTCTCCTTTTTTCAGGATGCCCTCCAGGACCGTGCCTGCGCTCGCGACCCCTACCAGCATGAGCGCAATGAACAGGACAAGCACTGCAACTGAAACCGCTTTTTTCATCAATGGCCTCCTTATACCGATAAAATGTTTGCACAACACCGTTCAACGTGTGCTCCAGCACCTTTAAAATGAAAATTCCCCGCACCATGGCGCCGGGAATCCAGAAACTCCAGGGACGAGGTTTTCCCGGTCATGATGCTCGCACCTCCAAGCAAGTTACGGGTCGCATGCAACCGCTTTCATCCACTCAGGCAACATCGCCTGCGTTGACCCGTCCAAGGGTTGCCACGGCAAAGGCTGCAATGCCTTCGCCCCGCCCGATGAAGCCCATCTTTTCGTTCGTCTTGGCTTTCACGTTGACCCGGGAATAGTCAATCCCGAGAACCTTTGCAATGTTCCGTCGCATCTCCTCGATGGAGGAGGAGAGTCGGGGCTTCTCCAGGATGACGGTCGAATCCACGTTGTTGACGCAATAGCCCTGCTGGACGGCCATGTCGGCCGCCCGCTTGAGGATGACCAGACTGGAGATGCCCTTGAGATGCGGGTCCGTGTCGGGAAAGTGCCTGCCGATGTCCCCTTCCCCCAGGGCCCCGATAATGGCATCCACGATGGCATGAATCAGGGCATCGGCATCAGAGTGCCCCAGCAGCCCCCTTTCGTAATTGACATCGACGCCGCCAATGATCAGCCTGCGCCCTTCGATGAAGCGGTGGCTGTCATACCCGAACCCGATTCTCATCGCGATCCCCTCCTTACGGTCAACAGGGTTTCCGCCAGGATCAAGTCATCAGGCGTTGTGATCTTGATGTTGCCGTACTCGCCCCGGATCATCCGGACTGCGATCCCCAGTCTCTCCACGAGCGACGAGTCATCCGTTCCCCTGAAACCGTCACGGGCTGCGGCGCGGTGAGCATTCTCAATGATCTCCCGACGGAAGGCCTGTGGTGTCTGGGTAAGCCACATCTGGCTCCTGTCGCATGTCTTCATGACCCTGCCGTCCGGTGAGACCTCCTTCACCGTGTCCTTCACCGGCACCCCTGCGGTTACGGCGCCCTCTTCCCAGGCAGCAAGAATACATTGCGAAATCAGCTCGACCGTAATGAAGGGGCGCACGGCATCGTGAACGATCACCAGCTCCGTTTCCCGGCCGAGGGCCTCGACACCGGCGCGAACAGAGTCCTGACGCTCTTTGCCGCCGGCAATGACGCCGGCCACTTTCTTCAGCTTCCGGGGTGCCAGGATGGTGTTGCGAACGAACTCGATGTCCCCGGGCGGCACGACGACAAGAAGGCCGTCGACGAGGGGGCACTCCTCGAACACGTTGAGGGTGTGAACAAGCAGGGGCATCCCTCCCAGCGAAAGGTATTGCTTGAAAAGATCCCGGCCCATCCGGTTGCCCGAACCGGCTGCGGGAACAATGGCCACCGTGCGCATCGATTTGTCCCTGTGGAACTGCATCCATTTAAAAAAAAGCCCGGGACCTTTCGGTTTCCCGGGCTTTCTTGCGCCTCACGTTACAAGGCTTCAATCGTGTGGACTCTTTTCTCGTGGATGATGGACTTCATCTCCGTGAAGATCATCCTGCCCGCAGTGGTCTGCAGGACGCTGGTCACGGCGACCTCCACCGTCTCACCGAGGTGCCTGCTGGCATGATCGACAATGACCATGGTTCCGTCGTCAAGGTAGGCCACCCCCTGGCCGGGTTCCTTGCCTTCCTTGATCACTTTCACGACCATCAGCTCGCCCGGCAGCACGACAGGCTTCAGGGCATTGGCCAGCTCGTTGACGTTGAGGATCTTGATGCCCTGGAGCTCGGCCACCTTGTTGAGATTGAAATCGTTCGTAATGATCTTCCCGTTCATCTTCTTGGCAAGGGCGACGAGCTTCGCATCGACCCCTTTGATTTTCGGGAAATCCTGATCAACGATCTCGATGTTGATGTTGAGGTTTTTCTGCATCCGGTTGAGGATGTCGAGCCCCCGCCTGCCCCGGGATCGCTTCATGGAGTCGGAGGAGTCGGCGATGTGCTGGAGCTCATCCAGGATGAACCTCGGAACGATCAGGTTCCCTTCCATGAACCCCGTGTCGCAGATGTCGGCGATCCGGCCGTCGATGATGACGCTCGTGTCGAGGATCCGGTAATCCGACACGCCGCGGAACCCCTTGAAGGGCCCGAAGGACGGCAGGGATATCTCCTCGCTCTTCTTGGAACCGATGACGAGACCGAGGTAGCCAAGGATGCAGGCCATCAGGGCATAAGCCCAGGGAACGATCTCCTGCTTCTCCCAGATGCTGACAAAACTCAGCCCATAGGAAAGCAGGATGGCGATCAAAAGACCGATGATCGTCCCTGTTACACCCCCTAAAATGATCCGGAGCGAAATTTTCCGGATGATCTGCTCGATCTGAATGACAATGACAGCGGCAATAAAACCCAACAAAAGGCCGATTAAGGAAAGCTGATAAGAAGCCAGGTATTTAAATGCAATAAAGTATCCGCTGATCGAGCATGCGAGAATAAGCAGAGAACGGATTAGCAAACAACGTACCTCCTTTCTAAATTATTATCCTGTTTCGATTTTCAAAGAACACCGGACTTGAAGGCAACGAAAAAAGCCCTGGAGAAACCCGTTGATCAAGTCCCGATAACCGACCAACCCGCGGAGAGGCAGTTCATCTTACCCTCTCGAGAAGGAGCGTATTCAGGGCAAATTGACTACGGCGCTTTGATTCCTCAGAGCTTTGTGGAGCAGTTGATTTTACGTCTTCACCGCTCACTGCACGGGGAACATGGCATTGATCTCGGCTTCGACCTTTGCCTCGGCTGCCCGGCTGGCGATTGAAATCTCCTTGATTAACAGATGCTTTGCCGTGTCCATCATCTTCCTCTCGCCGAAGGACAAGTCCTTTCCATGCTTGAGGATGAAGAGATCTCTCAGGACTTTGGCGATCTCGTAAACGGACCCGGTCTTGATCTTCTCCAGATACTCACGGTAACGCTTGTTCCAGGCCTGCTTGTCGATCGTGACGTCCCGAGCTCGCAGAATCTCGTATATCTTGGGAATCTCCTTGGACGTGATCAATTCCCTCAGCCCGATGGTACGTGCCGAGTCGGTGGGAATCATGATCTTCATCCCGTTGCCAAGGATCTTCATCACGTAGAACTTCTGCCAGGTCCCCATGATCTCTCTGTCTTCGATTGCCTCGATGACTCCGACACCCTGCGCTGGATAAACTGCCAATTCCCCAATTTTAAACATTACCCCTTACCACCTCTCTTGGATTCCCCTATATGGCACTCCAATAGCCTGCGAATCATAAATTAATTTGCATGAAAAGTCAATGAAAATTGACCGCGATGGTGGGGGTCAGGGGTGCAATTCGGGCGTACCGATCTTCATATCTAAGCATTACATATACTTACACATTAGCAAATCGGGAGGATTTGAAGAGGAATCCTGAATCACTCGACCGATCGACTCGGAACGTTTCAGATAAAGTTCTGGCGGATCCGGTCGAGGTCACGGTCAAGCTTCCCCGGTTCTGCCCGCTGGTACTGTTCCACCGCCTGCTTGAGCTGAAGGTACGTGTTCTGGTCGGAAAGGTCGTCCAGTGCCCGATAGAAACCCCGCCTGCGTCCCAGACGGAAGATCAGGCGGTCCTCTTCGTTCATCTGGAAGTAGCGGTCGATGATGCCCAGGAGCCTCTCTTTGTCCTCGGGGAGTTTCCCCTCCAGTTCTTCCAGGAGGTTGAGAATGTGGTCGCTGACGATCCTGCTTTCGATGCCGTCGAGGTTCTCGATGAACAGGCGGATTTCCTTGAGGATCTCTTCATCGCCGATGGGCGAGAATTCTCCCTGCTGCATCAACTCGTAGAGGGCCGTCCCCCGCCGCACGGAAAGAGTGCGCAGGCGGATGTGGTCCGGGTTGATCGCATTGAGCACCCGTGCCGTCTCCAAGGCCTGCTCTCGGGACCAGCGAACCCCGCCCAGCCCGGGCATGACATACGCGCACAGCGAGATCCCCGCCGCCACGATGCGCCGACCGCCTTCGATGTGCTCTGCTGCAGTGACCCCCTTGCGGATGAATTTGAGAACCTCGTCTGACCCTGACTCGAGGCCGATATGAATCCGGACAAGACCGGCCTCGCGGATCCTCTTCAGGTCCTCCACCGATTTGTGGCTGGCCGTCCTGGAGCGGCAATAGGAAGTGACGCGGCTGATACCGGGGAATTTCTCCCGCAGGTAACGAAGAACCTCAACGAGATCGCTTGACTTCATGATCAGCGTGTCGGCATCCTGCAGAAAGGCGGTCTGCCCGCCGAAGTAGAGCCACGCCGCAACATGCCTGAATTGTTCGCCGAACTGATATTCATTGGCAAAGACATGGGAGACAACGGCGTCGTTGACCTTTCCCCCCTGCCCCAGTTTTCCGGACAGCTCTCCGATTGCATCTGCGATGCCGCGTACGGAGTCGATATCCTTCTTGATCTCCTCGACGGTTCGGAGCTGGAAGCGTGTGTCCTTGTATGTGTGGCAGAAGGCGCATTTATTCCAGGGGCAATTCCGGGTCGGTCGAATCAGCAGACTCCTCGCCTCGCTGGGCGGTCTGATGGGTCCCTGCTCAAAACAGGCATTCATGGTCATGGGTTTTTATCCGGTCGGTTGAATTTTCTTTAACTTAATCACAACAGTGCGTTCCGTCAATTCGGCGGCCGTTCTTAACCCTCGCCTTGTTCCTCTCACTGCTCACTGAACACTGACTACTGCCCTTAGGGCAGGAAAAAGAGGGGGTTGCGTGCCTTGTTCTTCTCGCGGATCTCGAAGTACAGATACGGCTCACCGCCCGGCTCCTCTGCGGGCCCCACGGAAGCGATCTTTTCCCCTTTTTTCACGCGGTCGTCTTTTTTCGAAGCACTGCTTTTCACGTAGGCATAGACGGATGTGAAGTTCTCGTCATGCTTCACGATGATGGTATCGCCGTACCCCTTGACGTAAGAGGCGTAGATAATCGTTCCCGCCGCAGCCGCGTGAACGGCGGTCCCCTCTTTGGCGGCAATCTTGATCCCGTTGTACTTCATTCCGCTGCCGGACTGGATGCCGAAGCGGGTGATCACGGGGCCTTTCACGGGCCACTGGAACCGGCCCTTCTCAACCTTGATCTGCCCCTGAGGCTCCTCTGCGCCGGGCTCAGGTCCCGGTTTCTTCGGAGGCGGCACTGCAGCGGCCCGATCTTTCAGGGCCGCCTCCGGCGTCTTGGCGGGCGGGGGCGGTGGAGCCGCAGCCGCGGCGACTTGCGTCTTTCCGGCAGCAGTAGCCGATGGCTCGGCCTTGTCGACAGGCCGGGGAGTTGACTTTTCAGCCGGCTTGATCGCCGTTGCGGGGCTTCGCTCCGTTTTTGCCGTTGCAGTCCTGTCCGTGATGCTTTCCTCTTTGACCCTGCTCTGCCCCCCGACGGTCGAACCTGCAATGACGGCTCCCGCCGTCTCGCCTCCCGGCTGAGCCCTCTCCGGCGGGGTGCCCGCTGTCGCTGGTTTCTCCGGTTGCTTGACGGCTGCAGGCCTGGTCTCGGCGGGAGATTTCACCGGTGGCAGATCAATGACCCGGGGCGCGTCCGGGATGAAGACGACGCTTCCTGCGCTGATGCGGGAGGCATCGGTGATGTTGTTGATCTCGGCCAGTTCCTGCAGATCGACGTTGTAGGCCTTCGAAATCCGCCAGAGCGTCTCCCCGGGCTTCACCCGATGATACACCCCCCTCATCCGCTCGGAGGACTTTATGCTGTCACGGTCACGGATCTGGACGGAACAGGAAGAGAAAAATCCGGATAGTAAGATAAGGAGAAAGACAAGGATGATCGGAAGGGTTTTTCTCATCGGCAGCTTACTGCTCCATTTTCCAGCCATACTCCCCGATCAGATTCACAAACCGGCAGCCCCCGAGATCTTCCTTCATTACGTCATCGGGGTTCTCGGAGAGGCGGGTCAGCTTGATCAGACTCTGCGAATAGCGCCCGCCGACCGGAATGACGAGCCTGCCTCCAATGGCGAGCTGCTCCACCAGTGTCCGCGGAATGGACGGCGAGCCTGCTGTGACCAGGATCGCGTCGAAGGGCGACTCCTCCCGCCAGCCGTAGGTCCCGTCACCCACGCGAATCACCACGTTGTAGTAATTCAGGGACTCGAGCAATTTCCTCGCCTTCTGGGCAAGCGGAGCGATCCGCTCGATGGTGAACACCCTGTCGGCCAATTCTGCGAGGATTGCCGCCTGGTAGCCCGATCCGGTGCCGAGTTCCAGGACCTTCTCCGGGCCCTTCAGCTCGAGGGCTTCCGTCATGATCGCCACGATATAGGGCTGGGAAATGGTCTGCTTTTCGCCGATGGGCAGAGGGCTGTCGTTGTATGCCTGGTCGATCAGGCCTTCGTCAACGAACAGGTGGCGCGGGATCTTCTCCATGGCCCGCAGCACACGCTCGTCCCCGATGCCGCGCGAGCGGATCTGGGAATCGACCATCTTTTTTCTCTGCCTGGCGTAACGATCCATGGGGGATTACAGATATTTCTTTTTGGGAGGGATTTTGTAGACTTCTTCGACCGTCTTGTGGCGGCGAAACCCCATGGCCTCCCTGGTGACGATGAGGTAGTATAAACGAAGCTGAGCGTACTCGCGGGCCCGGTTGTAATGCCGGATTTCATCATTGATCTCGGACAGAAGTTCCGAGTCCGGGCGCTCTCCTGCCTTCCGGAGGCTCGCGGAAATGGAACGGCCGATTTTCTCCACATCGGAAAGGGCCGCCGCGAGAGCCTCGCCCGCCCTGCCGAGCACCTCGGCCCGTTCCTGTAATAACTCTTCCTGGGTTTTCTCCCAGGACGACTTCCTCATAATGCGCGTAAGTCCTGCTTTTTCGAGTAATTTTTATCACTTCGGTGCCCCCTTTGCAACCGAAAAGGTCCCTTTGACCGGTGGGAGCTTTTCCAGTATGATGGACCGGCGCCGCAGCAATGATGGGCCTTTCAAGGCCTTTGAAACGGCGGTTGCCGATCTCGGATACCGATGAAAGGATGCCATGACAACAATCTTGACGAACGCGATGTCGCAGGCAGTGCGGGATGCCTACCCCCGCGGCGAGGACGACGAGACGCTCACCCCCCTGGTCCTCGTGGACCCCGCTGGAAAACCCATTGGGCGGATCAAGCGGGGCGATGTGGTGATCTTCTACAACATACGCGGTGAAAGGGAAGTAGAGCTTTCGCGGAGCCTCATCGAGGATGATTTCCACGAGTTTCCCACCGCGGGCCCTCTCGGTCTTCATTACACGACCATGATCGAGTACTCGAAGGACCTCCGTTGCGCTGTCGCCTTCCCGCCCGACGAGGCGCTGCGCGATACGCTGAGCGAGGTCCTCTCACGAAGCGGCATCCGCCAGGTGAAGATCACCGAGGCCGAAAAGGCCTTTCACGTGAGTTACTTTCTCAATGGAAAACGGCAGGAAGCCTTCCCCGGTGAGGACCGCATCGTTGTGCCCACCCGGAAGGACGTGGCCCTCTTCGACGAGGCGCCGGAGATGTCCGTCACGGAAGTGGCCGACGCGACCATCCGGGAGATCCGGGCGGACCGCCACGATTTCATCCTGACGAATTTTCCCAACGTGGACGTCGTCGGGCACATCGAGAACGAACCCGCCGTGATCCGCGCCGTCGAGGCCGTCGACCGCGAGATGGGCCGCGTCATTGAAGAAGCAGGCAAGGCGGGCATCCCTGTCCTTGTGACCGCCGATCACGGGACGGTGGAAAAATGGCTCTACCCCGATGGCGCCGTGGACACGGGTCACACCTCGAGCCCGGTTCCGTTTGTCCTCGTGAACTGCGATGCCTCTCTGCAGATTAGAAAGGAGGGCGAGCTTACCGACGTAGCGCCCACCATTCTTCAGCTGTTCGGCATCGAGGCGCCGCGATGCATGGAGGGCAGATCGCTGCTGTCGAGCAAAACGGTGAAGCGCTCGACGCGCGTTGTTGTCCTCATTCTCGATGGATGGGGCTACAACCCCGAAACCGTGGGGAATCTCATCGCCCGGGCGGGCACTCCGGTCATGGATCGGTTGCTGGGCTCCTGCCCCTTCTCGGTCCTGGCCGCCGCGGGCGAGTCCGTCGGGCTGCCCCCCGGAACCGTCGGCAACTCCGAGGCGGGGCACCTGCACATGGGAGCGGGCAGGCGGGTTTACTCAGACCGGTTGAAGATCGACAGGGCGATTGAAAGCGGCGGCTTCTTCGCGAACGAAGCCTTCCGCAGGGCCATGGCCGAGGCGCGCTCACGGAAAACAGCCCTGCACCTCATGGGAATCGTGTCGTTCTTCAGTTCCCACGGCATGATGAATCACCTGATTGCACTCATGGACATGGCGAAAAAGGAGGGCATCGGCGAGATGTATATTCACGCCATGCTCGGTCGGCGCGGTGAACTGCCCGAAAGCGGGGCCAACTATGTGAAGATCATCGAGGACAAGTGTGCCGAGATGAAGCTGGGCCGGGTCGTCTCCGTCATCGGGCGCTACTGGTCCATGGACCGCGAGGAGAACTGGGATCGCATCGAGAAGACCTACCGGATGCTCGTTTATGGGGACGGTGTCCCCATAAAAGTAACTGGTTGATTGGGTAATTGGTTGACTAGGTAGAATCAATGGGTCTCTTTGGCTAATCAACTTATCAACTATTCAACCAATCAACTCTTTCTCCCGCGATAAAGAGGGAATGTCATGGAAGTCAAGATCAACACATCCACGTTGTCGATTGTTGAGGGGGATATTACCAAAGAGGAAACCGATGCCATCGTGAACGCTGCCAATTCGGGCCTTCGGGGCGGAGGCGGCGTGGACGGGGCGATTCATCGTGCCGGCGGACCTGCGATCATGGAAGAGTGCAGGAAGATCGGCTACTGCCCCACGGGCCAGGCCGTCATCACAAGGGGCGGCAACCTGAAGGCCAGGTATGTCATCCACACCGTGGGGCCCGTCTACAGCGGCGGGAACCGAAACGAGGCGGGGCTTCTGAAGAGCGCATACCTGGAGAGCCTGAAGCTGGCATCGAAGAAAGGTATCAAGAGCGTTTCCTTCCCGGCCATCAGCACGGGCGCCTACGGCTACCCGCTCAACGAGGCAGCCCGCATCGCCCTGAAGACGGCCTTTGATTACCTGACAGATCACCCGGAGATAGAACGGGTCCGTTTCGTCCTTTTCGGCAAACACACGTACGACATATTTGCCGAGGAACTGCAGAAGCTGGTCGCTCAATAAATAAAGCTTGCATTCCCGTCGAGGATCGTTTATCTTACGCATCACTTGATGTGCAGTTAAGTTTTTGTGATCAGCTCAGTACAGAAAAGTAGACCGCACAAACCATCAACAACGGCAAGTGCGGTTTTTTTGTGCGCAAAAACAGACGTTCCGCCGATTCACTCGGCATTATTTTAAGGGTTCCCAGGAGGAACCCCACACAAAGGAGTAGCAAAGATGTCAGAAGGAAAAGTAAAGTGGTTCAATGATTCAAAGGGTTTTGGCTTTATCGAACAGGACGGTGGCAAGGACGTGTTCGTACATCATTCCGCCATCCAGGCCGATGGTTTCAAATCGCTGGCCGAGGGTGAGCGGGTAAGCTTCGAAGTGGTCGCCGGCCCCAAGGGTCCGGCTGCATCGAACGTACGCAAGATGTAAGACCTCAGCATCATTCTGAACAAAAGAGCTCCCCCGCCTCAGGGGGAGCTCTTTTTTATAAAGGAAAATGAGATGATCATCGCATCAAACGTGGCCCTCTCCTACGGCAAGAGGGTGATCTTCAAAGACGTCAACATCAAGTTCACCCCGGGAAACTGCTATGGGCTGATCGGCGCCAACGGCGCCGGGAAATCGACTTTCCTGAAGATTCTCGCAGGCGAGATCGAGCCGGATCATGGCACGGTCTCCATCGGACTCGGGGAGAGGCTGGCGGTCCTGAGCCAGGATCAATTCGCCTATGACGAGGAAACGGTCTTCAACACCGTCATCATGGGCCATGAGCGGCTCTATGCGTTGATGGCCGAACGGGAAGCGATCTACGCCAAAAGAGAGTTCTCGGAGGAGGACGGCATCCGTTGCGGGGAGCTGGAGGCCGAATTCGGCGAGATCAACGGCTATGAAGCGGAATCCGAGGCGGCGGTGCTCTTGAGCGGACTCGGCATATCGGAGGAGCTGCGACAAAAGCGGATGAAGGAACTCGACGGGGCCGACAAGGTCAGGGTCCTTCTCGCCAAGGCACTCTTCGGCAACCCGGATGTCCTCCTGCTGGATGAACCGACCAATCAGCTGAACCTCAGGTCCATCGCCTGGCTCGAGGAATTTCTCTCCCGTTTCCAGAACACGGTCATCATCGTCTCCCACGACCGCCACTTCCTGAACCAGGTCTGCACCCACGTGGCGGACATCGACTTCGGGCGCATCCAGGTGTATACGGGAAACTATGACTTCTGGTACCAGGCAAGCCAGCTCCATCTGAAACAGAGACAGAACGACAACAAGAAGAACGCCGCCAAGGCCGAGGAACTGAAACAGTTCATCCAGCGTTTCAGTGCCAACGCCTCCAAGGCAAAGCAGGCCACATCCAGAAAAAATCTTTTGGAGAAACTCACCCTCGAGGACATGCCGGTTTCGTCCCGCAAATATCCGTTCATCGCCTTCAAGCCCGAGCGGCCCTGCGGCGATGTCATCCTGGAGATCAGTGGACTCTCCAAGAAGATCGACGGGGTTGACGTCCTGAACAACATCACCCTCAACGTCAACCGGGGCGGGAAAATCGCCTTTGTGGGCGAAGACAGCCTGGCAAAGACCACCCTCTTCCAGATCCTCGCCGGGGAACTGGAACCGGACAGCGGAAGCTTCCGCTGGGGGGTCACCATCAGCCACTCCTATTTCCCCAAGGAGAACAGCGGATTTTTTAATAACGACCTGAACCTTGTCGAGTGGCTCGGCCAGTTCTGCCCCGAAACCGAGGGGGAAACCTTCGCCCGGGGGTTTCTCGGGAAGATGCTTTTCTCCGGCGAAGAGGCGCTGAAGAAAGCCTCGGTCCTCTCGGGCGGCGAGCGGGTCCGCTGCATGCTATCCAGGATGATGCTCTCCGGCGCCAACGCCCTCGTCCTCGACGAGCCGACCAACCACCTGGACATGGAATCCATCATCGCCCTGAACGATGGGCTGATCGCCTTTCCGGGCGTGATTCTCTTCTGCTCCCACGACTATCAACTGGTCTCTTCGGTGGCCGACAGGATTGTCGAGATCACCCCCGACGGGATCATCGACCGGATGACGGGATACGACGAGTATCTGGAAGATGGCAACGTTTCGATGACCAGGCCGGAGTCTTACAACATTCATCAGGCCCAGCGCCTGTAGCAGTGAATTCCGGGTCGGGCAGGTCCTCGGCCCTCCGCCAGAGACAGCCTGCATCGCCCGGAAGACGGCGTGCCATATCTTCCGGAGCACCCCCCTTCCCCTTGGACCCAACCCGATCCTCCCCCGGATGATTTTTGCGGTTCACATTTTGCATGCGCGTTTGATTCGGCGACAGCGGTAACCACCGTTAACTGCGAGGACGGCGACATGCCGCAAGGAAGAAGAATGAAATCAAATGGTCAACGAGATGGCTCGCTTTACATCTGCGCGCCGCTCAATGCCCTCGTCGAGGGGATTTACGAAGAGAACATCCATCTCAATGAGATCATGAAACGCGGGGACTTCGGTATCGGCACATTCGACGATCTCGACGGGGAGATGGTCATCCTGGACGGGGCCATTTACCAGATCACCGCAGATGGCCGGGTCAATCGAATAGACGACCCTGCCCTGACACCCTATGCCGAGGTCACATTTTTCAAGCCCGACATGTTCTTCGATCTCCACGGCGAAGTGCAATACGGCAGATTTCTGGAGTGGCTCAAAAGCCTCATCCCCTCCCCCAACATCTTCTATGCAATCCGCATCGACGGGGAGTTTGCCCGCGTCAGGGCACGCTCAGTGCCCAAGCAGGCGAATTACCGCCCTCTTGCCGACATCGTCGCGGAACAGTCGATCTTCAGCTTCGAGAACATCACGGGAACCCTGGCAGGGTTTTACACACCCGAATTCATGGCCTCGCTCAGCGTGCCCGGGCATCATCTCCACTTCCTTTCGACGGATTTGGAATCCGGAGGGCACCTTGTGGCCTGTTCCCCGCGCAAGGTGCGCGCGAGCATCCAGGTGATCCACCGGCTGGAGCTCAACATGCCCATGACGCAGGATTATCTGAAGCTGAAATTTCACCGGGATGTCAGCGAGGACCTGGACAAGATCGAAAAGTAAATCTCGGCGTCGTCCTGTCCAGGGGAGGAACATTTCCCCGACGGTTGAAGCAGGGGAATCGACCTTCAGCGAGAGGAAACGGAATCGAGCAGCCGTTTGCGGCCTTCGGGAGAAAGCCCCAACAGGTCGAGATCATGCTGAAGCGCGGTTCGTGACCCGTAGCCGGCAAGATACCCGTTCACGCGCGCAGCAGCCGTGGAATCTGTGAAGTCCCGCGTTTCGGGGTAAATGGCACGGAACTCGCCCATCAGTATCCGGTCTTGCCGGAGATAGTATTTCTGGTGATAGTCCTCGGCCCGATAAAAGTCCGGGAAGGGAAAAACATCTGTCCGGATCGCCCGGCCATGCCTTGCCTGCTCCCGCTCTCTCGATTCCAGAGCAAGCCTTTTCTGCTCTTCCCCGTGATAAAACAATGCCGCCCTGTATTGCCTCGACTGCGCAGGCCAGGTTGGATCGTGGGCCTTCCAGAAGAGTCTCAACAACTCCTCGTATGTAATGCGCTCCGGGTCGAATTCTATCTGCAGCGTTTCGCTGTGATCTCCCAGGTCGTGGTATGTGGGGTTGGGCTTCGTCCCGCCGGCGTAACCGACCCTCGTTCGCACAACTCCGTTGATGCACCCGAACTGTGCATCGGGCCCCCAGAATCAGCCGAGTGCAAACGTTGCCGTTTCCGTCCTGGTCGGTGCGGCCCTGTCAATGGGCGGCAGCAAGTCTGCCTGAGACTCCTGCCTTGCATGAGTCGTTTTCATTTTTTCAGTCCTCCGTTTACTATAGGGATAATGTAATTCGCAGGGGTGGCCCCGTCAATAAATCGCTTGAGTCGCGATGGGTCGCGCTATTTCTTGAACAGGGAGTCGAGCCGGCTGCGGGGGTCGTCCTTCCCGGATTCCCCCTTCGGCCTCGCAGGGCCATCCCCATAGCTGAAGTAGTCACAGAAGTTGCTCCGCCGCTTGTCGACGACACGCTCGGCCTGCGGCTCGCGGCAATCGTTGTAGGCCCCCGGGCTGTAGAAGCTGCAGTTCAGGCAGACGTGCAGGTCGGCCCCGCAGGACGGGCACGTCTCCTGGCGTCCGACTTTTCTCTCCATGGAAATTTCTTTCCTGCAGGAATGACAGATTTTCATACGGACACCCTTCCAGAGGCACGGTGATCATGACGGACACATTTTAACACACTTCGCTTTTGCCCTGCCAGTCAGAGACGTTTTCAACGATTCCATTGCAAAATCTCGCCACAGGACCACCCACTCTTTGCATTTTCCTGCCGTGCCATTTATAGTGTTACAGGGAGAGATGAGAATTCTCGACCGACGCCAGGCAAGGAGGTCATCTACAGAAATGATCATCGGGATCCCGAAAGAGATCAAGGACAACGAATACCGGATCTCCATGACGCCGGGAGGGGTCAAGCGGCTTACCGAAGCGGGGCATCAGGTGGCCGTGGAAACGGGCGCCGGCGCCGGCAGCGGCTTCAGCGATGCCGAATATCGCGCCGCCGGGGCTTCCATTGTCCCCGATGCGCCCTCCGCCTGGAGCGCAGAGCTCGTCGTCAAGGTCAAGGAGCCCCTGCCGGCGGAGTATAAATTTCTCAGGCCCGGCGTGGTCCTTTTCACCTACCTTCACCTGGCCGCCCAACGGGAACTGACCCTTGAGATGATCAAACGGGACGTCACGGGTATTGGCTATGAGACCGTTGAGCTCCCCGACGGTCAGCTTCCCCTGCTCAAGCCGATGAGCGAGGTGGCGGGAAGGCTGGCCGTTCAGATCGGGGCCTGCTACCTTGAAAAGGTGAACGGCGGGTCCGGTAAGCTGATCGGGGGGGTTGCCGGTGTGGAGCCGGCACGGGTGACCATCATCGGGGGTGGCATCGTCGGCGCAAGCGCGGCCCGAATCGCCCTCGGAATGGGGGCCGAAGTCACTGTCCTCGACGCGAGCATCGAACGGCTGCGCCATCTCGAGGAGGTGCTTCACGAGCGGCTCATCACCCGCAGCGCCGATCCCCTCTCCATTGAAGAGGCCGTCGCCGAGGCCGACATTCTTATCGGCGCCGTCCTCATCAAGGGGGCACGCACGCCGCGCGTGGTCACGAGGCAGATGATTGCCCGCATGTCGAAAGGGAGCGTCGTCATCGACGTCTCCGTCGACCAGGGCGGGTGCATCGAGACGATCCGCCCGACGAGTCACTCGGACCCGGTGTACCTTGTCGACGGCGTCCTTCATTACGGCGTCACCAACATGCCCGGCGCCGTCCCGCGCACGAGCACCATCGCCCTTTCCAACGCCACGCTGTCCTATGTGGTCATGCTGGCAACCCTCGGGATGCCGGGGGCGCCTGCAGCGCATCCCGATCTTGCCGGAGGCGTAAACATCTACCGGGGAAACGTGACGTATCGGGCCGTGGCCGAATCCTTCGGGATGGAGTACACGCCGCTGGCGAAACTCCTTTGAGACCAGCCAGCCCCGGTGGTTGCAAATCGATCAAGCCGGGGCCTGGACGAGGCGGCTTGTGCTTTGAACCGCTTCAGTGAATCGTGTCCTGCGAGATCTCGTCGAATCGCCGCCACTCGAACCATTCCGAGACCTGGAGAGATCGGGCCCAGTAATCGATGACCGAGACGTCCCCCTCGTGGTCCTGGCTGTAATGCCCGGCCGTCCACGTCGCCAGCCCCTCCCCTTCCAGCAGGTAGCGGCTCTTCTCGTAGGGTTCGGTGAGATGGACCCCCAACATCTCCCCCATGAGCTTGAAGAAGACGTAATTCATGATCTGGGTGGCATCATAGATCTTCCCGGGTGTCATCCTCCGGATGTTCAGGGAGAGAACGGACAGGGCTTTTTCATGCTGCTCCTTCAGGGCCGCCAGCTGAAGATCCCGCATGGCAGGGTGATCCTCGTAGAGCCAGCGCTCGATCATGATGTCCGTCGGCATCCTCGTGACCTGAAAGACAACAGCCTCGTACCACAGGGGGATGAAGCTTCTCAGGGTGTCGAGACCGTGGATCAGCGAGAGCTTCTGAATATCCGCCCGGATCTCTTCCCGGTATCTCGCCATGGTTCTCTCGTTTGCCACGGCGACGCGACGCATCTCGCCAGGCGCCCGGAAAATCCGGATCAGGTGGGCACACTCGTTTGCGACAACGTGGTTGATCAGGGGGTTTTCCGCGTCCCGGTAGAAAAGTGTGTGAGATCTCACGAGATCGCCCGCCATCCGTATCCGGGCCAGGGACTTCAGGTCCGGCTTGAGAATAAAGTCGATCTCTTTCCCCGTGAGATCGTGCAGCTCAGCCAGGATGGAACGCACCGGTTCAATCAGTCCTCGGATCATGGGAGAGCTATACACCATGGGTTGAAGGAAGGCAAACTCCGGCGATGCCGCCGGTTTCGAAATCCGTGCATATGAGACGGGATTAAATTCCCCTTGAATATCCGGGTTGCTGCGGATATTTTGTCTGCAACACAAAAAAATACTTCAACACCTCAGACAGCCATGACCCATCCCGAAAACATTCCCATACTCAATCCGATGTCGAGCCCCCTTCTGACCGACCTCTACCAGCTCACCATGCTCCAGGGATACCTTCAAGACGATATGCACGGCGAGGCTGTTTTCGAATTCTTCGTCCGCAAGATGCCCGAGCACCGGGGGTTTTTCATGGCGGCGGGGCTCGAGTCCGTCCTTGATTTCCTCGAGCAAATCCGTTTTTCGCCGGTCGAGCTGGACTATCTGGCATCCACAAAACGGTTCTCGAAAAAGGTCCTGGATTACCTGGCCGGCTTCCGTTTCACGGGCAGCGTGGAGGCCATGCCGGAGGGAACGCTTTTCTTCACCGATGAGCCGATCCTGCGGGTCGTGGCCCCCATCGGCGAGGCGCAGTTCGTGGAAAGCAGGGTCATCAACCTGCTTCACCTCCAGTCATTGATCGCATCGAAGGCCGCGCGATCCGTACTGGCCGCCGACGGGCGGGCGAAGCTCATCGACTTCGGGCTCCGCAGGGCACATGGCGCCGAGGCCGGCCTCTATGCCGCTCGTTCATCCTACATCGCCGGGTTCGACGGTACGGCAACGGTGCTTGCGGAGCATCTCTACGGGATCCCCGCATTCGGAACCATGGCCCATTCCTTCATCGAGGCCCACGAAGACGAAAAGAATGCCTATCTCCGGTTCGCCTTTGCAAACCCCGACATCGTCACACTCCTGGTCGACACCTACGACACGATCCGGGGGACAAAGCATCTCGTCGATATTTCAGCAGAGCTCCGCAGGAAAGGAATCCCGATCCGGGGAATCCGACTGGACAGCGGCGATCTGGCGGATCTTGCCGTCAAGGCGCGCAGAATCCTCGACGAGGGCGGTCTGAAAGATGTGCAGATCTTTGCCAGCGGCAACATCGATGAGTACGCCATCGTCGATCTTTACTCGAAAGGGGCCCCGATCACGGGCTTCGGGGTGGGAACGAAGATGGACGTATCCTCCGATGCCCCCTACCTGGATTGCGCCTACAAACTGATGGAGTACGCAGGGAAGCCGAAGTTGAAGCAATCCGAGGGCAAAGCGACCTGGCCCGGCAGGAAACAGGTCTACAGGCGTTTCCGGGGCCTCGAGATGGCAGGCGATCTTTTGACGTTGGAAGGCGACATTCAGGAAGGCAGTCCCTTGATCAGGCCGTACATGAGGGACGGGAAAAGGTTGGCTCAACCGGAAACGCTTGCCGACATCCGGTCCCGCGCCGCGGGTGAACTCTCCTCCCTCCCTGCACACCTGCGGCACCTCAAGAACACTCCGCCTTATCCGATCGAGGTTTCAGAAAAGCTCATCCAAATGAAAAGGGAGGTCGAGAAAAAGATCAGCGCTATTGAAAAGATGTGATCAGTGGTCAGTGAAAAAGAAAAGGATCGGGGAAAGCTCTCCCCGATCCTTTTTCCATCCTCGAACCTCGTTCCTCGGTCCTCGAACCTTCCCCGTTACATCACTTCTTTGGATGTCATGTCGACGGCGCGGTCGATCTCCGCCTTGAGCTGGGGCGGCAGCCCCGGGATGTCCACGTTCAGGAACCCCCGGACAATTGTCGCCGTCGCCTCTTCCTCGGAGAGCCCCCTCGACATGAGGTAGTAAATCTCCTCCTGGGCGATCTTTCCGACGGCCGCCTCGTGCGACATCTCGACACCGTCAACGGTGCCCCTGAGCTCCGGGATGGCGTGCATCACGCCTCCCTTGAGCAAGAGCCCTTTGCACTCGAGGTGAGCCTTGATACCCGGCACTTCACCGATGAGGTCGCCCCGGTTGATGATCGTCCCGCCGTTGGAAATGGCCCGGGCGATGATCTCGGCACGGGTGTCTTCGGCCTTCAGGAAGATCCTTCCCCCCACATCGATTTCCGAACCCGGGGAACCGACAAGCAGGCTGGAGAAACGGGCGACGGCGCCTTTGCCGACAAGGTGCGTCGTCGGGTACATCTGCAGGCTCTTGACGGGCTTCATGCAGATGTAGTTGTTCAGGAACAGCCCGCCCTCCTCGACGATCCCAACGGAACGGGGCCTGACCATCACCTCTTCGGCCCAGTGATGGATCATCGTAAAGCTCAGCGTTGCGTTTTTCTTGACGAAGAACTCGGAGATGCCGACGTGCAGCCCCCGCTTGAGCCGCGGAGACGTCGCACAACCCGTGATCACGTGGAGCTCCGAGCCCTCCTCTGCGATGATCAAATTGTGGACGTACTGGCTGATGTTGTCCTTGTCCAGGTACAGGCAGGCCTGCACGGGCCAGATTGCCTTTGCGCCGGGCAGCGCCCGGATGACGTATCCGTCATGAAGCTGGAGCTCCGCCGCGGCCGTGTACTTGTCGGCATCGACGGAAACGAGCTTCCAGTAATACTCCCTTGCCCAGTCGTACTTCTTCAGCGCCTCCTTGATCGGGATCACCTGGAGGCCCTCCTGGCTTGCGTGGGAGTGGACGACCGCCGTATCCATCTGGATGTAGGTTCCCGCCCTCCCCTTCTCCTCGGCGTCAACCCCCGCCTGGATAAACCGTTCCTGATCGATCATCGGAAGGGTTTTGAGATCGCTTACATAATCGTGCTTGACGGGCTCCGCCGTGAAGGTCGACAGATCCACATCGGGACCGATTGCCGCTTTCTTGTCTTTTGCCTTTGCGGCTCTTTCGCTCAGATCTGGCATCGTATACACTCCGCATATCCCATTTCTTTGATGCAGTTGAAGATGTCCGTGGGGTTGTTGCTGCAGGAAAGAACTCCCTGGTAGAGCACCTGCCCCTTGTCCGCCGTCACATAATCCAGAATGAATCCCGTGTGTGTGATGATCAGCCCCATCCTCGTGCGCTCTCTCTTGATCTGGCGCTGCGACTTTTCAGGGTCCGTGTGAATGTCCCGCTGGAGGAGATGGCTGATCGATGTGCCGATCAGGGTGATATTTTCCATGTCCACGCCCGATTCGGGTTCATCAAACAGCATCAGGTCCGGTTTCTGGGCCATGAGCTGGAGCAGCTCCGATCGCTTGATCTCCCCCCCGGAGAATCCTGCGTTGATGTCCCGTTCGAGAAAATCGGTGAAGTTCACTTTATCGGCCATGGCATCGATGTCCAGCTTTTCCCTTCCGCCCCCGCAGATCTCGACCATCTTTCGCGTCTTCACCCCGTTGATTGTCGGCGGCCGCTGATAGGACATCCCGATCCCGAGCTTCGAGCGCTCGTTCATCGGGAGATTCGTGATGTCCACCCCTTTGAAGGAGATCTTGCCCGCCGTCACCCGGTATTGGGGATATCCCATGATTGTCATGAGGAGCGATGTCTTGCCGGACCCGTTCGGACCGAACAGGATGTGCGTCTCCCCCGAGTTGATCTGCAGATCGATGTGCTTCAGTATTTCCTTCTCGCCCAGTTTCACCTGGAGATCTTCAATGAGAAGCATCTCTGCCTCCTTTGCAAAGTCTTCATTCCTGGAATCGTTAATATCTTCGGATTGCCAAATCCTGTCAAGGGGTTTCATTAAAAAGAGCCGACGGCAGACAGCCTACAGCCTAAAGCAGCAATAGCCATCGTCAATGAAGATCTGTTTGCTGTTTGCTGTTTTTTGCTGTTTGCTGATTCAGTAGTCTATGCCCGGCTGCGGTTCGATTCCTTTCCTGTACGCATGCTTGATCTCCACCACCTCGCTCACTGTATCGGCAAGATCGATGACCCGCGGGTGCGCGTCCCTGCCCGTGAGGACCAGGTGCAGGAGAGGCGGCTTCTTCTCGATGATCGCCACGACCTGTTCCAGGTCGACAAGCTTGAGATGGAGGGCATTGTTGATCTCGTCGAGGATGATCAGGTCGAACAGGCCCGAGGCCATCTTCTCTTGAGCCAGGGCGACTGCATCCTGTGCATTCTGACGGTGTTCCTTGAATGGGTACGGGTTGCCCTGGATCCCGCAGAAGCCCTTGCCCGTTGCATGAAGTTCGATGGCACAGTTCATCTTCTTCACGCCGTCCCACTCCCCGGAATACAGGTCGCCCTTCATGAACTGGATGACGCACACCCTCATGTCATGACCGCATGCCCGCACGGCAAGACCGAAGGCCGTCGTAGTCTTCCCTTTGCCATATCCGGTGACGACCACAACGAGACCCCTGCGCTCCTTCGGAATGAACTTCGTGATCTCCACCATGGCCAACCCTCCCAATCATTCATCATGAATCTTGAAACATCCTGCTTCTCTCGAGCCGTTTCCTTCGAGATCAAAATCGTTCTGAAAAAGAGTTGACTTTACCCGGGGATATCATCCATAAAAATCGTCACGTCCCATTTTTTCGATTTTTTCCAGGCTCTGCTCTCGAGACGACTATGGGTGCTGGAAAAAGGAGGGGAAATGAAAGCCATCGTCGACGAGGATCTCTGTATCGGCTGTGAGAGCTGCGTGGACATCTGCCCGGATGTCTTCGAGATGAAAGGCGAGCTGGCGGTCTGCCGCTTCGACGACGACATCCCCGGGGAATTCGAGGATGCCTGCCGTGAAGCCGCCGAGTCCTGCCCCGTCGAGGCCATTGAAATCGAGGAATAGGGCAAGGACGGGCACCTTTTCTTGCCTAGTATTTAAACACGCCCTCTTCGTAAATCACAACCTTTTTCCCGGAAGTCATCTGAGCCGTGACGGTCTTGGGCTCCGTGTTCACGAGATCCCAGTGCAGTGCCGAATCGTTGAAACCGAGCTGCCTTTTCATTGCCGGCGTGAGCTGCGCAGGGTTCTTCGAATAGGTGTCCGCGTAGGAGGATCCGACGGCAAGGTGGCAATTGCCGTATTTTCCGCCGAAGTTCTCATCAAACAGGGTGTTGGCCATGAACCGGTCGATCCGGGAAAATCGTTTATCCGTGAGGGAGAACTCGCCCACCCGGCTCGCACCCTCGTCCATGACAAGCTGTTTCCGGGTGAATTCCTCCCCCTTCTCTGCGCTCACGACGGAGCCGACTCCCTTGTGAAATTCCAGTGTGGCCCCTGCCACGTAGTTGCCGCTGCGGAATGACGGCATGTTTGCGTAATAGCGACCCTCGGTGCCCCTCCAGTCCGGGGACAGGAAGATCTCGAAGCTCGGGATGTTGTGCCCCGATATGCCCACCCACTTGCGATGCCGGCCGGGAGTGATCTTCAGATCCAGATTTTTCCCCTCCACGTGGTAGAAGGATACCGCCATGGCGTTGAGCCATTTCTTGATGCCGCTCACCTCCCGGTGGATGCTCTCCCATTTCCCGACGGGATCATCCGCGTCCAGATAGCAGGCCTTGATGATCTGTGTTTCATACTGGGCCATCGTCAGTTTCGCCTGTGCCGCAAGCTCAGGGGTCGGCATCATGCAGAGGGTCCACCCGAACGTCCCTTCGCTGTCCCGTTTATCCAATATGTCTTTCAAGGCTTTCCTGGCCACCGTGGCCACGGCGATCCTCTTTGAATCCACGTCCCGCAAATGTGTGAGTGACGCAGGGGCGTAGAGGTAGATGCTGCCGTTGAGGTGCTCGGAAAGCTCCCGGTCGCCGGGGGCCAGAAAGGTGAGCTGCTTTTTGTCCGAAAGGCCGAAAAAATTCTTTTCCATGGCCGGGGTCGGCCCTGACCGGAGGACGGGGTGGATCCCCATCCCGATCAGCTTTTTCTGGAGGATCTCCGCCAGCCGGACGGCCGGAAAGTCGAAATAGACTCGCACGATTTCGCCCTTCCGATACTTCTTCTTGCGGGCCGTTGTCAGGCCCCAGATCATCACCTCTGCATAACGCTCCAGCAATCTCTCCGACAGCATTCTCTTTCTCCTTTCTCTCTTTCCTTCACCTTTACCCTTTACCCTGAACCCTTTGCCCTAGATTCAGAACTCCCGCGGCTTGCAGATGACTTCCCGGACCTTCAACTCAAAGAAACGGAAGCTGTTCGAAGGACGGATGACAAGGGCCGTGTCCACGCCCTTCCCGGTTCCACCCGTCGAGATGATATCTTCATCGGTCCTGACAAGACCGGCATCGGCAGCCATGAGGGCAATCTCGACGGCCACCTTGGTACCCTGCCCGAAGGTCCTCAGGGTGAAGGCCATGATCTCGTCGACCTGGTAGGTCCCCAGCTTGTTTCGCACCGCGCGCCCCACGCCTCCAAAAGCGTGCTGGCCTGTGAAGATGCGCACCCCCGCCGACTCGAGACGCATCCTGTTGCCAGCGCCCATTTCCTGCACATTGGGCTCGCCGAAGCCCGCCACGTGTGTGATTGCAATGATTTGCGATGCCCCGCCGAGCACATCGACGGCAGCCAGCGCCGTTTCCCCGCTCACGCTCGGGATGAGAGCCATTTTGATTCCCAGTTCACCGGCACGCCTGCCTGCCGCCTCCAGGACATCGCGCGTGTTCACTTTCCCGGGCTTCCGATAGTATCGGCACACCACCTCGTCGCGACCTCTGGATGCGGCCATTATCCCTGCCTCCTTGCAGAATTTCTTCTGGATTCTTTTTTTGAACATTCCTCGCAGAGCCCGAACAGATCGAGATGGGCCCGCGAGATGCTGAACTTCTCCCTGCGCGCCAGTGCCTCCATGTCCCGGATGAACCTGCCGGTGATCTCCCGGACCTTGCCGCAGCGCGTGCAGACGAAATGAGCGTGGCTTCCCGTTTCCGCGTCGTGGATCTCGAAGTGAGAATGGCCCTCGCCGAAGGTACGCCCGTGAATCACGTCGCGCTCACGGAAATAGGCCAGCGCGCGATACACCGTGGCAAGGCTGATGCGGGGGTCTTTCTTCCTCGCCATGGCCAGGAGCTCGTAGGCATCGAGGTGGCCATGATCCCGCAGGATGTCCAGAACAAGACTCCTGCGCTTCGTCATACGCATCGATTGTTCCATGGTTCTCCTCACCTTCTGGCCATCCATTTTCCGCCGCCCGGTTTTCCGATCACCTGTCTGAGCCCCACCGTAATCGCCAGCGGTGCCCCCCTCTGCCCCGGGATCGTCGCCTCAAGGCGGGCCTGACAAAGATCTCCCTGGCGATGGATTCATCGAAGGCCACGGCATTTTCGTCGACCTTGACGATATACGAAGGTCTCTTCTGCGAGAGTTGCACAGGTCTTCCCGTGACGACACCGAGAGACGTCAGATAGGAAAGCCTCCCGTTGTCCCGGGTCCCCACGTAGGCCACGGTCGCGTCCTCCCCGGGATCGAGTTCCGTCAGGGGTACCACGAGGGGCCTCAGCGATGTCTCTCCCGCATCGCAGCACTCCCCGGGGGGGATGTACTTGCCGTGGGGACAGGTCCTCGGGTGGCCAAGCAGGATGCAGATGGAGTCGGCTGCTTCCGAATCCAGCATGTGCTCGTAGCGGCAGGCCGAACGCTCCATTTCATCGCTCTGGAGGTTCAGGACATCGTGGAGCAGCCTCTCCGAGAGCCGGTGGTTGCGGACAACCTCTTTGGCCTTCTGATATCCCTGCTCGGTCAGGACGGCCTGGTCTGCCTCGGTCCGGATGTCCCCCCCCTGGATAAGCAAAGAGAGTCGCTCTGCATTGCCGAGCTTTGCAAGCGGCATGCGGGAGCCCGGTTGGGGGGTGATCCGGTCCAACTCGAGGGTTGTCCAGAGCTCCTCGAGAAGCTCTTCCCGTTCCTCAGCGGTGCAGGGTTTGCAGATTTCTTCCATTTTGTATCCTCATTAGAATGTTACGTGCAGAAACCGAAGCACAAAATTGATGACTGTTCCCGCAAGAATCGCATAGACCGTGACAAATCCAACAATGGCGAGGCCGACACCGGTGCCCCGTTCCTTGATGATCACAAAGGTGCTTGCCGTGCAGGGAATGAACAGCGTCATCACCATTGTGCTGACAAAGGCCTGGAGATTGTCCAGCAGGCCCTTGCCGTACATGTCGAAAAAGTACGCCGCCACGTATTCCCTTCTCAGGAAACCCAGGATAAAGCCCTCCGAGGTCTGCGCCGGCAGATCGAGCATGCCGACAACGACCGGCTGCAGGAGCCTCTTGAGCCCCGGAAGAGCGCCTGTCAGGTCGGCCAGGAAGAGCATGGCTGTTCCTATGAGAAACCAGGGGATGACTTCCCGGATGAACCAGTAGGATCGATAGACCGTTTTGCTGGCGACGTTTCCTGCCTGCGGCAGCCGATAGGGCGGCAGCTCCGTGACGAAAGCGGTCGTCTCCCCCGGGAACAGCCTCGAGGCGAGCCAGCCCGCTGCAATCAGCTGACACGTGAGAAAAACGAAGAACAAAATAAGAGGGATGAAACCGATCTTGGCGAACAGGCCGAGGATGAGGCCCATCTGCGGGGCACAGGGGATCCCGAGGGCAAGGATCAGCGTGGCGATGATCCGTTCCCGCCGGGTCTCCAGGATCCTCGTCACGATCACAGCCATGGTACCGCAACCGAATCCCAGCACGATCGGGATGACGGCCTTGCCGTTGAGCCCCACGAAAGAAAAGAGCCGGTTCAGCATCACCTGCAGCCGGGGCAGATAACCAGTGTCTTCCAGGATGGAAAACACGAGGAAAAAAGCGGTCACCGTCGGTAACACGATGCCGAGGGCCAGTGTGATGCCCATCGTGATCTGACCGTAGGGCCCCACCAGAAAATCCCTCACGACGATGAAGGGGATGGCGGACGCGACCCGGACGACCGGCGGAAGAAGCACTTCCCCGAAAATGACGTCCTGGAAAAAGTCGACGACGGTCCCGGCAGCGAAGACTCCCACGAATTCATAAATCACGAAGAGGATCCCGAACAGCGTCAGCGCGCCCCACAGCGGGTGGATCGATACCCGGTCCAGGAAACCGGCGAATCGCGACCGGAACCCCGGCCTTTTCGCCTGTGTCTGGCATTCGCGGATCAGCCTCTCGACACAGGCTGTCCTGGCATTCATGATCAGCTGCTGCAGGGGCTCGAGAACCTCGCCCTGCGTCCGGGCGATGATCTCCTTGACCGCCCGGCATTCTTTTTCGTGCCTGCCCAGCAGTGTGTCCACCAGGGACGGGTTTGCCGACAGCAGCGTCAGTGCGATGGCCCTCTTGGATATGCGATAATCCGGCAGGTGCTCCGCGATCTGCAGGGCGGCAACTTCCACTCGCGTATCGTAGGTGATCCGCAGCGGCGATCTCGCCGGCCTGCGCAGTGAGTCCAGCAGTTCGCTCGTGCCCCTGCCTTCTGTTGCCACCGTCATGGCAACGGGGAACCCGAGGCTCCTTGAAAGTCTTGCCACATCGACGTGGTAGCCCTTTTTCTCCGCTTCGTCTGTCATGTTGAGATCCAGGACGAGCGGCAGGCCCGTCTCGATGAGAGCAAGCGTGAGCAGGAGTGTTCTCCGGAGGTTCTTGGCATCCCCGATCTGCAGGACGTCTGCGTTTTCTGTGGTCAGGAGGGTCTGGAGGGCAACCAGCTCCTCGTCGCTGCGGGGTACGATGCCGCCGATTCCCGGCGTGTCAACCACGAGGCAGTCCAGCTCCGTGGCCTTCCCGGAGCTGATTTCCACAGTCGTCCCCGGGTAGTTGGACACGATGACATACTGGCCCGTCAGGAGAGAAAAGATCTTGCTTTTCCCCACGTTCGGATGACCGACCAGAACGAGACGCTTTTCCTCGCTCCTGTTTTCTGTTATCGCTGCCGCCGTAGTGTCCTTCTCACTCATTTCCCGACCAACTGAGAATGATTCTCACTTGCAATTTAACGGCAACAGGGGAAAAAAGCAAGGGAAATCAGCAGAAATATGAGTCAATGGGGTATTGGGAATTGAGTGGATGAGTTGATCCGCGAAAACGTTGATAAGGGAATCAGGAAGTCAGACACTCCCTCTTCCCAGTCGATCCTCGAACCTCGCTCCTCGGGCCTTTACAATCCTTTGAGCGAGGCCTCGAGATTCCTGCACTGGTAGCACACGATCTTGCCCTGCCCGTCCAGGAGGACAAGGGTCGGGACCCCGCGGACCTGGTATTGCTCGGCCACCCTGCCGTCCTTGTCCAGGAGCACACGGTAGGGCAGTGTATACCTGGCTGCGAAATCGGCAACCTTGCTGTCCGTTTCGTTTACGTAGATATTGAGCACCTCGAGCTTCTTTCCCCTGCCCTGCTTGTAAATTTCCTTGATCCTGGGGATTTCCTCTTTGCAATAGGGGCACCACGTCGTTGCGAAAACGAGCAGGACGGGACGATCCCGCAAGCTGCTGAGATTCACCTCCTGCCCCTTGATGTCCTTGAGCCGGAAATCCGGTGCCGCGGTATCAACGGCTATCTTCGCGGGTGGAGTTTTCGGAGGTTCCTGGCCGGTGGAGCATCCGTACAACGAAACAAAGAAAAGCAACAGCAGAAGTGACCTTTTTCTCATCGGTCTATCACAGCCTCTCGATCAGGTATACAACGCACTGTACAGAAAATACACGCCAATCGCAAGCATCACGACGCCGGAGATTTTCTTGACGGCGACCATCCAGGCGCCCGATTTCGGCAGGCCCGCAAGCAACCCGGTGAACGTGCCGACGAGGATGAGCAGCGACCCCATGCCCAGCGAAAAGACAAACAGCAGGGATGCGCCCAAAAGCGCGTCCTGTCGCGCCGCAACGACCCCGAGGATGACGGCAAGGACGGGGGTCGTGCAGGGGCCCAGGATCAAGCCCGACGTCACCCCGATCACAAAACTCCCGAAGAGGCCCGAGCGCCTGCGGGTTGTCACGCTTCGGGGCATGTATTTTTCCAGGGAGATATGAAAGACATCCAGCATGGCAAGCGCCATGAACACGAACAGCAAGCCGAGAAGACCCTGCGTCCACGGACTGGACTGAACGGTTCCGAACAGCTTTCCCGTCATGGCCGCAAAAAGGCCGAGTGCCGTGTACGTCAGAGCCAGCCCCAAAACAAACAAAAGCGACAGCAGCAGTCCCCGTGTTCCGGACACACCGCCCTGGCCCCCGATACAGGCAACCGTCACGGGAATGACGGGATAGACACAGGGGGTCAGGCTGACAAGAACACCGGCAAGATAGGCAACGGCATAGGCGAGCAGCACGGATTGCCCGAGATAGAGATCGAACTGCCCGACGAACTGTTCTACGATGTCCATGACAGGGATTCCTTTTCCTTCCCATAGCGCACTTCAGAGGACCATGCAAGATTGGCCGCACCGAACCCGAGAAAAGATTTGCAAATCAGTTGCATATTTAATAAACTGATCTCCGGCTATGGAACATTGCGACATCAACACAACCTTGCAGGATGCGGGCCTTTCTAAAACGTCACAACGGGTGGCCGTGCTTTCGGCGCTCATGCATACAGGGATCCCTCTCTGCGTCAAAGACATCCTCGATCAGATCGGCCCGGATTGCCACGTCAATAAAGTCACGGTTTACCGCATCCTGGATTCTTTCAAAACCGCGGGTATTATCCGCGAGATCCCCACGGATCACGGCGAAAAATTTTACGAGATGGCCTGTAGCCACAATCCTCTTCACCCGCACTTTTACTGCAGGGTCTGCCGGAACCTATCCTGCCTCCCCACTGCCGGGATCACGGAAGAGTGGCTGAAGCGGTTCCGTTCCGGCAGGGAATCCGTTGAAAGTATCGTCGTCAACTTGTCGGGTGTCTGCGCAGGTTGCCAAACCTCGAAGAAATAATTCGAGCGAGAAGGGCCGCCCCATGTCCAAAAGAACACTCTGCCTCTTTCCGATTCTCTTGACACTCTGCTTCGTTTCCCTGTCCTGCCAGGGCAAGGAAACCGGCACCCCTTCGGGGAAACTGGTTGTGGTCACCACGCTCTTTCCCCTCTATGACTTCGCAAAGAATGTTGCCGGCTCCCGGGCCGATGTTTCCCTCCTGCTGCCGCCCGGCTTGGAACCGCATGGGTTCGAGCCCAAGCCGGCCGACATCGTGAAGCTCAATTCGGCCGATCTGTTCATTTACACCAGTCCGGAAATGGAGCCGTGGGCAGCGAATCTGCTGAAGGGCTTGCAGAACAAAAAGCTTGAGGCCGTGAACGCAAGCACAGGCATCACCCTGGACCGTGAGCCGGATGGACATCATGACCACTCCGGGCATCGTCATGCGTCCGATGCCGATCCCCATATCTGGCTTGATTTCGCGAACGCGATGAAAATGGTCGACAACATCCGCGATGGCCTGTCCCGCAGGGATCCTTCAGGAAAGGATGTTTACGAGAAAAACGCCGCAGCCTATAACGAAAAACTCAAGGCGCTCGATGAGCGGTACCGTGCAGCTCTGCAGGGCTGCAAAGTCCGGAGCATCGTCAGCGGCGGGCACTTCGCCTTCCATTACCTTGCCAGCCGATACGGCCTGGGTTATGATTCCGTATACGGGTTTTCCCCCGATGCGGAACCCACACCGGGAAGCATTGCCAGGATCGCCCGGACCCTGAAAAAGAATGGTTCCCGCTATCTCTTCTACGAGGAGCTGCTGGACCCCCGGGTGGCCAGAACAATCGCATCCGAGACAGGCGCATCCCTCATCAGACTCCACGGCGCTCACAATCTGATCAAGGAGGAGTTTGACCGGGGGGAGACGTTCATCGGCATCATGGACAGAAATCTGGACAATCTCAAGGTCGGACTGGAATGCCCATGAAAATCATCGAGGTTGAAAATCTGCGCTTTTCCTACAACTCGATTCCCGTCCTCGAGGACATATCCTTCGCCGTCGAGAAAGGAAGCTTCGTGGGCCTGGTGGGTCCCAACGGGTCCGGCAAGACGACTCTCATCAAGTTGATCCTCGGACTGGCAAAGCCTTTCACGGGCGCGATCCGTCTGTTCGGCCAGGATATTGATACCTTCCCGCAATGGGCCAGGATTGGCTACCTCCCCCAGTCGCTCGCTGCCTTCAACCCCTACTTCCCGTCGACGGCTCGCGAGATCGTCGCCCTGGGTCTGCTGTCTGGTAAACGATTCCCGCGGTACCTCTCGAAGTCGGACGAGAAGGCGATCAATGGGGTCCTCGACCTGCTCGGGATCGCGGGGTTCAAGGATGCCCGCGTGGGCGAGCTTTCCGGGGGCCAGCAGCAGCGTGTCCTCATCGCCAGGGCCCTTGTTCACGGACCGGAGCTTCTCATCCTGGATGAGCCGACGGCAGCCCTCGATCCCGATGCGCGCGATTCTTTTTTCGGCACGCTGAAACATCTCAGCGAAGCCGGAAACACATCCATCATTCTTGTCACGCACGACATCGGAAACATCGGCAAATACGCCAATCACCTGCTGTGGATCGACCGCAAGCTCCTCTTCTACGGGGGATTCGACGATTTCTGCCGATCGGATCACATGACCGACCTGTTCGGGGCGAACTCCCAGCACATTATCTGCCACAGGCACTAGAAGAAAGGGTCCAGGGTTCAGGGTTCAGGGGACAGGGTACAGACATGGAGATTCTGGAGTATCTGCAATACGGTTTCATCCAGAGGGCCCTGCTCTGCGGTTCCTTCATCGCCCTTCTGTGCTCCACGCTGGGCGTGATCCTCGTCCTTCGCCGCTTCTCTCTCATCGGCGACGGATTGGCGCACGTGACCTTCGGCAGCGTCGCACTGGGACTGCTCTTTCGGATCTATCCTCTATACATCTCGATCCCCATCGTGATGTTGAGCTCCCTCGGAATCCTGAAGCTCACCCAGAGGGCAAGACTCTACGGCGATGCCGCCATCGGAATCGTCTCGTCCTTCGGCATCGCCGGCGGCGTGATCCTGGCCAGCGTGGCTGGAGGATTCAACGTGGACCTCTTCAGCTATCTCTTCGGCAACATCCTGGCCATAGGACCGGAAGAGCTCTACATCTCCATCGCCCTGTCTCTCGTCGTCCTGGCCGTCATTTTCCTCTATTTCAACGAAATCTTCTCGATGACCTTCGACGAGGAGTTCGCCCGTGTTTCGGGAATCGGCACGGAGAGGCTCAACACGATCCTGGCCCTTTTGACGGCGATCACTGTCGTCCTCACCATGAGCGTCGTGGGGATCATGCTCGTTTCCGCCTTGCTCATCCTGCCTGCCGTGACGGCATTGCAGCTTGCGCGAAGTTTCAGGGGCGCCATGTTGATTTCGGCCTGTGTCTCGTTGATCGCGGTGATCGGGGGAATCTTCCTGTCACTCATCCTGAATCTCCCCACCGGAGCCACCATC
>DASRZY010000267.1:0-5178 GCA_035685905.1 Syntrophales bacterium
TGGCCCCCGCGAGATTGACCCCGATCATCAACCCGTTCCGATCAAGGAACAGATGCGGGACGGGGGAGAAATCGAACATGTCCGGATACCTTCCCCCGGGCCCATCCAGCAGGGCATGACCGCAGGGAAAACGGTCGTCCGCAGACATCAGGTCGTCGCTTCGGGGATTCTTCATCATCACGGGGCTCCTCTTTTTCTTATGGCTCCCTGTCGGGACCTTTGATATCGGGATATCCCTGATACGGGGCTTCGAAATACCCTATCCCGCCAGAAAGCAGGCAGATGAATGTGCCCCAACATTAAATGCGGGCTATTTGAGGGTCACCCCGACAGCGCCGATCTCGCCATCCCGGTGATCCAGGATGGTGAAGGGGATCTCCTGACCGGCCGGAAGGGCAGTGACGAGCCGGACAAAGCCGTCAACCCCTTCGATCGCCTGATCCCCGATTGCCAGGATGATGTCCGAGATCTCCAGCCCCGCCCTGGCGAAAGCACCCTTGGGGTCGAGCCGGGTGATGACAACACCCTGCGGCTTTTCCAGGCCGTACTTCTCGGCTTCCTTGGCCGTGACGGCCCGGACCTCGGCGCCGACGCGCTCCTTGACGGTTGCCCCCAGGAACTTTGTCGAGTCCTCGAGTCTGCCGATCCGCACCGTCACCTCCTGCTGCTTTCCGTCCCGGAGGATCGTCAGTTTCACGTCGCGGCCCGCGGGCGTGGCAGCCACGCTGTTCTGGAGCTGGCTCGAATCGGTGATCTCCACGTCGCCGAAGCGCGTGATGATGTCATTTTTCTTCAACCCGGCGCGCTCCGCCGGTCCCCCCTTGACCACGTCCATCACCTGGGCCCCCCGGGGAGGTTGCGCGCCCGTTGACGGGGCCGACACATTGCTGATGCTGATGCCAAGCCAGCCCCGCTCAACCTTGCCGTTGGCGATCAGGGCGCGGGAGACATAAACGGCCATGTTCGACGGGATCGTGAAGCCGATCCCCTCGGAGCCGCCCGATGCCGAGGCGATCACGGTATTCACCCCGATGACCTCGCCGTAGAGGTTGACCAGCGGCCCGCCGCTGTTCCCGGGGTTGATGGGGGCGTCGGTCTGGAGAAAGTCCTCGTAGCTCGCGGGGTCCATGATGCCCCGCCGGTGCTTGGCGCTGATGATCCCCTGGGTCACCGTCTTGTCGAGGCCCCGGGGCGCGCCGATGGCGACGACCCACTCGCCCACGCGCAGCCGGTCGGAATCCCCGAAGGTCACGGTGGGGAGGGCTCCCGATGCCGCAATCTTGATGACGGCCAGATCGGTTTTCGGGTCCGTCCCGATCACCTTGGCCGTGTGGCGGCTCCCATCGGCAAGGACGACCTCGATCTTGGAGGCGCTTCCCGCGACGTGGTAATTGGTCAGGATGTGCCCCTGCGCGTCGAGGATCATGCCGGAGCCGAGCCCGACCAACTCCTGTTTGTACTTGGGGGGCATCTTGGGGACGCCGAAAAACCGGCGAAGAGAGGGGTCCTGCTCGAAGGGCAGAAGAGGGTTGGCGACTTCCCGGCTCATGGTCACCTCGATGTGGACCACGGCGGGGATGGTCTTCTCGGCGACCTGGATGATGGCGGTGCTCAGGTCGACGGCAGGCCGGGATTTTTCCGCAGAGACGGCAACGGGGGAGTCTGCCGTCGAGCAGGCGGCCATGCCTCCTATCCAGAGGGAGCCCACCAGGAAAGCCACTGCAAAAATCTTCCACGGTGCTGTAATGGATCTTTTCATCTCTGCTTCCTCCTTGCAATGTTGGCGGGCATCAGCCGATTCCGGCAAGGGCGCGCCGGGGTTTCCGTCCATGTCATTTCCACTCCGTGATGGCCTTCAGGGCCGGCACGTAAAAGCGCTCCATGTACTCCTTGACCATGCGCCTCGTGGAGAAACGGGGGGCGTTGCTGCGGATGGTCTCTTTCATGACCCGCACCCAGCCGTGGGGGATGCCGTCCTCCTGGACCGTGTAGTAAAGGGGGATGATCTCCTTTTCCAGCAGGTCGTAGATCGCCGCGGCATCGACATCGTCGCGGTTCTGGATGTCTTCCCTGCCGTCGATCGCCCAGCCGTTTTTCCCGTTGAAGCCCTCCACCCACCAGCCGTCCAGGATGCTCAACTGGGGGACGCCGTTCAGGGCGGCTTTCATGCCGCTGGTGCCGCAGGCCTCGAGCGGCGGCAGGGGGTTGTTGAGCCAGACGTCGACCCCGTGGACCAGGTACTGGGCGAACTGCTCGCCGTAGTCCTCGACAAAAGCGATGCGCCCGCCCATCGCCTCGTTGGTGGCGGACCTGAAAACTTTCTGGAGAAGCCGCTTCCCCTCGTCATCGGCGGGGTGGGCCTTGCCGGCAAAGATAATCTGGATGGGCCGCCAGCGGTCGTTGAGCATCCTCTTGAGGCGCTCGAGGTCGCGCAGGATCAGGTCGGCCCGCTTGTAGGTGGCAAACCGGCGCGCAAAACCGAGGGTGAGCACCGAGGGGTCCAGGAGCGTCCCGCCGGCCAGCACCTTCGAGGCGCTGATGCGGTCCTTTGCCCATCGCTGGCGGACGCGCTCGCGCACGGCGTCGATGAGCTTGATCTTGAGCCAGTAGTGGGTCTGCCAGAGCTCCTCGTCGGGGATGGCCTCGATTTTCTGCCAGGCGGCGGGGTCGTCATGGCGCTCGAGCCAGTCTTCCCCCAGGTAGCGGTTGAAGAGGAGCTGCATCTTCGGCTCGATCCAGGTCGGGACGTGGATGCCGTTGGTGATGGAATCGATGGGGACCTTTTCCGGTTCCGTGCCGGGCCAGAGGCACTGCCACATCTTCCTCGTCACCTCGCCGTGCCGGCGGCTCACGCCGTTGCGGAAGGCCGCGAGCTTGAGGGCCAGGACGGTCATGTTGAAACCCGCCCGGGGTTGCGACGGGTTGACCCCGAGCTGGAGAAACTCGTCGTGCGAAAGCCCGAGAGAGGGCCAGTAGCTGCTGAAATACTTCTCCATGAGGGCGAAGGGAAAAACGTCGTGGCCCGCAGGCACCGGTGTGTGCGTTGTGAAGATGGAGGTGCTCCGCACCTGTCGTGCCGCCTCCTCGAAGGGAAGCTTCTCCTCCGTCACCTTCTCGCGAATCCGCTCCAGGAGTGTGAAGGCGGGGTGCCCCTCGTTGAGGTGCAGGATGGAGCGGTGAATCCCCAGGGTGTCCAGGACCTCGTCGCCGCCGATGCCGAGGACGATCTCCTGGCGCAGCCGCAACTCCCTGTCGCCGATGTAGAGACGCGCCGAGATGCCGCGGTTCCAGGGGTCGTTCTGTTCGATGTCGGTGTCCATCAGGTACAGGGGGATGCGGCCCACGTCGATCTTCCAGACGGCGACGTAAATGGGCGGCTCGATGAAGGGGACCTTGACGACGAGCTGGTTTCCCTTTTCGTCGAGGACGCGGTTGATCGACGCGGCGTCGCGGTAAAGGGGCTGATCGATGCTGTCCTGCCAGCCGTCGTCGCGGATGTGCTGCAGGACGTACCCTTCGGGGTACATGAACCCCACGGCCACGAGCGGGATCCTGAGGTCGCTTGCCTCCTTGATGTGATCCCCCGCGAGAAACCCCAGCCCGCCGGCATAGAAGGGCAGGGAATGGTGCAGGCCGTACTCGGCCGAGAAATAGGCGACCGTGTGCTCTTCATGGGCGAGAATCCTTTCGTTGCACCAGCAGTCCTTCCCGGCAAGCTCGTCCCGGAACTGCTCGAGCGCCGCATCGTATTCACCGAGGTACAGCGTGTCGCCCGTGAAGGGCGCCAGGGTATCCGGCGGGAGTTCCTGGAGCACCCTCACCGGGTTGTGCGTGCTCTCCTTCCAGACCTGGCGGTTGAGATTCTTGAAGAGCATCCTCGCCGCCGGGTGCCAGCTCCACCAGAGATTGGATGCCAGCTCCGCAAGACCCTTTATCCGGGTCGGGATGTGCTGAAATTCGACGGGCTTTGAATCCATGGGATCAATCCCCCTTGATCGATTGCGTTTGCCTGCAGTTCTCTTTTTCTACCGTGATTTCTCCGGATCGTCTTCCTGCTCGATGGCGGCAGGCATCAGCCAGTTCCGGCCGTCCCGGGCGATGAGCACCTCCGCCGGTTCCACGATCCAGGTGCCGGCGGCATAATTGGGGAAATCGGGGGGGGCCGACATTTCCCACGCCTCCAGGATCGGCGTCATGATGGACCAGGCCGCTTCGATCTGGTCGGTGCGCTTGAAAAGCGTCGGGTCCCCCAGCATGACATCGACGAGCAGCGTCTCGTACGCCTCGGGCGGCTTGGCCGGGAAGGCATCCCGGTAAAGGAAGTGCATGGCCACGGGGCTCAGGTTCACCCTCAGGCCGGGCCGCTTGGCCTGGAAGCGCAGGAGGATCCCTTCGTCGGGCTGGATGCGGAGCACCAGCCGGTTGGGCTGCCAGTCCCGGATCGCCGTGGCCGGGAAGGATTGATGGGGCACCGGCCGGAACTGGATCACCACCTCGGAAATCCGGGACGGCAGGCGCTTGCCGGTCCGCATGTAGAAGGGGATGTCCTGCCAGCGCCAGTTGTCGACGAAAAACCGGAGGGCGGCAAAGGTCTCGATCGTGGAATCGGGGGCCACGCCCGGCTCTGCCCGGTAGGCCGGCACGCGCTCGCCTGCGATCCAGCCTTCGCCGTACTGCCCGCGGACGGCGCTCTCGTGGACATGATCCGGGTGGATGGGGCGGATCGCGTGGAGGACGTCGGTCATCTTGTTGCGGATTTCGTCGGCGTCGAAGGACACGGGCGGCTCCATGGCGATCAGGCAGAGGATCTGGATGAGGTGATTCTGGATCATGTCGCGCAGGGCCCCGGTGTGCTCGTAGTAAGGCCCCCGGTGTTCGATCCCGAGCTGCTCGGCCACGGTGATCTGCACGTGGTCGATGTAGCGCCGGTCCCAGATCGGCTCGAAAAGGGCGTTGGCAAAGCGGAACGCCAGGATGTTCTGCACCGTCTCCTTGCCGAGGTAGTGGTCGATCCGGTAGATCTGCGACTCGTCGAAGACGGATGTGAGGACCCTGTTCAGGGAGCGGGCGGATTCCAGGTCGCGGCCGAAGGGCTTTTCCACCACGAGGCGCGACCCCGTTCGATCGCGGGCCAGACCCGCCGCCGCAAGCTGGAGGGGGATGGCCTCGAACTGGGCC
>DASRZY010000268.1:0-6280 GCA_035685905.1 Syntrophales bacterium
ACACCACGGTCGGGGCCGAGTCGGAGCTCCAGGCCCTCGTCATCGGAAGCCGGCAGGACGTCGATCTGCCGCTGCTGATCGAGAGATCGAACTACTACGCCAACATCCTGCGCCGCGCCGCCGCGGGAGACGCGCCGCGCAAGGCCGTGACGGATCTCGAGAGGTACCTCGGCGGAAATCTGGAAAAAGTCTGGGAGAACAGCTGGGTCCGCTTCCCGCGTCGGGCGCTGAGCCCCGCCGCGGAGTCGATCTTCCGGGCCGACCTGCTGGCCGACAAAAAAAGCCGGGCCGCGGGCCTGCGCTCTGACGCTGCGCAGTTCAGCTACACGGAGAGCGGCGAGGAGCACGTCCGCGTCCCCATCAGCTATCTGCTGAAAATGGCGCTGGCCGACGCGGTGAGCGACCGGCCGGACACGTCCCCCGCCATCCGCGACACGGGCATGTCCTTCCTGGACCATTTCCTGTGCGACAACACCTCCCCCGAGACCTACTCCTTCTACGTGGGGCTCATGTGCCCGACCGAGGGCATGGGGAAGATCGTCGCGGCGGAAACGGCAACCCGCTTTCTGCTCACGCAGTTGCTCATGGCCTGGGCCAACGAGAAATTCCGGCTGCGCGAAAACGGGCAGAAGGCGATGGTCTTCATGTCGCCTCACCCCCCCGTGCGGCAGAAGCGACTCAATGAAAGCATCTCCGATGCCTTCTACCGGGAGCTGTTCATGAACCCCTGCCTTTCGGGCTGGGACAAGGGCGAGGCGAAATACGCCTACATGCACCACTGCCACGAAGTCCTGAGCCGCAGCCAGCTCAATGCCGTGAAGAAGCTGCGCGAGGCGGGCATCCTCACGAACAACCTGGCCGTGCTGCCCAATCTCTCGAACATCAGCCTCGCCAACAACGGCACCCATGTGAGCCTCGGAAGCCGCAAGCTCACGGCCCTGCTGGCCCATGGCGGCACCGGCTTCACCCGCCTCCACGAGAAGTACCTGGGGGATCTCGTCATCAAGATCGTCGAGCACTTCATGCCGCTTTTCGTCGGGACCTACAGCGCAGCCCCGTATCGCATCGACTTCGCCGATTTCCACCCCGAAAAGGTGCTGGGCTACCTGCCCCATGAGATCGACTACACGCACCTGCGTATGTTCTGGCGGCGCTGGAAGAAGAAGGCGAAGAGCAAGTTTTTCGGCCGGCCCGTGACGCCCTTCGGGCCCGAGTGGCTCGACCGGGCCATGAGCACCGTGTTCGGGCTTCGCGGCGACTTCGTGCCCGACTTCCGGCTGATCGACTATCTCGTTTCGCTGATGGGCACCGAGCGCAGCCCGGCACTCAACGGCGTCATCGGCAACAGCGACAGGCTCAAGAAGGACCTGGCCGATCTGGGCATCTTCAGCACGAAAATGTCGCTGTACCTGCTCTACAAGCTTCGCGAGCAGTCCGTGATGGGTTTCTCCGGCTTCGAGGGCAGGCAGTACAGCCTCTTCGAGAGTTTCGGCGAGGACATGGCACGGGCCGTCGACCTGCAGAATCTCGTCACGGCGCTGGCCATGAAGTACATCGCCGAGGGACGGGTCAGCCATGCCCACATCCCTGATGACCCCTTCATCGAGAGCGAGCGCAGGCAGGTCATCTTCGGGACGGCGGTGGGCATCCCCACCTTCTTCGTCCGCCGGGACAGCGGCAACCGCTTCCTCCAGCACATCATCTCCCGGACCGAACGGCTCCGCCAGAGCCACCGCTATCCGGGATACCTCAGGGTTTACAACCGGGAGTACCGCAGGGCGCTTGTCGACATCCTCGAGGAGGATGCAGCGGGGCTCATCGAGATGATGGGACTGCGCAAAACCATGGACGATCTGCGCCGCCGCGTCGACGAACCGGAGATGTATTCGACGGAAGGGAAGTTTACCCGCGGCATCTGCTCCGGAGCGGGCATCCGCTCTCCCTTCGAGCTCGACAGCGACGAGTTCAATCGCGCCGCCGAGCGCTACTACCGGGATGACCTCCGCAGGCGCCACATGGAAGAAGCATTCGGGTTTCTGGCGGGGGATCTGCCGCTGGCCGATTGCCGCAGCATCCACGCCCCGGCGGTCCACCGGGCCCTGCAGTTCGTGCTCGACGGGCAGGATGCGGCGGATTTCCTTGCCCGCGTGAGAGACGATGCGGTGGATGAGCGTCTTCCCCTCGAAACCCTGCGGCGCCTCATCTTCGTCATGCTTGCCCACATCGCCCTGAGAAAGGCCGAGAGCGGGCATATCCTCAAGAAGGACGAGCGACGGGACGATGACCCACCAGTATATCGAGCGGGAAACCAATAGGGTCGAGACGGAGCGCCTGTACTGGGACAGCGTGGTGCGCTTCCTCTACGGGTCTTTCCGGGAGAGTGCGCCGGCCGTGTTTCGCGCCGTCACAGGGAGCCGGATGTCCGGCATCCTGGGGTTCCTGAACTACGACCTCTTCCTGGGCGGCCGCCTGACGGGCAACGGCGATTTTCTCAAGTCATGCGGGATCGACCTGCGGGAATGCCTCGATCACCCGGCGGTCCTGGACACGCCGCGGAAAATCTTCGAGCGAAGGATCCGCTACTGGGAATGCCGCCCTATGTCCGGCGACGAACAGGACATCGTCTCGCCCGCCGACTCGAAGGTCCTCCTCGGGTCTTTCTCGGAGTGCTCGGGCCTGTGCGTGAAAGGGAAGTTTTTCGACTACGAGGAGCTCCTGGGCCCGGAAAACGCCCGGTGGCTCGATGCCTTCCGGGACGGGGACTTCGTCGTCTGCCGGCTCACGCCCGAGAAATACCATTACAACCACACCCCCGTGGCAGGGTCAGTCGTGGATCACTACGAGATCGACGGGGCCTACCACTCGTGCAACCCCGGCGCCGTCATCTCTCTGGTGACCCCGTATTCGAAGAACAAGCGCGTGATCACAGTGATCGACACCGATGTGCCGGGCGGCACACAGGCGGGCCTCGTGGCCATGATCGAGGTGGCGGCACTGATGATCGGCGGGATCAAGCAGTGCTACAGCGAGGTTCAGTACCGCAACCCCCTGGCCGTCCGGGCGGGGATGTTTCTCCGCAAGGGCTGTCCGAAGAGCCTCTACCTGCCGGGAAGCAGCACCGACATCTGCCTGTTCCAGCGCGACCGGGTGGAATTCTCGGAAGATCTCGTCCGCAACCGCAAGAGCCCTGACGCCGAGAGCCGCTTCACGCGGGCCTTCGGCGTTGCACTGGCGGAGACGGACGTGAAGGTGCGCTCGGCCCTCGGCCGGGCCGTGAAGACAAGACCGCAATCCCCTGGAGGGTGACTCCATGACCGAAACGTTTTTCCTGTCGGTACTGGCGCTGATTCTCGTTTCCCTGTTCTGGTGGGCCTTTCGGAAGCTGCCGGGGGAGAGCTGGCAGATCCTGGCCGCCGTGCCGGTCCACAAGGATGACAGCGGCCACTGGTACGGCCTGAACCTCACCTGGTACGGCTTCTTCAGCGCCAGCGCCTACGTGCTCGCCGCCGCCGTCTATCTCGTTCTGACGGCATCCGTCGGGGTCCCCCGGCCGGGGGCCTTCACGCTTCTTGCCGTCATGCTGCTCATCTGCGCCCCGGCGGCGAAAGTCCTCGCGCGGATGATCGAGGGCAAGAGCTTCACCTTCACCGTTGGAGGGGCGGCCTTCACGGGCATCCTGGCGGCCCCCTTCGTGACCCGCCTGGTCGAGGCCTTCACGGGCTGGCCGCTCCCGGTTCTGCCTGTGATTTCGGCCACTGCCGTCGCCTACGCCTTCGGCGAGGGATTGGGGAGGCTGGCCTGCGTGAGCTTCGGCTGCTGCTACGGCCGGCCGCTGTCCGACCTGAGCCCCGCCGCCCGGCGCTGGCTGGGGTACTGGACGTTCACCTTCACGGGAAAGACCAAGAAGATTGCCTATGAAGGCGGGCTCGACGGGCAGAAGGTGGTTCCCGTGCAGGCCTTCTCGGCCGTGGTCAACAGTGCGGCGGGACTTGCGGGCACCGTCCTGTTTCTCCTGTCGCACTTCTGGGCGGCATTCCTGCTCACCGTCTTCATCACCCAGGTCTGGCGTTTCTTCTCCGAGTTTCTCCGGGCGGACTTCCGGGGCCATGGGAAGATCTCGGCCTACCAGAAGATGAACGTCGCGGCCGTTCTCTACGCCATGGCGCTCGCGGCGCTCGTGCCGGACGCTGCGCCTGCGGTAGCCGATCTCGAAGCGGGTCTGCGGACACTCTGGAACCCGGCCATGATCATCTTCCTGCAGTGCCTGTGGGCGGTCTTCTTCCTCTACACGGGGCGCATCAAGGTCACAGGCTCGACGCTTGAGTTCTTCGTCCACCGCGACAGGATATAAATGCAGTTACTTCGTTCCTTGGTTCAGTTGGTTCCTTTGTTCAAGAACGAACCAACCAACGAACTAACGAACTAATGAACCGAGGTGTTCATGACTTCCTGGATGAAGCGATTGTCCGATCACTACGAGCGGATGCGGCGCCGCTGCCCCGATGAGGATCTCATGATTCTCTTCGACATCGACGGCACCATCCTCGATACACGATACATGATCCATTACGCCCTGCAGTCCTACGACCGCGCGCACGGCACGGAGTGGTTCCGGGAACTGGCCGCGGCGGATATCACGGTGAACGAAAGTCAGGTGGAGCTGCTCCTGGAATCGATGAACATCGGCGACGCGCTGCGGGAGCAGGTCCTCTCCTGGTATGCCGAATGCTGCTGGACGCCCGAGGGGATCCTGCGGTCCCATCGCCCCTTCGCGGGGGTCATGGAGGTCATCCGCTGGTTCCAGATCCAGCCGAAAACCCATGTGGGGCTCAACACGGGCCGCCCCGAGTCGATCCGCAGAGAGACGCTGACCTCGCTCAACAACATCGGCCGGGAGTACAAGGTGATGTTCCGCAGCGAGCACCTGTTCATGAACCGGCGCGGATGGAACGACGGGGTGCTCGAGGCGAAGGTGGAGGGTATCCGCCACTTCAACGAACACGGATGCCGCGTCATCGCCTTCGTGGACAACGAACCCGAGAATCTGCGGGCCGTTTCGGAAATGGACGCCCGGGACGACATTCTCCTGCTGCACGCCCACACGATCTTCCGGTCCAAGCGCGAGCAGCTGCCGGCCCGGACGGTGGCGGGCCGGGACTACGATATCACCGAGCTGGTGCCGGAGCGGGCGCTGCCGCGCCACGTGCAGTTCGTCTGGCACGGCGTCAACGACGAGGTCAACCTGAGGCAGTTTGCGGCCTCCAATATCGAGTGGGCCGAGTGCGATGTGCGGTTCGACCCGGACGGTGGCAGGGTCATCCTGCGCAACGACTCCTTCGAAGAGATCCCGCCCGACCCCGGCGAGTCGTACGTGAGTCTCGAGGGGATCCTCGAGAGTTTCCGGTGGGAAGAAAAATCGCTCAAGCTGGACCTGAAGGAAAACGGGCGGCTGCTGGAGAGCGTCCTGGGGATCCTGAAAGCCCGCGCTATACCCGACCGGCACCTCTGGTTCAACGGGATGGTGGAGGTGCTGCGCGAGGAGGGTTTCCGCAGGCTCTCGGAGGCATTCCCGGGGGCCATCATCCAGTGCCCCGTCGACTTTCTCGTTCCCCTCATCATCGGTGCGCCGGGAAAGGCGCTGGGGGTGCTCGACGTGCTTCACGGCTGGGGAATCAACCGCTTCTCCATCAACTGGAAGGCGCCCGACAAGCAGGAAATCCTCGACAAGCTGGAGCGCTGGGGATATGAGCTGAACATCTACAACGTCCCTGATCTCGAAGCGTTTCTGAAAGCGGTGCTGCTGCTTCCCCGGTCGGTCACGTCGGATTTCAACTTCCCGAAGTGGCACTATTACGGGCGGGGGCCCGGGCTCGGGCAGAGGCATTTCGAGTATTCCATTCTTCGCGCGCCGGAAAACGCGGCGTGACAGACTGGCGACCTATCCTGCAATCGGACCAATCCAACGAACCGTGCCTGTCGCCGCGACCCCGTCCGACGATCGTCGCACACAAGGGGATCACGATTGCACGTACCCGCCCGGGATCTCACCTTGTCGGGACCGGTGTGCGGGGAAAGGCAGTGGACTGCCGCGGTGACGGAGGAGCCTGAACTCATGATCAAAACCTACATCCTGGACACAAACGTGCTGCTTCACAATCCGGGGGCCCTCTATGCCTTCGAGGACAACGAGGTGGTCATCCCCATGGCCGTCATTGAGGAGATCGACAATCAGAAAAAAAGGCAGGACGAGGTCGGGCGCAACGCCCGTGTCGTCTCCCAG
>DASRZY010000269.1:0-5103 GCA_035685905.1 Syntrophales bacterium
TGCGACCCCGGCTCGGTTCCCCCCTTCGGCCACAGGGACCCGTCGCTTCCTTTCTACGTGGACGAGAACATCTTTCGCGCAGAGCACTTCATGTTCAACCCCGCCATTTCCACCAGGAGCCTCCGGATCCGCACGGAGGACCTGAAGCGGATCTACGCCGCTGTCCCCAACCCGGTCAGCACCTTCGGTGAGGACGCGCAGGAGCGATTCGTAATCCTGAAAATGGAGAAGACCGCGTGAACAAGTCGGCCCCGGAACGCGGCAACACCCATCCACACGGCATGCTCGGCCCGGAGCCGATGACGGTCCTGACGGATGTCCTCCTGGCGGCGGCGGCTGTCTACGGCGGTGTGAATATTTGCAGCGTTTCTGCCGCACCGGTTCACCAGTACTTCTCGCTGTCATTCTTCCTGATTGCCCTGGGCACTCTGGCCGGGGCGACGATCCATGCGATTCGCCACACCTCCCGGGTGTCCTGGGTGCCGCTCCTGTGGCGGATCACGGGGATCGCCGTGGGAACATCCGTGACAGCCATGCTCGCCGCGACCGCATACCACACCCTGCCTGCCGACTACGCCGATGTGCTCCGATGGACCGTTCTCGGCCTGTCGATCCTCTACGCCGGCTACATCTGGCGGGACTACCGCTTCCGGAACGTGATCGTGTTCTACTCCTTCTGCATGGCGCTCGTCCTTGGGGCCATGGGACTGAATTATGTCGCGACGGGCTCACCCGGGGCGAAGCTCATCGCTGGCGGTGTCCTCATCAGTTTCGGCGCCGCCGCCGTCCAACGAAGCGGCTTCAAACTGGCCAGGCACTTCAACCACAACGACATCTACCATGCGATTCAGCTGATTGGTTTGTACTTCTTTTACAAAGGCGCCCTGCTGCTTTAAAGCCTCAAGCCGCAAGGCTTCAAATTTCCCTCACCTCCCCATGAACAGGGGGCAGTCAGCCATTTTTTCTTTTGTTTTTCTTCACTTCCACACTCAGGCACTTCCGCACTCAGGCACTTCTTCCCCGGTCTTGACAAGGAAGATTTCCGATTTATTTTATCGGCAAAAATCCTCGAGAGGGGTCATTGGCTGGAGAGGCCCAGCAGGATATGAATAACTTGAAAGGAGGTTGCATCGAGATGGTCTGGCCGGAATTTGGTCGGTACGGGAGGGTCTGGAGCCCCTGGCGGGAAATGGAGCGGCTGCAGCAGGACATGAACCGTCTTCTCTCGAAAGAGAGCACGCCTTACTCCACGTTTCCCGCGGTCAACATCTGGGCTTCCGATCAGGATGTCATCGTCACGGCTGAGGTTCCCGGTGTGGATCCGGCAAATCTCGATATCACGGTCGCCGAGAATGTCCTCAAGCTGACCGGTTCGAGAAAGCCGGAGGAACTGAAACCGGGGGAGGTTTCCCACCGCCAGGAACGCACGAGCGGCGAGTTTGCGCGAACCTTCCGTCTTCCCTACGCCGTGGACTCGGGCAAGGTGGACGCGAGTTACGAAAAGGGGATCTTGAGGGTCCGTCTGCCGCGCGCGGAGGCGGACAAACCCAAGAAGATTGCGATCAAGTCTCAAAAGTGATGAAAGGAGGCAAACCTCATGGCGGAAAAAGAGATGCAGAAGCGTGAGGCTTCCTCGCCCGTTGAAACGGAGAGGACAAAATCCATGAAAGTCTTCATCCCTCGCGTGGATATCTGCGAGACGAAGGACGCCATTGTCCTGCTGGCGGATATGCCGGGTGTCGATGAAAAGTCGATCGATATAACCCTCGAGAAAAACGTCCTGACCCTTACGGGGAGAGTGGAACCGGAGACGCATGAGGGTTACGTTGCCGCTTATACTGAGTACGAGGCCGGTGATTACGAGAGGGCTTTCACCCTTTCCGACGAGATCAACCGCGACGGGATCGAGGCATCCGTGAAAAACGGGGTCCTGAGGCTCACTCTTCCCAAGGCGGAGCCCGTGAAGCTCAGAAAGATCAATGTGAAGTCAGCATAAATCCCGCAAAGGAGGCACACCATGGCAGGCAAGATCAAGGATCTGGTTCCGGCGGGACAGGGAAAGGACGCCCTTCCCGCAAGGCGCGAAGAAGAGTATCCCCTCTTTTCCCTCCAGAGGGACGTCAATCGGCTCTTCGAGGATTTCTTCCGGGGCTTTGACCTGAGGCCCCTCCGGATGGCCGACGAGAAGTGGGGCGGGTTCAGCCCGAAGATGGACCTCGAGGAGACTGAAAAGGAGTACCGCATCACGGCCGAACTTCCCGGGATGGAGGAAAAGGACGTGGAGGTTCTCCTGACGGGCAATTCACTCACGCTCAAGGGGGAAAAGAAGGAGGAAAAAGAGGAGAAGGACAAGAACTTCTACCACGTGGAGCGCTCCTATGGCTCCTTCCACCGGACGGTACCGCTGCCTGATGGGATCGACCTCAAGAAAGTCGACGCCGATTTCAAGAACGGCGTGCTCACCGTCAAACTGCCCAAGACGGTGGAGGCAAAAACCAAGGGCAAGAAGATCCCCATCAAGAGCGGGAGGAAGTAATCAAAAGGCCGGTTCAACAACCGGCCTTTTTCGAGGTTCGTGATCTGTGGCTAGTGACTGGTGAAAGACGGAAGCTTGATGACCATCAGATCCTCGGCGAGTGTAAGCGGGCCCTGCCAGGTTTTGCGGCACTGCAACACGATGTCGACGCCGTCGCACTCTGGGTAGAAGTGGGTGAGGACGAGCCGCTTCACGCCCGCTGTTGCTGCTGCTTTACCCGCCTCTGAAGGCGTCATGTGTCCTGAGACCTTCATCTCGTCCGGCAGAGAGCACTCGCAGAGGAAGAGATCCACGCCCCGGGCAAGCTCGACAAGGCTATCACAGAGCTCCGTGTCCCCCGAGTAAGCAACCGAGATACCACCCGGCGTCACGACGCGGTAACCGATGCTGCTTTCTGTGTGTGCCACCGGCCGCGACCGGACGAGCAGGTTGCCCGCAGAAAGGCAATCCGGCATCCGGTTGTCCAATTCCTTCAGGCAGAAGATGTCCTCAGGAAGGACGATCCAGTCGCCGTACACACCGGTGAGCCCGTTGAAGAACTTCCTCAGTCCCTTGGCGCCGGCAAGGGTGAAAGGGCTGCGCCTGCGGTACGTCTCGGGGTACTTTGTGGCAAAAAGGAGAGACGCCAACTCGCCCGAATGATCTGGGTGCAGGTGAGAAAGCAAGAGAAGATCGATCTCGCTGATCGCGGTCCCGGCCTCGAGCAGCCTGTGCATCGTCCCGGGGCCGATGTCGAAGAGGAATTTCTGCCCCTCCGCCTCGAGCAGGAACGAGCATGAGCTTCGCCGCAGCGACGGCACAACAGTACCGGAACCCAGGATCGTCACAAGGGCGACTTCCACGTCGATGTTCTCCTTCTGAACGGTTGTCATGCTGTGCGGCTGCCTGTGACGAAGATTCGAGGTCCGAGGAACGAGGACCGAGGTACAAAGAAAAAGACCTCGAGCCTTTCGCCTCGATCCTCGATCCTGGCGCGTCAGTCGCCCGGGATGATCTTGACGAAGACCTGCCTCGTCCTGGGCCCGTCGAACTCGCAAAAGAAGAGAGACTGCCAGGTCCCGAGGACGAGGCTGCCCTTCTCCACGATGACCGTCTCCGATGCCCCGAAAAGGGATGCCTTGATGTGGGCCGCCGAGTTGCCCTCGCTGTGCAGATAGTCTCCGCGCAGGGGGATCGTCCTGTCGAGCTGCGTCAGGACATCCCTGGGCACGTCGGGGTCGGCGTTCTCGTTGATCGTCACGGCGGCTGTCGTGTGGGGGACAAAAACGAAGCAGAGGCCGCTTTCAATCCCGCTGTCCCGCAGGATGGACCGAACCTGCGCCGTGATGTCGATCATCTGGCTGCGGGCCTGCGTCTTGACGGAAAATTGTCTCATTGCCGTCTCTCCGTATGCCATGAATCCGTTGTCTCCCGCCTCTCTATCTCCATGAACCGGCTGGTCATGCCTTTTCGACGGGACCCTTCCTTTCATACCAGATTTCCTGCATGCTGTCATAAAAAATAAAAGTGAAGTATCTGAAACAATACAATATTTTTCCGATTGGCCGCAACGCGAGAGGGTACGGCCGGGTAAAATACAGCCGTCCGAGCCCACCAGGGAGGCAGGGTGCGCCGCGATATCCCCGGCCGCAGGATAAGTGTCTGTTTTGTGGCACATATTGTGCAATTGTTGCGTTGGTTGCTCGTGTCTAAAAAAGCTTGACAAAGTAGACGAAATAGATAATGGTTTCAAAGGGTTTTCTTTAATTGTGTAACTGTTTATTATCATTCGTTATTTTCGGGCATTTTCATTAAACCCTCTCCTGGCAAGGGTTTCATGGGATTTTGTGCCTTTGAGACCAGAATGCCGGTGGTGATGTCGGATTCCGGACAACCGGGACTTTTCGGAAGAAGGTGAACATGGCCTCCAATCGAGAAATTTCTTCAACGGAAAAGCTTCTCAACGTCATCCGTGGAAAAGCGAAGACGGCTTCCGATGAAGAGCCCTCCTACAAGCCTGTTGTGCCGAAGAAAAAAGCAAAGCCTTTTTCGTCTATCGCGACGACCTTCCAGAAGCCCATGACAGTCGGCGTCGACATCGGCCACCAGGCCCTCCAGATGGTGAAAGTGGAGGAGATAGCCGCCGATCAGTGGAGACTCCTGGATTTCCGCCGGGTGCCCATCCCGCCCACAACAGCCAGGGGAACCCATGAATTCAAGAACTTCCTGAAATCCGAGCTGGGAAAATTCATCGGTCCGGCAAAAGGGATCCAGATCTGGAATCTCATGTCCTCATCGAAGGTGGACGTGCGGTTCATCAAGATTCCTAAGGTTGCCCGCAAGCAGCTCGAGAATGCCGTCTACTGGACGGCCAAGCGGGAGCTGTCCTTCGAAGACATGGATGCGATTCTCGATTTCGAGGTTCAGTCCGACATGGTGGAACAGGGGGTCAAGAAGACCTCCGTCATGGTCTATACGGCACCGCGGCGAGAAGTGGAGTCGGTTGTTGAGCTATTTTCAGATGCCGGCTACCAGTTAAGCGGCCTTGCCATCGCCCCCTTTGCCATCCAGAATCTCTTCCGGACCAA
>DASRZY010000270.1:0-4644 GCA_035685905.1 Syntrophales bacterium
TATTGGGGTACCCCATCTTCCTGTACTCCACTGCCCGACCGGCAGAGGTGTGCTCGTTGACTCAGCCGCAGTAGAAGATGATCTCCCGGTCCATGGGAATACCGGGCAGACGCTTCCGGAACTCGCCGAGGGAGATGGCCCTATCCAGATGCATCGTCGGAAACGAGGTCTCGTCGTCGTAGGCGCAGACGAGGATTGCCTCCCCCGACTTCACTTTCCGGTACGCTTCCTCCGGGCCGATTCGAACAGCCGGCATGACACGTCCTCCTCCATACAACAAATCGTTTTTTTTAAGATAACACAGGCGGCCGGTGTGGGGAAGCGAGAGAGCGGGGCTCTTATTCCTGATGCCTCCTAAGAAATTGCATCTGCATGAATCAGGTTAATGCTGATTTCGCAATGCGCCTTTCAATGGGAGAATTTTAAGAGTGAAACGGGACACCGGATTGAACAGGTGTGACGGCAATGCACGTGAGAAGCGCTGCAGTGACAATCATTGTTTGCCTCTGGCTTGCGGGGTGCGCCGTCGGACCCGATTTCAAGCGCCCCGACGCGCCCGCGGTGCGCTCCTACACTGAAGGGACGCTGCCCGCCGAAACCGTGTCGGCGCGGGGCACCGGCGGCTCGATGCAGCGCTTCATCCACGGGGGGGACATCCCCGAACAGTGGTGGACGCTTTTCCGTTCCGAAACGATCAACGCGCTGATCCTCCGGGGGCTCGAGAACAACCCGACGCTGGATGCTGCCAGGGCGACCCTCCGGGTGGCGCAGGAAATCTGGCGCGCCCAGTACGGCTCGCGCTTTCCCGCCGTGGATGGGAGTTTCTCGGCCTATCGGCAGAAGATATCGGGCGCCTCCTTCGGCTCCTCCCAGGATATCAGCCCCTTTGATCTCTTCAACGCCTCGGTCAATGTCACCTATATGCTCGACGTGTTCGGGGGGTTGACCCGCCAGCTCGAGGCCCTTCAGTCGCAAGTCGATTATCAGAGCTATCAGCTCGAAGCGGCCCAGCTCGCCCTGACGTCGAATATCGTGACCACGGCCCTGCAGGAGGCGTCCCTTCGAGCGGCGATCCGGGCATCTCAGGATATCCTGGCAGCCCAGGAGAGGCAGCTCTCGATCACCGAGGGGCAATTCCGTCTCGGGGGCGTTTCGGGTACGGAGGTCCTCGCCCAGCGCACCCTCGTCGCACAGACCCGGGCCACGATACCGCCCCTGGAAAAACAGCTTGCGCAGACCCGGCACCTCCTGGCGGTCCTGGTCGGCGATTTTCCCGGTGAAGCGTCGTTTCCCGCAATCGATCTCGACGCGATCACCCTGCCTGAGGAACTTCCCGTGAGCCTGCCGTCGAACCTTGTGCGCCAGCGCCCCGACATCCTGGCTTCCGAGGCGCTGCTCCACGCCGCCTCCGCCCAGGTCGGCGTGGCGACGGCGAACCTCTACCCGCAGATCACCCTGTCGGCCGGCCTCGGCGTGGAGGCATCCACGTTCGGGGACCTGTTCAACTCCAACGCGGCCATCTGGAATTTCGGGGGGGGATTGCTGCAGCCCCTCTTTCACGGGGGGCAGCTCACGGCCAGGCGCCGGGCCGCCATCGCGGCCTTCGACCAGGCTCGTGCGCAGTATCGCGAGACGGTCCTTTTTGCATTCCAGAACGTTGCCGACGTCCTTCGCGCACTGGAGGCCGATGCGCGCACCCTCAGTGCGCAGAAGGAGGCCGAATCGGCCGCACGCGCCACCCTCGATCTCACCCGCGAGCAATACCAGATGGGCGCCGTCAGCTACCTGGCCCTGTTGATCGCCGAGAGGCAATACCAGGCGGCCTGGCTCGGTCTCGTCCGGGCGCAGGCGACGCGTTTCGCCGACACGGCCGCGCTGTTCCAGGCGCTGGGCGGCGGCTGGTGGAACAGCCGCCCCGAAGTCGAACCCCTGGCCGCAAAGGAAGAACGGTAAGATGAAACTGCCCCGAATCGAAGGCAAGCAGCTCCGTTACATGATCGTCATGCTGGCGGTGGTCGGTGTGATCTTCGGCATCGTCTTCGGCTACAAGGCCTGGCAGTCGATGATGATGAAGAAATCCATGGCGGGCCAGATGCCCCCGGTGACGGTTTCCGCGGTGAAGGCCGAGCTTCAGCCCTGGCAGCCGCGGATCCGGGCAGTGGGAAGCCTCCGGGCCGTTCGCGGCGTCGACGTGACGAGCGAGATCAGCGGTCTGGTGAGGACCCTTCATTTCGCTTCCGGGGATGTCGTCCCGGCGGGCCAGCTCCTCGTCCAGCTCAATGCCGATGCCGATATTGCCCAGCTTCACGCGCTGGAGGCGGCTGCAGAGCTGGCCCAGACCGTCTACGAGAGGGACAAGAAGCAGCTGGCCATCCAGGCCGTGAGCCAGGCGACGGTCGATGCCGACAGCGCCGATCTGAAAAGCAAGAAGGCGCTCGCGGCCCAGCAGGCGGCGCTCATCGACAAGAAATCCATCCGTGCGCCCTTTGCGGGGAAACTGGGCATCACGACGGTCAATCCCGGCCAGTACATCAACCCGGGCGACAAGATCGTCACCCTGCAGACCCTTGACCCGATCTACATCGACTTCTACCTGCCCCAGCAGGAGCTTTCGCGCATCGCGATCAGCCAGAAGCTCAGCGTTTCCGCCGACGGGTATCCCGGACAGACCTTCAGCGGCAGGATCACGGCCATCAACCCCCGGGTGAATACCGATTCGCGCAACATCCAGGTCGAGGGCATGCTCTCGAATTCCAGGCAACAGCTGCTGCCCGGCATGTACGCATCGGTGGAGATTGCCGCCGGCCAGATGAGCAGCTACATCACGCTGCCTCAGACGGCCATCTCCTTCAACCCTTACGGCAACACGGTCTTTGTCGTGGAACAGGGCGAGGCGGGCCCGGACGGAAAGCCCCGGCTCACGGCAAAGCAGAAGTTCGTCACGACCGGGACACGGCGCGGCGACCAGATCGCCGTCCTGGAAGGGGTCAAGGAAGGGGATACGGTGGTCACCGGGGGACAGCTCAAGCTCCGCAGCGGCAGCCCGGTCATCATCGACAACCGGATCGCGCCGGCGAACGAGCCCGCCCCCAAGCCGTCAGAGGACTAGCCCTGGAGGCGCTTCATGCACTTCACAGACCTTTTCATCCGCCGCCCGGTCCTGGCGATCGTGGTCAGCCTGTTCATCCTTGTGCTGGGGCTTCGGTCGATCGGCACTCTGAACGTGCGCGAATACCCGTTCACCCAGAACGCCGTCGTGACGGTCTCGACGGTCTACTTCGGCGCCGACCCGGCCCTGATCGCGGGGTTCATCACCTCTCCGCTCGAGAACTCCATCGCACAGGCCAACGGGATCGACTACATCAGCTCGACGAGCCTGCAGGGCGTGAGCACGATCCAGGCGACGCTGCGCCTGAACTACGACCCGGCCAAGGCCATGACGGAAATCAACACGCGCGTCAACGCCGTGATCAACCAGCTCCCGAAGGACGCCCAGCAGCCGGTCATCACCCTGACGATCGGCGAGCCCATCGATTCGATGTACATCGGCTTTTTCAGCAAGGAGCTGCCGACCAACAAGATCACCGACTACCTCTTCAGGGTGGTCCAGCCGAAGCTGCAGGCCGTGGAGGGGGTGCAGACGGCCGAGATCCTCGGCAAGCGCCTGTTCGCCATGCGGGCCTGGCTCGACCCCTGGAAGATGGGGGCTTACGGCCTGACCGCGACGGACGTGAGCAACGCCCTGGCCGCCAACGACTTCATCTCCGCCGTGGGCCGGACGAAGGGGCAGATGGTCACCGTGGAGCTCACCGCTTCCACGGGGCTTCACAGCGTCGAGGAGTTCAGCAACCTGGTGATCCGGCAGCTCGACGGGGCCGTCATCCGGCTGGGCGACGTGGCCAGGGTCTCTCTCGGCTCCGAGGATTACGACACGGCCGTGGCCTTTGACGGGCAGAGCGCCGTCTACATCGGGATCCAGGTGGCGCCCAGCGCCAACCTGCTCACGGTGATCCGGAAGGTGCGCGATGCGTTCCCGCCGATCGAGGCCCAGCTGCCCGAGGGGCTGGACGCGCGGATCGTCTACGACGCCACCAGGTACGTGAACAGCTCGATCCGCGAGGTCGTGTCCACCCTGGTCCAGGCCCTGCTGATCGTCACGGCCGTCATCTTCCTGTTCCTTGCCTCCTTCCGCTCCGTGAGCATCCCCGTCATTGCCATGCCGCTGTCCCTGATCGGGACGTTCTTCATCATGCTGATCCTCGGCTACACGATCAACCTGCTGACGCTCCTGGCCCTGGTGCTCGCCATCGGGCTCGTCGTCGACGACGCCATCATCGTCGTGGAAAACGTGGACCGCCACATGGAGGACGGGGCATCGCCCCTGCAGGCGGCCATGGCGGGCGCGCGGGAGCTTGCCGGGCCCATCATCGCCATGTCGGTCGTGCTCGTTGCCGTTTATGTCCCGATCGGCTTCATGGGCGGTCTCACCGGGGCGCTGTTCACGGAGTTTGCATACTCGCTTGCGGGGGCCGTGGCCGTCTCGGCCGTCGTCGCGCTGACGCTCTCGCCGATGATGTGCTCGCGCATGCTGAGGCCCGTTGTTGAAAACGAAAAGCACCGTTTCCTGACCCTCTTCAACCGGTT
>DASRZY010000271.1:0-19240 GCA_035685905.1 Syntrophales bacterium
CCCAGATCGTCCGCTTTACACCCACTGGAGCCGGGGAGTATGAGTTTTACTGCGACAAGTCATTCCTTTTTTTTGAGACTCACAAAGAAAAAGGGATGGTCGGGATGCTGGTGGTGAGCCCATGATGATCAGTTCCGAGTGGCTGGATGACCTGAGGATCGCCCACGGCTCTTACAATGCGATCCTATTCGCCTGCCTGCTCTACCAGGGCTGGCTCGGAGTCACGATCCGGAGGCGCAGGAAGTCGGGCGGTGAAAGAATTTCGGTTGTGCGCAGGCATCGCGCCAACGGGCCGGTCCTTGCAATCCTGGGCATCCTGGGATACCTGAGCGGAACGTCCCTGATCTGGATCGACCGGGGGCGGTTTTTTGTATTCTCCTACCATGCGGCAACGGGGTTGTGCATCGCCATCTGCCTGGTCCTCACCTTTCGCATCTCCCGTGAGATCAAGGGGGCGGACTCCCCGTGGAGAACCCCGCATTTTCTTCTCGGCATCCTCATTCTCGGCCTCTATCTTGTCCAGGCGCTTCTTGGCCTTGACATCCTCTTTTGATTCGGGTCCGTCAAGTCTAGGCCGCCGCACTGCGTAGCCAAATGGATCGTATCCACGCGATCCGGCACCGCTCAACGGCAGCCCCCGGTCCCGGCGAGGTTGTTGCTTCATGTCGACTTATTCCAAAGGGAATTGTGAAAGGACCGGAGTGGCAAGATTCACTGTCATTTTCATTGTGGTGAGCTTGGCCTGGGCAAGTCTGATCGGCGAGAGCATCGCTGATCTGTATGTGTGGAGAGATCAGAACGGGACAACACATTTCACCGACAATCTCGGCGACGTGCCTCCGGAATACAGAGATGCATATCACGTCACGGCAACATCTCCAGTGAACGGTTCGGCGAAACCCGCCGGGTCGATGGTCATCCCGTTCGAAAGGACATCCGAGGGCCTCATCGTTGTCGCGGTCGTGTTGAATGAGCGCGTGAAAGCAAAGATGATCGTGGATACCGGGGCCAATGTGGTCGTCGTGACTGAGGAAGTGTCCGGGAGACTGGATCAGGAACCCTCCTCGGGAGGTGAGGTCGCAAGGCTTCTGACAAACTGCGGGGAGGTCGAAGGCAGGCAGTTGACAATCAGGAAAATCGCACTGGGCAATGCATGGAAGGAAAATGTGCCTTCCGTCGTCGCGTTGAACACCGTTGCACTCAAGGGCTTTGACGGCTTACTGGGGCTCAGCTTCCTGGGAGATTTCAAGATGATGATCGACTATCAGAGAAGCCTCATCCTGTTGAATCGATAAGGTGAAGAGGTTCAGCGCAATCCGGCTTGACCTGTCCGCCCTGATGAGTGCCGAAAGGAATCTGATGCCGATTTGACAGGCTCGAACGCCCGGCCATTCGGTGTATCCATGAGAACCGGCAAACATCGGCAAAGCCCCGGCCTTGCGATGGACTCAATGGCTTCAGATCTCAAGGACCGTGTTTGCGGTCATCCGTCATCTGCCCGTCTTCGATCCGGATGACGCGGTCTGCTGCCTGCAGGATTCGTTCATCGTGGGTGGCGATGATGATGCTGACATCGCGTTCCTTGACGGACTGCCGCAACAGGCTGACGACCCTGTCGCGGTTTTCGGAATCGAGATTCGCCGTGGGTTCATCGGCCAGGATGATCCTGGGTCTGTTGACAAGGGCGCGGGCAAAGGCGACGCGCTGTTTTTCTCCGGCCGAAAGAGCCTCGGGCAGGTGATAGATGCGATGGCCCAGGCCCATGTTCTCGAGGATTTCAACGGATCGGGAATGCATGTTTTGCGGGTGCCTTGCGAGAAAATCCCCCACCAGGGCGACATTTTCCCACGCGGTCAATGCCGACAGGAGATTGAAGCCCTGGAAGACAAATCCGATGGTTTCAGCCCGAAGCCTTGCGAGTTCCTTTGAAGACAGGGTGCTTACCTCCTTCCCCTGCACCCGGATGTGACCGGAAGAGGGTCTGAGGATGCACCCGAGCATGGCAAGAAGGGTGGTTTTGCCGCTGCCGGAAGGGCCCATGAGCATGAGCAATTCGCCGGCGCCGATGCTGAGAGAGACATGATTGACGGCCACGACCTCGGTGCCGCTCTCTCCAAAGCTCCTGGACACATCGACCGCTTCAATGACAGGCGTCATGACCGGAATGCCTCCATGGGGTCAAGGCGGGACAGCCGCCACATCGGAAGAGCCGTGCTCAAGACTGCCATGACCAGGCCGGCAAGAAGGGTCTGCACCGTGATGGAGCCATCCAGCCTGGCAGTCATCCCGGGGACCCACTGATTGATGAACTGATTGGCCAACACCCCGAGAACCAGGCCCATTGCGGTGCCGATGCCCAGGGAGATGAGGGATTGTTTCAAGACGATCCCGTAAAGGAACCAGCCCGTCGCGCCCAGGGCCTTCATGGTGCCGTATTCCCTGAACCTCTCCAGAACGGCCGTGTACAGGGTGATGCCGATGGTGATGGACCCGACCAGAAAGCCCATGACCACCCCTGCGGTCAACAGGGGCAGCATGAACATGCCCAGGAACTCACGCATGTTGGCCGCCAGCGCATCCCTCGTCAGGGCGCTCAGGCCGGTTTTTTCCCCAATATGGCGGATAAGTTCCTGATCCGAAATGTTCCCGTTCGACCACACAAGCACGTGAGTAAAGGCGAATCGTCCGCCCGGCAGCAGGCGGCTGACGGTCTCCCTTGGCAGAAAGGCATACTGGCTGCCGATGGAGGTCGTCTCCAGCGTGAATCCGGCGACAGTGAACGAATGGCCGAAAAAGGACACACGATCTCCCGGTTGGAGGCCATGGCGACGGGCAAGATTTTCATCGAGAAGGACTTCATCGTGTCCAAGTGAATGAGCATCCTTCACGTGGGGCAGGGTTTTCCCCAGTTTCCACGGGCCGCCGTCGCCCGTCCTGGTGTCGTAACCGATCACGTAGACCCTGGACTTGACCTTGTTGATCTCCAGGAGGGTGTAAATGGCATAGATGCCGGCCGCTCGTTGGACGCCCTTGAGCTTTTCAATGGCGCCAACGCTTTCCCTCGGCACGACGGAGGTTGCGACAAAGTCATCCACCCCCTTCTGCATGGCCCAGATGTGCGCGCCTGTATGATCGATGTACGTCGTGATCTGAGCCTGGGTTCCCTTGAGGACGGACAGTTGAAAGCAGATGAGCAGAACGGAGAAGGCTACGCCGGCGACAGTGACCGTGAAGCGGATCCGATCTGCATGAAGGTTTCTGAAGGCAACAGGAACCCGGTTCCGCCTGGATGGGAAAAACATCGGCACCCGCCCGGAGTAGGCTTCATAATCCTGTCCAAACCGTTTTCGAAGGGCCGGCTCTTCGAACAGGCGCAAATAGACGTAAACGAGGTAAAGAAGCAAGGGCACACACACGGCCACGACCCCGGGGGAGCCCATCACCATGCCGAATCCCGCAAGGGCCAGGAGATAGCCCACGCACACGGGATGCCTGTGGACTGAAAAGGGTCCGCTGGTGACCAGGCGGTCTGTTACGGGCGAAATCTCCATGCGGAAAAGCTCGGTCAGGTATCCATGGCCGTCCCGTACGAGCAGAAACCAGGCCCACAGGAGCCACGCGGCCCCCGACGCGATCGCGGCGATTCCGGCGATGTCTGAAATGTGGCGGTTGATGTTCAGCGAAAGGGGATATGCCGTATCGAGCATGCGTCCCGCCCGGACTGCCGCCCAGGGGACAAACACGCCGAAAAGGACAAGATCGACGCACGCCCCGAGTATGATGCGAAACGTCCTCAACGTTCCCCCTTCTGCGAAGCTATTGCCTCAAGCCAAACCTGTGTCATGGTCCCCAGTCCTGACGCTCGAAACCCCGTCGAGAGTGAATCAAGTGCCCCGTTTCAAAAAGACCCCTGCACGGATGTCAGCGTGAAGACGCTATCCCGGCACACGCAGCCAGCGATCCAGCATCAGTCCGAGGGCCGGTGCCAGACCGAGCCAAAGGGTCAGAATCAATGTCCCCTGGCTGAGCTTTATATAAAGGGAGATTCCTTCCATTTCGTGACGCAGCATCATTTTCAACAATCGAACTGCAAGCGGCAGGCTCAGAAGGGAAAGCACGCCTGCCCAGATGGGGATGGAACCCGTCAGGAGGAAAACCGTCACGCTGAGCACACTCGACAAGACAGCCAGCGAGACGATGGAAAGGGTCTTTTGGACGCCGAACGCAATGACGAGCGAGCGCTTCCCGGCCTTCCGGTCGGCCTCCAGATCCGGAAACTGAGTGATGGTGATCAGGGAAAAAACGGCAAAGCCGATGGGTATGCTCAGGGCCCAGACCAGGGGCGAATAGGCCGGCCCGGCCTGTGAATAGTAGCCTGCCCAGACGAGCGCAATGCCGTAGGTCACGAAGACCAGAAATTCACCCCCTCCCCGGTAGGACAACTTCACGGGAGGGAGGCTGTATTCCGTTGCACTCACGATGCCCCAGATCACGAACAACAGGATCCCCCAGTGAACGTGCAAACCAAAGATCATGACGCCGGTCAGGACGGCGGCCAAAAAGACTGCCCAACTTGCGCCTGTGATCAGGTCGGAGCGTGACAGCTGTCCTTCGACCACAACCCCTGAACCTCCGGAAAAAGGGGTGCGTGAAACATTGGCTTCGTCCGTTTGGACGTCCGCCACGTCGTTCACAAACGCTGTGACGAGATGAATCAGCAGGCCGATGAGAAGGGAAAGGATCAAACGCGGCCAGCTGAACTGCCCGAACTCGTACCATGCGATGATGTTCCCAAGCAACAGGGGGGTAAACCCGATGGTGTGTAATTGAAGGCGGGCTGCTCGAATCCAGGGAGAGCGGGTCACGGCATTTCCCCCTTTTTGCTTTCACCGGGCTTGAAGTGATTTCATCGATGTCGGCCTTGCCCTTTGCCGCCTGGCAGGTTCCGATGGCTTCCCGCGGTGTTCTGTCAGCAATTTCCGCCAGGGATTTTCGCCCTGCGACCTCTGCGTACGTCCTTGATCATTCGTTCCGGTGAACCTCAGGTTTCATTCATCACTACAAGTAGTTTCACATCAATTCCGGAGTCTGTCAATCGGCATCGGCATGGTCACGGATGAAGAAGGCGGACCCTTCTCTTTTCCCTGATTCGATCTAAGCATTTTTCACGGATGGGATGTTCTTTTTCCTGATTGTGATGTCCCCGATACGGGCGGAATATGAAGAGCAGGGCGTTTCGCCTCACTCGGGGAAATAAGGAGTGGAGTGTCATGAGAAAGCTGCACGTTCCGGGGGCGGCGCTATGCCTTTTCCTCATGCTCCTGCTGCCTGCGGCGTTGCCGGCGCAATCATCCGGACCGCCGCCAGTGGGTGCCCCGGTCGTTCGGGAAGGCGACTTTTCCGTACCGTTGTCAGCGGCACTGGGCCTGGGAAAGACCGACGACGAGATCGAGGCCGAATACTGGCTGGGGAAGGCGGGCATCGCACCGCGCAACGGCTGGATAGCAGACTATCCCGTCACACCCGACATCGTGGGCGAACTGCAGGCATCGGTGGGCCATGCCGCTGACGCCGGAAGGATATCCATGGGCCGGGACGAGGCCCGGAAGCAGATGTCTGCCGTCTGTGCCCGGTTCGGCCTGTCTGCTGCCCCGTACACCGGCACCACGACCTACCTGGCCCGACCGCCCTCCTGCGACGGTTACCCCGACCCGGTCGTCATCAATAACTATTATTCAGCCGAAGGCCCTCCCGTAGTGACGTACTACTGCCCGCCCCCGAATTACTACTACCTGTATGCCTGGGTGCCCTATCCCTTCTGGTGGACCGGTTTCTGGTTCCCCGGCTTCTTTATCCTGCATGATTTCCACAGGCACATCTTCGTGCACGGCAAAGCGGTGTTCGTCTCGAATCATTTCAACGATGTCCATGTCCACCGGGTCTTCCGGGTCGACCCGGTCGCGAGATACAACGGGAGAACCTTTGCCGGCATCGGCGCGCCGCGCACGGGCCGCTTCCTCCCGACAGGAGTCCCCGGGAGTGACCGCGTGATTTTTAATGCCCCGCGCGGCGGAAGGATTCCTCCCGCCCATGGCGGCATGACAGCCAACCCGCCTGCCGGCGGCGGCCGGACGGGCGCCGCGTCGATGCACGGCGGGCCTCCCGGCGAGCATGGAAGATAATGGAGGAGGTCGGATCATGCCCGCGGTGCGAATCGGCCCGGAGGAAACCTATCAGAAGGTGATAGCCGGCCAGGCGATCCTGGTCTGCAGTTACGACAGCGAGACCGTATTCCAGAAGACGCACATCGAACTGTCCATCTCGTTTGGCGAGTTTCAGAAGCGTCTGCCGTCGCTCCCGAAGGACCAGGAGATCATTTTTTACTGTGCCTGAGTGAATGAGCACACTTCCGCCCGGCGGGCGATGGAGTACAGGAAGATGGGGTACACGAACACCCGGGCGCTTGCCGGGGGTGTCGAAGGCTGGAAGAAAGCGGGTTACGGCGCTGCGTGACGATCTGTCGTGACCGGGCGGGGAGCTTCACTTCGCCTCCCGACGATATGCGAAAAGACCTCCGTGCAACAGGGAGGGGAATCCCATGAAAAAGCTGCAAAACGTTCCTGTCGGCCTGCTCGTTGCGTTGATCCTCCTGATGTGGGTCCCTGCGACAGCCGGAGCGCAGTCGGGGCCCCCGCCTGTGGGGGGGCCGCTGGTGCGGGAAGGGGATTTTGCAATCCGGCTGCTGTACGCCCTGGACCTGGGATCGACGGACGACGAGGTCGAAGCCGAAACCCGCCTGGGAGACGTCGGCATCATTCCGCGCAACGGCTGGATCGCCGATTACCCGGTTACGCCGGATATCCTGGGCGAGCTGCAGAGATCGGTCGTCGACGCCGCGAGTTCCCGGAAAATACAGCTGAGCAGGAGCGAGGCTCTGAACCGGGTCAACGCCGTGAGCGACGAGTTTGATCTCTCCGCCAATCCCTATGTCGCAGGCCAGACCTACGGCCCCGAACCTCCCGCCGAGGGATATGCCACTCCGGAGGACGTCAACAACTATTACGCCGAAGAAGGCGCCCCCGTGTACTCCTACTACACTCCTCCGCCGGATTACTATTATCTGTACGTGTGGGTCCCTTATCCATTCTGGTGCCGGGGTTTCTGGTTTCCCGGATTCTTCGTCCTGCATGATTTCCACAGGCATGTCCTGGCGCGCAACAAGGTGGTGTTTGTTTCGAATCATTTCAACGATGTCAAAAACAGCAGGGTTTTCCGGGTCGATCCCCGGATGAGATTCAGCGGGAAGACCTACGCGGGAATAGGGGCGCCCCGTTCGCAGAACTTCATCGCCACGGGAGTGCCCAAAAGTGACAGGGACGTCTTTAATGGGCCCCGTGCACGGATGTCGCCGGGAATGGCAAACCCGCCATGGGGCACTCCGGGGACGAAGTCCCCTCCCCCCTGGGGCGTCCCCGGAGCAGTCAGCCCGGCACCGCGGGGCGGGGAAAAGGTTGCCCCTCACCCGCGCGCGGCCACCCCGCCGCCTCGCAGTGAGGAGATGAGGACCCAGCCCCGTGGCGAAGGGGAGGTCAGCCCCCGGCACGGTGGGGAAAAGAGCAGCTCGCCTCAAGGCGAAGGGTCGAGCAGCACACCCTCCCATGGCAGCGGAGGCACAGGCGGCATGGGGCATGGAAGATAAACAGAGCCGGATCATGGAAAGGAATGCGAATATGAAAATCAACAGACGCGACTTTTTGAAACTGGCAGGGTACGGAAGCGCAATTTTTCTCTCCGGTTTCGCCGGTTCGGGCCGATGGGCCGAAGCGGCTGACGGAGACGGTTTCCTGTTCGTCCAGCTGTCGGACACGCACTGGGGGTTTACGGGACCGGCCATTAATCCGGACTCGGCGGGCACCCTCAAGAAGGCGATCGCAGCCGTCAACGATCTTGCAATGCAGCCGGATTTCATCATGTTCACAGGCGATCTGACGCATACGACCGACGACGACAAGGAACGCCGCAAGCGGCTGACGGAGGTCAAGGGTATCACGGGCGCGCTGAAGGTGAAGACGCTGAGATACATGCCCGGCGAGCATGACGCAAGCCTGGACGAGGGAGCGGCGTTCAAGGAGGTCTTCGGGCCGACTCACTATGCCTTCGATCACAAGGGGGTGCATTTCATCGTGATCGACAATGTCTCCGACCCGACCGGCAGCATCGGTGATGCCCAGCTCCAGTGGCTTGCCGCAGACTTGAGCAAACAGGACAAGAACGCACGGATCGTCGTGTTCACCCACCGGCCCCTGTTCGACCTGGCGCCCGACTGGGACTGGCATACCCGGGATGGCTCAAAGGCGCTGGAGCTGCTGATGTCCTATGCCAATGTCATCGTGTTCTATGGCCACATCCACCAGGAGAACTACCGCGTGACGGGGCACATCGCCCACCATGCGGCCCAGGGGCTGATGTATCCGCTTCCCGCACCGTACTCGGTACCGAAAAAAATGCCCGTCCCCTGGGACCCTGCCCAGCCTTACAAGGGGCTGGGATTCCGCAGCGTCGATGCAAAGGTCAGCCAGGCCATGTACGGCTTGACGGAATACGGGGTGAAAGGAGAGAAGCGGTGAAAGCCAAAATGAATCGGACGAAGAATCGGATGCCGATTGCTGTGCTCGCTGTCCTCCTCTTCTTTCTGGGCGTCTTCCTGACGGAGGTGTGCGCCATCGCCGACGAAGCCGAGCAGGTCGTCACGGTCACGGCAAAGCGATATGAATACAACCCCAACACGATCACGGTGAAGAAGGGGATTCCCGTCGTTCTGGAATTCACTTCACTCGACCGGCTGCACGGGTTCAGCTGCCCCGGCCTGGCGATCCGCACCGATATTGCCCCCGGGAAAGTCGCGACCCTGCGCTTCGTCCCGCAAAAAGCGGGGACGTTTCCCTTTCACTGCGACAACTTTTGCGGGTCGGGCCACGAAGGCATGACCGGGACGATTGTCGTCACAGAATGACGTGTCACAAAGGAGGATCCTCATGGAGAGCGCAGGTGAGATCCTGAAGAAATTTTATACAGCCGTCGCAAACAAAGACATCGCCGCGGCCCGCGGCTATCTGAGCGACGACCTCCTGTTCGTTGGGCTCTTCGAGACGTACCGCAATGCCGGGGAATACCTCGCGGCCCTGACCAAGCTGTTGCAGATCGTGGTGCGGCTCGACGTGAAGAAGATCATCGCGGAAGGGGACGACGTCGCTGTTTTCTTCGAGCTGGAGACCAAAGCCCCGGCTGCGGCCACGACGTTGGTGGCCGAGTGGCACCGGGTCAAAAACGGAAAGATCGCTCATGTGCAGTCGGCCTTCGACGGCCGGCCCTTCGCGGCCATGTTTGCAGGCGGGAAACGGACCTGACCCGCGGGCGGCCTTGAAGAGCAGTATCTGCGATCGATGCGTGATCTGAAATACGGGCGGAAAGGAGAGGGCCATGGCCAAGGTGGAGTATGTGTATGAGACGTACATCTCGACGTCGCCGAAGAAGCTCTGGGATGCGCTGGTCGACCCCAGGATAACCAAAAAGTACTGGCAACACGAAAATGCATCCGACTGGAAACCCGGGTCCAAATGGGTGCATCGGCGGTTCGACAGGGAACGGACCCCCGACATCGTTGGAAAGGTCGTCGAGTGTTCCCCGCCGAAGCGGCTTGTCCTGACATGGGCCTTCCCGGCCGATGAAGCACGGGCAGTGAAGCATTCGAGGGTCACAATCGAGATCGAGGCGTATCGCAAGGTGGCGCGCCTGACGGTGACGCACGATGGCCTCGAGCCGGGCTCCGAGATGCTCGAAGGCATCGCGGAGGGATGGCCGAAAGTTCTCTCGAGCCTGAAAACCCTGATGGAAACGGGCAAACCACTCCCCGTGTTGTGGTAGAAGGCCGGCTTCCTCTTGGATCTGCGTTGCATTGTTCATCCGTGACAGGAGAGCTGCTCATGAACAAAAGCATGATTGTTTTGACCCTTGTCTTGCTGTCAACGGGGGTTTTTGCCCAGCAAACGAAAAATACCTGGACCTTTGACAACGATCAGCCGGGTCAAATTGCCGGCGGTTTCGCCAATGAAATGGGCGATTGGAAAGTCGTCGCCGATGCCGGCGCTCCATCGAAGCCAAACGTCCTGGCCCAAACGGCGAAGAGCTCCTCTTCAACCTTTAATCTCGTTCTCCTCAGGGACCTGCAATTCAAGGACGTGGATGTCTCTGTTCAGATGAAGTCAGTGGCCGGAAAAACAGACCAGGGTGGCGGCCTGGTCTGGCGGGCCAGGGATGCCGGGAATTATTACATCGTCCGGTACAACCCGCTGGAGGACAACTTCCGTCTTTACCGGGTCGTGAAGGGGTCCCGCAGCGCCCCGCTTCGGGATATCACCATCAAGCATGCCGACGGCTGGCATGAGCTCCGCGTGATCATGAGCGGTGAGAGCATCGAGTGTTACTATGACGGGAAGAAATACATCGAGTTCAGGGATACAACCTTCAAGGAGGCAGGGAAAATCGGCTTGTGGACAAAGGCCGATGCCCAGACCCGGTTTGATGACCTGTCGGTGAGGGGAAAATAGGAGAGAGCCGCTCCCGGCTTCACAAATCAGGAAGCATATCCGTTCAGATCCTTCCCGAAGATCCAGAAATAGACCGTGCCGATCAACCCGCAGACCGTGGCCGTGATGAGGTTCAGTTCGGGGGAAACCTGCCATAGAAAGGCCCCTGCAAAGGCGGCCACGGAGACGATCACATCCCGGATCAGGTAGTACAGTCCGAACATGCCCGCCTTCCTGTCTTCCGGCGCGAGGTCCATGATCAGGGCCTTGCGCGTCGGCTCGCCGAACTCTTTCATTCCCCGGATGATGAACGCAATGACCATGGCCCAGAAGGAGTGCGAGAAAAGCAGGACCAGGGGGAACAGCGTGAAGTTGAAGAAGGTGATGACCACGAAGGGCTTCTTGGTCGTCCGATCGGCCATGTAGGCCACGGGGATGTAGACCAGTACGGCCGAGGCCATCTCGATGGTCGTGAGGATCCCGAACTGCACGGGTGTGATGCCGTTGTCCCGGATGCACCAGACAACCACGAATGCGTAGGGGATCTGCTCTGCGAAACGGATCAGGATATCCGAGGCGAGCAGCTGCCTCAGCGCGGGGGCCATGGAGCGCCACAGCCGGGAAGGCGTTGCTGTGTCCTTATTCTGCCGGCCGGCCTCCTTGATCATCACCTGTTGGAAGAAAAGAGAGATCAGGCCGAGCAGCAGGGCGCCGGCAAAGGCCAGTCGCACACCGTCCCTCTCCCCGTACAGTTCGATGAGAACGCCGCCGATGATCGGACCCACTGCCATCGGAAACCGCCGGACCAGGGAGTGCATGGTCACCCCCATGGTCCGCTTGTTCATCGGCAGGACCCCCGATACCAGGCTCATCGTGGCCGGAAGCGAGATGGCTGACCAGGACAGGAAGAACAGGGACCCGATGATCACGGCCTGCCAGTAGGGGAACAGGATCACGATGAGGTAGCCGAACATGGCGATCAGGTTGAAGACGATCAGGGCCTTCTTGTAACCGATGCGATCGCTCAGATAGCCGCCCGGAAAGGAGTAGAGCGCCGACAGCAGGTTCTGCATGCCATTGAGGAGGCCGATGGACAGCACCCCGCCGCCCAGGGCCAGCAGGTAAATGGGCAGGAAGCGCTCGGCCAGCCGTTCACCAAGCCCCACGAAGATCACCATGGCCAGCAGGGCCACGATGCTCCGCTTCAGACCAAGGAAATCCAGGATTCGAGTTTGCCGGCTCATCCGTTGATTCAATCAACTCCTTTTCAGGGAGAGATGGATATTTTGCGCGTCATTCTTCTTCGGAACTCCACAAAGATCAAATGGAATCTTTTGTTTTCAGCTGCGCACAGATACACAAATGTAATGTCGCTTTTTCGCTGGATCACATTCCTGAGAGTGTGGTAAAGGCCTCAGGTCATATATCCGGGTCAAAGGTGACGGATAGAAAAACAAGAACTACATGCATCACATGAGGTTTTGCAATGACGGATGCTTCCTTTATGAAATTGGCAAAAGTGCTCGACAGCCTCCCCAACGGCTTTCCATCCACCGACAGCGGCGTCGAGATCAAGCTGCTGAAGAAGATATTCACTCCCGAACAGGCCGATCTTTTCTGCGACCTCAAACTTGACTTCGAAACGGCCCAGCAGATTGCCGAACGCACGGGCCGCCCCCTGGAAGGCCTCGAGCGTAAGCTGCTCGCCATGGCACTCCAGGGACAGCTCATGACGGTCAAGCCGGGCCCCGTCCGGCTGTTCAGGATGCTGCCCTGGGTATTCGGGATTTATGAGTTTCAACTCGGCCGCATGGACAGGGAATTCGCGGAACTGAGCGAAGAATACTGGCCGGTGTACGGAAGGGATTTCTTTTCGAAAAAGCCGCAGCTGATGCAGACGCTTTCCGTCGAGGTGACGATTCCCTTCTCCCAGGAGGCCCTGCCCTACGAGAAGGTTTCTGCGGTCATCGAAAACGGCCGGTCGTTTCTTGTGAATGAGTGCATCTGCAAGAAAGAGAGGGGGCTCCTCGGGAAACCCTGCGACAGGCCGGTCGGGGTCTGCCTGGCCATATCCCCAATGCCGGGGGCGTTTGACCGGTCGTCGATCGGACGCGTGGTTTCAAAGGAAGAAGCCTCTGAACTGCTGAACAAGGCGGAAGAAGCCGGCCTCGTGCACATGACGGGCAACGTCCAGTCCGGCCACATGTACATCTGCAACTGCTGCAAGTGCTGCTGCGGAGTGTTGAGGAGCATCAACGAGTTTGGCATTCCCGCCTCCCTCGTCATCAATTCCTACTACCACGCAGAGATCGATGCGGAAACATGCACGGGCTGCGGCATCTGCGCCGACAGGCGCTGCCAGGTCGGAGCCATCGAGGAGCTGCAGGACAGCTACAGGGTTGTGGAGGATCGGTGCATCGGTTGCGGCCTTTGCGTCAAGACCTGTCCCGTGGAAGCCATCTGCATGGTCCGCAAGGAAGAGGGGAAGATAACGGCCCCGCCGAAAACCGAGCACGAGTGGTTCAGAGAAAGGGCGCGCATGCGCGGCTTGGATTTCGCCAAATACAGCACCAAGTGATACCCGCCCATTCCGACGCGCCGTAAACAGGGACCTCCCCCCAGTCGGAACGAACGGTTTCGCTGCAACTTGTGACCTGCCCCGGATCCCTTGCGTGAAGATGACATTTGGAAAACGGCAATAAAAAAGCGGGGCCCTTTCGGACCCCGCCCGGACGATTTGCCTCAGAACTTCACGAACTCCACGCGGCGGTTGTTTGCCCGACCTTCCGGCGTCGCGTTGGAGTCAATCGGCCTGGCATCGCCGAATCCAACGGCCCTTAATCTCGTCGCAGCGATCCCCTTGTCGATCAACCATGTCCTGACCGCAGCTGCCCGCCTCTCGGACAGGGGCTGGTTGATGGCCCTGTTTCCCTGGTTATCCGTATGGCCCTCAATGGAAAAATTCAATCCCGGGCTGTCGTTGAGAAGGGCGAGGATCGACTTCAGCGTGGGGAGGGATTCGGGTTTGATGACGTCGCTTCCTGTGTCGAAAAGAATCCCGTGTGTCACGATCTTCCCGTCCGTGCTGAGGGCCGACTGGATGCTCTTGCCCCCTTCGGCCAGCCTGAAGTTGGTGAACATTACCTTGTCCGACGGGAGGTTCCCGCCGGAGTGAATGCTCAGGCCGACCAGTGTTACGGGTCGCTTGGCCCCGTCGGGATCGTTGATGACGCGGACGTTGTCGATGTAGGCCTTGAGGAAGGTCCCGTTGACGCTCACGGCCACGTGGTGGACCCTGCCGTCGACGAGCGCCACGTTGGTTCTTTGAGGCGTTGACGTCACCCGAGAGCTGGATCACCCCGAGGTTGTGGGGGCTGTTGCCCAGCCATCCGTCCCTGTTGTTCATCAGCAGGAGGAAGTACTGGTTCGGGTAGCCGCCGGGAATGGCGTTTGCGAAGACGGCGTCGAACTCCACGGTGAACTTCTCAGGCAGATCGCCTTTTTGATTCAGGCGGACATATTGAGTCGACTCGTACTGGTTTTTGCCCTTCGCGGCAGGGTTGTTTCTCAGGAACCGCTTTCCCCGGTATGCGACCACTTCGACGGCATTGTTGTTCCCTCCCTTTGGGCCGTTGAGTGTCCACTTGCGGGGGAATTCGCCCACGTCCGTATCGCTGAAATCGTCGAAGAAGATGACCTTGTCGCCGAGCTTTCAGGTTCTGACGGTTCGTTCTTTGATTTTCATCGGCGGTGGAATGGGTTTCAAATTCCGGCTAATCCGTTTTGTCCAGGCACCATTTGATCCCTCCCCGGCATGCGATGAGGAAAAATACAACGCAGTAAAGAGCGGCCAACTCGCCCTTGTTGATCGCCGGAAAGAACCCCGGGCCGATTTGAAATTTCCAGTGGAACTGGACATAGGCCACAGCCATCATGCCACTGCAGAGGAATGCAGCCACGCGAGTTTGAAACCCCAGCATCACCGCCAGCCCCCCCAGCAGTTCGATGATCCCGCCGATCCATAGCTGCGATCCGACCGGCGGCTGAAACTCGGAAAGCACCCCGAAGATCTTCTGGGCGCCATGGAACAAAAACATGGATCCCGTCACGATCCGCATCAGGGCATATGCATGGTCCGCGTATTTTTGAAGCCGTTTCATGGGCACACCTTCCTCTCAGTGCATATCGACGACACAGGCAAACGGCGTGTACATCGACGCGTCCGCCTTGGCTGTGTTCGAGAGCGCCTGTCAGAAACGGTGTTCATCGCAGCTGAAATCGTCAACCTCAGGTTTCCTTCGGTTCCTTGACGTCCGTGTCCCGCTCCCAGCCCTCGTTCTGCAGCACAATCGATTCGATCGCGACGGCATGGGCATCGGAATCGAGATCGGGGAGAACCTGGTACTCGGATACCCAGCAACGAAAGACATTGAACGCTTTGACAACCACGCCCTGCTCGTTCAGCAATTCTATCCGGATATCCTTTCGGAACATCTTGAGGGACATCGCCGGATCCGAGCCAACATGGAAGCTGAGGTTCGCCCAGTCCTCGAATGCGGTGTCATGCGTGATCCCGCGTTCGAGGGTGATGGGCTCGAACTGCCAGATGCCCGGCGATGAGTGGGATGAACTCGGGTCGCTGCCTTCACGATGTATGACGGGTACGGTCGATCTCTTGAGAGCACTGATCTTGCTGACCCCGGCGATGTATTTGCCGTCCCATTTCACCCGGAATTTGAAATTCTTGTAAGGATCAAAACGCTGGGGGTTCACCGTGAACTGTGCCATACGTGCCTCCTTCCGCTGAGTGCTGGACATTTATTCATGGGACAATGCCGGCTGCGCACTATCCACATGGATCCTGGTTGACTCGAATATCGTAACCGGTGCTGTATCGACTGCCTGCGGAGAACTTTTCGAAAGATAATCTAAACGGGCGCCGATGTTTTTAAAAAGCCTCTTCCTGGAAACGGGGTTCCATCCGTGTCAAGCCATGGCGCCACTCCTGCTTTGATGAGGGTTGGTCAGGAGTTACCGACGAGTGCCCTGCGAAATACTGATAAAATTTTAGGGCAAGCACCGGGCGGTGTCAAGCTAAACGCATAATATCAATTGGGAATTATCAAGGCAGTCACAATGATGAAGACCCGGGTATGCATTGATTGGATCATGCCCCCTTAACCCATCATGTGCCTGTTGCATTAACCACCTGTGCCTGCTCCGAATATTTCCTGCAGCCGGTACAAACGTCTTCATCTGAAATGAGAATAGGATAATCGGTAGTTGTTGACGGCGGGAAGTAATAAATGCTGAATCTGCCGAACCGGCATCAGGTAGTCCTGCCTGACCGAATCAAGCCTATGATAGCAGCGGTGATTGGATAATCCTTCACCTTCATTATCGAATATTTTTGGGATGTTCCCCGAATTTGGCCACGCCAGCTGTATGATTTTCCCTGCGCCTTCCGGATCGTCAACTGCCCCCTGTAAAAAATTATTTAATTATATCATCTAGTTATCTATGTGAAATCTTCTGGTATGGTAATTGCGGATGGTTCTCCGGATTTGATGGCAAGCGCAGCCAGGAGGGAAAGCCAAAACCTGCCTTCAGCGCATTCATGCCGGACAATGACGGTCCTTGCAGTCAAGCGCATTGAAACCATCGAAAAGGAGTTCATTATGAAACATCTTCTGACCATCATGATCATCTTGTTTGCCGTCTCGGCACAGGCAGCCGATGTCGGTGTGTCCGTCAGTGTCGGCCAGCCCGGCTTTTATGGCCGCATTGACATCGGGAACGCGCCTCAACCGCAACTCATTTACACACGACCCGTCGTGATTCAGCCGGCACCCGCCGGTGTTGTTTATCAGCCCGTCTATGTGCACGTACCTCCCGGCCATGAGAAAAAATGGAGCAAGCACTGCAGCAAATACAATGCATGCGGGAAGCCCGTCTATTTCGTCCGCGATAACTGGTACAACGACGTCTATGTTCCCCATTATCAGGCTCAGCACGGCAAGGATCGCGGTGAAAAGCATGACAAGGGGAAGAAGAACGACAATCACGGGCATGGCAAAGGCCATGATTGAGACTGACGTGGTTGTTTCGGGCATTCGCTGCCGTGAATGCGTTGTTGCGGCAACGCCAAGAAAACAAGAGCACGAAATGAAAGAACGATTGAGGAGGCGATCATGATTCGAACGATTCGGAAACCAGTCCTGGCGGTCTGTCTGTCGATCTATCTGCTCTGTCTGTTTTCAACCCCAGCCATTGCCGGGATGATCGGTTCTGTCGCTTCTTCAGACGCGTATTCCGATCGCGGGGTCAGAGAGACGGAGATCGGCAAGATTCAGCGTGCTCTCGAAACCGAAATCGTCAACGAGAAGCTGAAAGCGTACGGCCTCACTCCCGATGAGATCAATGCCAAGCTGACCGATCTGACAGATGAGCAGATTCACACGCTTGCGCAGGCCTCAGATCATGTTCTGGCTGGCGCAGACGATGGTCTCGGCGTTGTGATCGCTATCCTTCTCATCGTGCTGATTGTGATACTGATCCTGAAACTGTCCGGCAAATCCGTCTTTGTCAGATAGACGGCTCCCGGTAACACAAAACAGGAGACCGGGTTTTCACCCTTATTTATGCAACTGTTGACTAAAACTTATCTTTTCAAAAAAAGGGGTCAGCCAAGAATGGCCAACCCCTCTATTTTTCTGGTGCCGGAGGTCGGAATCGAACCGACACTTCCCCAGGGGAAGGGGGATTTTGAGAGCGAAAAGGAAGAAATAACAAATACTTATAAGCCCTTGATCTCCGGTCTGATTTCCCGTGATGTTCACGCGTTAGGTCAAAAAGGGTAATTCCATTTGTTCCCGTTTGTTCCCCGTTTATCCTTTCTATTACCATGCACTCTATCACAATATTAGCACAGTCATTATCAAGCTTGCGTTTGACACAATCTAATCAGGTCGAGTTCGTCATGCTGTGTTCGGGTGGCCAAAATCTTACTCCGCAGAAGCCGATTATCGATTTCTTCCTGAAGTTGTGATTTGATCAAATCTAGTCTTCGTGCGAGATTTCAATCGCTAATTGATAAGATCAACTATAATAAAATGATGTATTTTTCGAATTGACAATTGGGTGTGTAAGTAAGAAAATTATCGAAAAGTTGCCACTGACTCTCCCGATAAAACCAACCTATATTTGATTGGTGTCCAGTCTTAAAAGTCCATTTAGAATTGTCCTTCACGCTTAGAAAGCCTAGTCGTTCCAACAAAACCAACATGTTTTCCCGTATTCCCGCATAATAAAAAGAGCGCTCTGAGAAGGGGGGTGACTGTAGTGGCTATTCGCGTGATGATAAAAAGATTGGTTCCGGCGGAAAAGGAAAAAGACCTAGTCTCGCTCGTCACGGAGCTAAGGAGCACGGCTTCGAAACAACCCGGATACATCTCCGGCGAGACCCTGCGCCATTTTCAGAAGCCTGATGAGTACCTCGTCATCAGTACCTGGCAGTCAGTAAAGGACTGGAACGCCTGGATCGTCAACCCGATCCGCAAAGCGCTGCAGGAGAAAATCGACAAGCTGCTGGGAAAGCAAACAAGCTACGACATTTACCATTACCCCGAAACACGTTACATCAAAGCCGAATTGCAGTAGCTCCCAATTTGACCGGACACCCACAAGGAGGGATAAGAGGCCATGCTCAATAAGATTTTCATATCCGTCTTACTGTGTCTCTTTGCAGCGGGTACCGTGCATGCCCAGGGATACGGCGTTGGCACGCCGATCGAAGCGAAGAATATGGTGATGAGGGCCGTTGACTACCTCAAGGCAAACGGTGAAGAGAAGGCCCTTCTGGAATTCAACAAACCCAACGGCAAGTTCCAGTGGCGCGACCTGTACGTATTCGCTTACGACCTGAAAGGGGTCATGAAGGGCCATCCGAATCCGAAACTGATCGGCCGGAATCTCTATAATGAACCCGACAGCAAGGGGAAGCTTTTCAGGAAGGAAATCGTTGATCTCGCCAACAGCCGGGGTTCCGGGTGGGTCGACTACACCTACATGAACCCGATGACCGGGCAGGAGGAGACCAAGATCACCTACTGTCAGAAAGAGGGGAGCCTGATTGTCTGCTGCGGGGCCTACCTGCCGTAGCCATCGATGCGCAAACGGTTACAACCCGCAATCATGATTAAGATAAGGAAAGGGTACCGCCATGGAAGTATTAGCGGAAATCTCATTAGCGGCATGGATGTCCTTACTGGCACTGGCTATCGTCGTCATCATCAGCTGTGTCAATGAGGATCTCAACGTCGGGTTCCTTAGCATTGCCTTCGGCATCATCGTGGGCGGCCTCTGGGTAGGCATGAACGGTGTCAAAGTCATGGACGCGTTTCCCCTGGGTCTCTTCATGATCCTGGTGGGTGTAACCTTCCTCTTCGCCCTGGCTTCGACCAACGGGACCATGGAGAAAGTCTCGTCCTATGCGATCCGCGTCTGCGGCGGCAAGACGGCCTGGCTGCCCCTCATTATCTACCTCCTTGTGACCATCCTCACCACCATCGGCCCGGGGAATATCGCCGCGACGGCTCTCATGGCACCCATCGCCATGGCCATTGCGACCCGTGTCGGCATGCCGGCCTTCCTGA
>DASRZY010000272.1:0-6740 GCA_035685905.1 Syntrophales bacterium
CTGCAAAGAGGACCTTGAGATGGTCGGTCCTTCCTCTCGTCGTTGTGATCGGGCTTGGGTTGCTCTATACCGATTTCTCCGTCGTCCGGGGAACCTACGATGCCGGCGTGAGGCCTTTTTCGCCTGTGGAGCGGCTGCTTACGCAGAGTCGGGTCCTGTTTTTGTATGTGTCGTTGCTGCTTTACCCGATCCCTTCCCGACTGATGTTCCTCCACGACATCGACATCTCTCACAGTCTTCTCGAACCCTGGACGACGGCGGTGTCCGTCGTCGGGATTGTTCTCTGCTTGCTCTTTGTGGTTGCGAAAGCAAGGAAATACCCCCTGCTATCCTTCGCTGTCCTCTTCTTTCTTCTGAATCACCTCGTGGAGGGGACCGTTCTCCCTCTTGAACTGATTTACGAGCATCGCAACTACATCCCCTCGATGTTCTTCTTCGTGCCGGTGGCATACCTGATGATCCGCTGCCTGGACTACTTCTCTTATCACAAGGGTATTCAATATTTCATGGCCGCGGGCTTTGCGCTGCTCCTGGCGTTCCAGGGGCACACGACGTTCGAGCGAAACGAAGTTGTCGGCTCAGACGCCCACCTCTGGCTCGACAACGTCAGGAAGGCGCCCGAACTCAGCCGCCCACATATCAATCTTGCAAAGCAATACTACGAGTCTGGGATGTACAAGGAAGCGTTTCGGGAATTCAAGGCGGCCGAGGACTTGAACCGGGACACCAATCTTCGGCAGATCGGTCTCGCCTCTTACAACCTCGGAGTCTACTACCTCGACCAGGAAAAGGATTTATACCGGGCGGAACAGCAGTTTTACAAAGCGTTGGAGAAATTTCCGGGCTATTCACCGGCGATTGTAGGCCTGGCAAAGATACGCCTGAAGAGGGAGGATGTGGAGGGCGCCTGGAAGCTTATGCGGGAGCACGCGTCACGGCATCGAAGCGATACGGAGATGATCCATTGCTACGGGCTTGTTCTCCTGAAAATGGGGAACCCGCAGGGCGCCATCAAGGCGGCGGCTAGGTCCATGGAGCTTAACTGGAAGGATCCTCGACCTTGGGAAATGTCGGGAGAGGCCTGGCGGATGCTTGGCCAATGGGAAAAAGCCGCCCAGTGCTGGGAGGAGGCCCTGCGATTGAACCCGTCGAGCCAGAGGGCGTACGTGGCCCTCGTGGAAATTTACGATCGACTGAAGAACGGCACGGCACTCGGCAGGATGGTGGCCCGATGCCTGGTATTGAAGGGCGATATGTCCGTGGACGAGTGGCTCGCAAGCCTTTCGCAAAACTCCGGGACAACGGCTTATGAAGTGAATCCCGCAACAGTGGGCCGGATCATAAGACGTGAAGTCAACCGGGAGTTGGGGCGGCAGGGGCAGTATGGGAAAGGGTCGAGGGGTGTGTCATGAAGAAAGAAAAGCTATTTCGGAACAAGCCACAATCCGCTGTTTGTACCCAGCACGCCGGGTTTCCCCGTGGCATTGATCTTGACGGTTGACGCGCCATCAACAAAAAGATTCAGGGTGTAGTCACCGATACCGGTAGTGGCTCCGACGGCACTGACAAGACTTGCGGCGCCCGGAGGAGCCCCGTTTTCCAGGAAGAGCCTGGCATAATTCATGGAAAGACGGGCCTTTCCCTCCGCTACAGCCTGCAGCGCCGCGCGGTTCTGGGCCTCTCGCGTGAGGTCGTAATATTTGGGAACGGCTATGGAAGCAAGGACACCGAGAATGACGAGGATAGCAATCAACTCAATCAGGGTGAACCCCCTCTGAGAAGTGGGCAAAGACATAAACGCGTTACAGCCTCATTCCTGTATTTTTGCATCCGGAACAAACCCGCAATCGCCGTCTCTACACCACGATACCATGAACGCCTGACCGCTGATCCTCCTTTCCAGAGGAAGAGGAGGAATCAGTCGGGAGGCCGCGAAGAAGCGACCTCCCGGTAGTCGATGCGATATGAAAACCAGGCGCGAAGCCGGTTATTGCGGTCTGAGCCAGATGCTGGAATTGGTGCCCTTAACAGGTGGTTTTCCGTCAGCTTTGACTTTGATGCCCCCTGTCGAGGCGGTATAAGTCAGTGTATAATCGCCGGCGTCTGCCAAGGATGCCGTTGCTTTAGTGACCAGGTCCGATACGGCCGTCGATCCACCCGTGAGAAGATTCCTCGCGAACTGGTTGGAAAGCCGGGATTTGCCCTCGGCGACAGCCTGCAAGGCGGCCTTGTCCGATGCGACGGTTGTCAGGTCCATGAACCTGGGAATCGCCACGGCTGCCAGAATCCCGAGGATCACCAAAACGGCAATGATTTCGATCAACGTAAAACCTTTCTGATTGCACACTTTCGATCGCCTCCTTGACATGGTCAAAAGCCCTCCTTCACTTGTAGATTTTCTCTCTCTCGACACTCCAGCAACCCCATTTATCGCACGTTCGTGCGGCGACCGGGGGGCACCCCCGATTCCCCAATCAGGAGTGCCTGTCCGAAAGGTGGCGCATTTTATACTAATTCGTCCCGTTTTACCACAGTTTTCATCCCCAGAAGCCCTGGAGACCCTTCCCCGCACTGCCGGCCAGCTGAAACATGCGAGGTCGACACCCCTGATCAACGGGTGAAACCCTCACCAACTCCGGATGCCGGTCCTTCAAAATGACCTGTAAAACGTGAGAGCATCATCCGTGCCATGGCATGAGGGCTTAAAAACGAAAATGAAAAGTCCGTTAATTTTCAGTTAGATGGATATTACACCGCCGGGGTCTAAAGAAATCCAAGCCTCTTTCTCGGCCGTAAAAATAACATAAATTGTTGTAATGTCTACATATTATGTGGTTTTCTTGATCGTCGTTACATCGATTTCGTACTTTTTTACTCGATGCCAGAGGCTCCGCTCCTTGATTCCCAGGATCTGGGCGGCCTTTACCTGGACACCGTCGGCCCGCATCAGGGCGTCGATGATCAGCCGCTTCTCGATCTCGGCAAGCCGGTCGTCCAGATTCGCCTGTTCGGAAACTTCCTGCATGGCCTGTCCCACCAGCCCCCCTGATACCTGTACGGGAAGGTGCTGCGGCTCGATGACCCCGTTTTCGGCCATGACGGCTGCCCGTTCGATAACATTTTTCAGCTCCCGGACATTGCCCGGCCAATTGAAACCCATGAGGGTCTGAAGAGCAGTGGAGGAAATCTCTGATGATTTTGGAGCCGTTTCGACGAAACTCTGGGCCAGAGAAGGTATGTCATCGCGGCGATCCCTCAGCGGGGGAAGATGCAGGGCAAACACATTTAATCTGTAGAAAAGATCCTCGCGAAATCGTCCTTCCTGGACGAGCTTCATGAGGTTCTTGTTTGTCGAGGCGATGAATCGGACGTCGACCCGGATCGGCTTCGTACCGCCCACCCGTTCGAACTCCTTTTCCTGGAGGACCCGCAGGAGTTTGGCCTGGGTCGTCAGCGGCATATCGCCGATCTCGTCCAGGAGAATGGTGCCCCCGTGAGCCAGTTCGAACTTGCCCCGTTTCTGAGTCGTTGCGCCCGTGAAGGACCCCTTTTCGTGGCCGAACAGCTCGCTCTCGAGAAGACCCTCGGGGATGGCCACGCAGTTGAGCTTGATAAAGGGCCCCTCCTTGCGGAGGCTGTGCTGGTAGATGCTCTGGGCGACGAGTTCCTTTCCCGTGCCGCTCTCCCCCGTGATGAGGACCGTTGCATCCGTCGGGGCCACCTTCAGGATCTGGCTGAAGATCCCCCGCATGATCTTGCTCTGGCCGATGATCTCCGGGAAAAGTTCCCGGGCCTCCACCTTGGAGAGCATGCTCGTGACCTGCTCGAAGATGAGGTTGAACTGGCTGATGTCATCGCCCTTCTGATCCACGGCGCTCTGGAGCTGGGATTTGGGAAATGTGGGCAGGTTCTCCGCGTCCCGGATGAACTTCTTGATGGGGCTGAGGATCATCCAGGTCACGAGCAGCGCGCAGAGGAATGTGAACAGCCCGATGCCGACCCCCCAGTACTTCAGGAGCCATGGCGACTCGACATTGTACCTCGCGTAGAAATCGACAATCTGGTAGGTGACGATGACGGCAAAGATGGTGATGCCGCTGAAGATGACGGGGATCAGGACATAGAGGCTGATCTGGAACCTGGATTTCTTATGCATATCGCTTTTATCTGCCGTATTTGGAAGGACAGCAATTCCCTTGGCGTCTTATCACAATCCTCTTTCAGAAACAATCAATGACGCATGCCTGGAGAGCTCTCCGGGCCGCGGCCAATCAACCCTTGGATCAGAATCCCTTGGTGGCTAGCTTCGTCAGATCCCACATGGGCAGGAAGATCGCGAGGGCGAAGAACCCGACGACAAAGGCAAGACCCACAACCAGGATCGGCCCGATGGCATCGGAGAGGCGTTTCACCGCGAAGGCCACCTCGTCGTCGTAGTGAACGGAGACGGCCTGGAGCATCTCGTCGAGCTGGCCCGATTCCTCCCCGATCGCCACCATCTGGATGACCATGGGGGTGAAAAACCGTGCCGTGCTGAGGGGGCCTGATATGCCCCGGCCCTCTTCCACTCGGTCCTTTATCTGGTCGAACTCCCGGGCAATAGCCGAGTTCCCGATCGTGCCCGAGAGAATCTGCAGCGAGTTCATGACGGGCACACCGCTTGCCTGGAGGATGGAGAAGATGCTGGCGAAACGGGACATGGCCGCCTTGACGAAGAGAGGCCCCAGCAGGGGGATCCTCAGGAAGATAGAATCCCTGACGAAGCGCCCCTGTTCCGTCCTGAGATAGTAGCTCAGACCCACGATCAGGCCGACCAGCAGGGTCAACGAGATGAACCAGTAATCTGTCAGGGCGCGGTGAAGCATGAGACTCACCCGGGTAGGCCAGGGCAGGTCGACGCCCACGCGGGCGAAGATGCCCACAAAACGGGGAATGACATAGTTCAGAAGGACAAAGAAAGCGATGCCCAGGGCCGCGACAACGATAATCGGGTATTGGAGCGCCGATTTCACATCGGATCTGATTTTGTACTCGTGCTCAAGAATGTAGATCAGCCGCTGCAGGACCTCAGGGATCGTTCCGCTCGCCTCACCGGCCTTGATCATGCTGCGGTAAAGCGTGTTAAACGTCTTGGGATGTTTTGCCAGGGAGTCGGAAAGGGGCGATCCTTCGCGGACATCCTGCGTGATTTCCGTCACGATCTGCTTCAGCTTCGGGTTCATTACCTGCGCTTCCAGGACTTCCAGCAGCCGCATGATCGGAACGCCGGCCAGAAACATGGTCCGGAACTGCTTCGTGAACAGGATGAGCTCCTGCATCGAGACCCCGGAGTATTTCTGTTGCAGGCTCTGCCAAGAGATCCCGAACAGAGCGCCGCGCTCCGATGCGCCGGTCACGCGCGCAGGGATATACCCGCGGCTGAGCAGCAGATTTCTCGCAGCATCCAGAGTGTCCGCCTCGATGACGCCGGATACGGTCGCCCCGGTCTCGTTTATGGCTTCGTAGGAATATTTCGGCATCGTAAATACAGTGACCAGTGATTAGTGACTAGTGACCGGTGAAAGAAAAAAATTCCTTTCTTTTCCTTCGCCTCGTCCCTACCCCCTTGTCCCTCGTCCCTCCCTTTTTACTGTTGGCTGTTGGCTGTCTGCTGCTGGCTGCTTGCTGCCGCCGGTGGCCTTGGGCCGCTCGGCTAGACCATGACCGCCGCCGAGGCTTCTTCGATGGTCGTCACCCCGGAGAGCACTTTGCTCATAGCGTCGTCCTTGAGCGTCCGCAATTTACCATTCTGCTTCAGGATGCGGGTGATCTCCTGGGCGGGGACCCCCCGAAGGATCAGGTCCTGGACCTCCTCATCATTGAGGACGATCTCGAAGATCCCCGTTCGGCCGCGATACCCCGTGCCCATGCAGGCCGGGCAGCCCCTGCCCCTCTGGAAATTCGCCCCGTCGACCTTGAGGCCCCAGGCGGCGATCACCTTTTCGTTGGGCCGATAGCGCTCCATGCAGTAGGGGCAGATCGTCCGGACGAGCCTCTGGGCAAAGGTCGCGAGAAGCACCGAGGAGACGAGAAACCGCTCGATCCCCATGTCGATCAGGCGGGTGATGGCCCCCGCGGCGTCGTTGGTGTGGACCGTGCTCAACACCCGGTGGCCCGTGAGCGCCGCCTGCACGGAGATTCCCGCCGTCTCGCCGTCACGGATCTCGCCGACCATGATGACGTCGGGGTCCTGGCGCAAGATGGAGCGCAGGCCGCTTGCGAAGGTCATGCCGGCCTTGCGGTTGAGCTGGACCTGGCGAACCTTCTCGACGCGGTATTCAACGGGGTCCTCCAGGGTGATGATGTGGATGTCGGGCCGGTTGATCTCCCGGATGATGGCATAAAGGCTCGTGCTCTTGCCGCTTCCTGTCGGTCCCGAGCTGAGAATCATTCCGTAGGGTTTGTTGATGATGGATTCGATTTTGTCGCAATCGTCCTTCACCATCCCGAGCCGGTCGAGCGAGTAGACGCCGGCACTCATGTCCAGCAATCGCAAAACCAGGTTCTCCCCGTAGATGGTCGGAATGGAGGAAACACGGACGTTGATTTCCTTGTTCTCCATCTTGACGGTGAAGCGCCCGTCCTGGGGAATGCGAGAGGTGGCGATGTCCATGTTGGCGAGGATCTTGATCCTGGAGATGATGGGCAGGAACATCTGCTTGGGCGGAGCGGGGACCTCGTGGAGCCTACCGTCGATCCGG
>DASRZY010000273.1:0-3936 GCA_035685905.1 Syntrophales bacterium
CCGGGACCCAGGTGCGCAAGCCCCTGTTCGAGATGACGGAAGAAGATTATGATTCCTTGATGAGCCTTAACTTGAAGTCCCTTTATTTCCTCGGTCAGGCAGCCGCGAAAGCGATGGCCCCGCAGCATAAGGGTAAAATCATAAATATTGCGTCCCTCACCAGCTTCATCGGGATCAGCAACATCAGCATCTACGGGACGAGCAAAGGAGGCGTGGCTTCCATGACGCGCCAGTTTGCCGTTGAATTGGCCAAGCACAATATCCAGGTCAACGCCATCAGTCCAGGCTATTTCATCACAGAGCTGACGGCCGCCCTCTTCAGGGACCCGGAAAGAGCCAAATGGGTCTTGTCGAAGATTCCGCTCGGGAGAACAGGGAATCCGGATGACCTGGCCGGTGCGGTTGTATTTCTTGCTTCGGGGGCATCGGATTATATCACGGGGCAAAATCTCAGCGTCGATGGGGGCTGGCTGGCAGCATGAAACCAAAACGGCTCACGCAGGCATCCTGTTCGTCTCAGGAATTTCTGCTCCGATGGAAGGCAGGCAGAGGAGACCCCAATGCTTTTTTCGGGGAAAGATCCGCCTCCGTCAGGAATAATACGACGTTTACTACACGCCGGTCTTTCTGACCGGCCGGATGGGCGATGAGGCCTGTCGGAACGGCCTCGAGGAGACCCGGGGTTTCTTTCTGTCGCTGATGGAAAAAAGGTCAGGCGGCCGGCTTGACGGACTTCTGGCGAAAGGCAACCCATAGCGTGAGCATCCGGGTGGCCGCCATGGCCGTGATCAGCCGCGGCACCCAGAGCCAGAAGGCACTGATGCCGAAGGCCATGAACAGCACGGGGTCCTCGACCATCGAGTGGTTGATCCCCACGGAGAGCTGCAGCTCCTCGAGCTCCTCCTTCGAGATGTGCCCCTGCCGCGCCTCCTCCACGATGACCGCCCCGCCGTAGGCAAGACCGAAGACGACGGCTGTCATCCAGAGGATCCCCACCTTCTCGCTCAGCCCCAGGATGCGCAGCAACGGCGACAGGGCCTTCACAATGGGCAGGACCCAGCCCATGCTCTTGGCGATCTCGAGCAGGGTGAGAATCGTCATGATGATGAAAAAGATCTTCACGCTGAGCTCCAGCATCGACAGGCCCCAACCGGAAACCATCGCATCAAAGGCCTGAGCGGATGCTCCCAGGACGCCCGCCCGGGCCGCGGCGGACGGGTCGGTCTGGATGAAGAACGTCATGGCATAGACAGTGACGACGGCGGCCGCAATCCGGAAAAGCGTCGCCTTGGCGGAGTTGAGTCCGGACTGGGCCTGGATCACGCCTTCCTGGATGAGGTTGTGGCAGATGAGGAGGAAATTGGCCAGCAGGGTCATCTCGGCCAGCGTGAAGGGCAGCACGGCCATGGCCGCGATGCCGCCGTAGATGCCCGTGAGCCCGCCGATGATGATGGGCAGGGCCGCCATGGCCGGGAGGCCCAGAAACCCCATGAGGGGTGCGATCAGAAAGTCGATCCTGCCCAGCCAGCCGCTCCAGGCGAGCACCGCCGTCAGAAACGAGATGGGGATGATGATCTTCATCATCCAGAGAAATCCGCTCCACCCCTTTTTCAATCCGTTCCGGAGCCCGATTTTCAGCTTGTCCCGGTTATCGATCACGACAGCTTCATGATCCCTTTCAGGCTCCGTTCGATCTCGTCGCCCGACTGCACACCGACCATGCGCTTCAGGAGCTTCCCTTCGCGGAACAGCAGCAGCGTGGGGACCCCCTGGATGCCGTACTGAGCAGAGACAACGGGATTGACGGTCGTGTCGAGCTTTGCGATGAGGGCGGCCCCCTCGAACTTGACGGCAATCTGATCGATGACCGGCGAGAGCATCCGGCAGTATGGACAGGTGGGTGAATAAAAGAAAACGAGGGCAGGCTCCGCTGCTGCCAGGATGTCTCGGGCAAAGGTCCCGTCGGAGGTCTCCAGGGGGCGGACGGCAAAGGCCTCCACGGAAAGAGGTGCGTGGCAGTGCCCGCAGTTCGGCCGGTCATGGAGGCGAGACCGGGGGACGCGGTTCTTCGTCCCGCAACGCAGGCACTCGATGATCACGAATTCGTCGTCGGCTGATCGCTTCATTTTCATTCGAATTAGCGCGCCACCTTCACCGGTGTCGTTTTCAGGATCCGCACGAGCTCTGCGGGATTCATCTCCACGAGGAGCCCCTTCTTCCCTGCATTGATGTAGATCACGGGCAGGCTGAGGATCGTCTCCTCGACGTAAACGGGCAGGACTTTTTTTGTCCCGAAAGGCGATGTCCCACCCACCTGGTAGCCCGTGTGGCGGCTGGCCGTCGCGGGGTCGCAAGGCTGTACTGTCTTCACGCCGAGGACGCGGGCCATCTCCCTGGTGGAGACCTCTTTGTCGCCGTGCATCAGGACGATGAAAGGCTCTTTCTTGTCGTCCTCCATGACGAGGGTCTTCACGGTGAGGTGCTCGTCGACGCCAAGCTCCCTTGCGGCCACCTCCGTGCCGCCCCGCTCCTCGTACTTGTAAGGACGAGGAACGAAATCGACCTGCTTCTCCTTCAGGACCCGGATGGCCGGTGTTGCCGGGATGTGATCCTTGCTCATGGGCTGCCCCGGTGTATCTATTCCTCTGAATTATCTAACACGCTTTTCGACAGTTTTTCCATCGGCAAATGTCGGTCTGACAGTCTTGCGGGCCTTTATCTCTTCCAGGATCTTTATCTCGAGCCTGGAGAGCGCAAGCCGGGGGAGATCGCCTGCCCCGGCCCAGCGAAATTCCACACGACCTCCCGGGGGTGGAATTTCCTCCCGGAGCCTGCAGTCGAAAACCCGCACGGTGATGCAGAAATGAGAGTAGCCGTGTTCGACACGGAAGAGCTCCTTCCCGGGGACGATCTTCAGGCCCAACTCCACCTGCAACGTCCTTCGGAGCTTGGCACCCGGCGTGTCCGCCCGGGCAAGGGCGCTTCCCGGGAAGCTCCAGAGTCCCGCGAGCAGCCCCCGATGCGGGCGTTTGACCATGAGTACCTTTCCCGCATCGTCGCGTATAACGGCAGCCACGGCCTCTCGCTGCGGGACCGTCGCAGCCTTCTTTTTTGCGGGGAGGGCCTCCTGGATTCCTCTCTTGCGGGCGACGCACAGACCGGCCAGGGGACAGATCGGGCACTCCGGGCTGCGGGGCGTGCAGATGCCGGAGCCAAGATCCATGAGGGCCTGGTTGTAATGGCCCGGCGCGTCAGCCGGGACGAGTCGCTGGGCGATCCCTGCGATTTTTTTCCTGCTGTCCATCCCGTCAACGGGTTCTTCCATCCCGAAGAGACGGGCGATGACGCGTATGACGTTGCCGTCGACGGCGGCACAGGGCCTATCGAATGCAATGCTCAGGATGGCCCCCGCCGTGTATGCGCCGATGCCGGGCAGCAGAAGCAATTGCTCTTGCGCATCGGGGATTTTCCCGCCGTGTCGAGACACGATGATTCGGGCCGTCTCATGAAGATGGCGGGCGCGGGTGTAGTAACCGAGGTTCTCCCAGGCCTTGAGGACTCTGTCCAGGGGAGCACGGGCCAGCGCTTTCACCTCGGGGAAGAGTTTCATGAACCGCTCGTAGTAGGGGACGGCTGTCTCGACGCGGGTCTGCTGGAGCATGATCTCCGAGACCCATATCCGATAGGGGTCTCTCGTCTTTCGCCAGGGAAGATCGCGTTTGTTCTTTTCGTACCAGTCGAGCAGGCGGCGGGGGATTTCCATGTCGCGGTTACGTGGCATGGTGATAAGGATAAAGGATAAAGGTGAAAGGACAAAGTAAAAAAAGGAGGAACAGGGATTTTTCGCCTTTACCCTTTTTCCTTGAGCCGTTGACCTGACTCTTGAGGTCTCGCGTCAACCAATCAGGAACGAGGACCTAGGATCGAGGAGCTAGG
>DASRZY010000274.1:0-16818 GCA_035685905.1 Syntrophales bacterium
CCTCGTTCCTCGGACCTCGATCCTTTTTTACGGCTGATGCACGGGACGCAGCAGATCCTCAACGGTCTTCACGGGCGTGAAGGTCTCGATGGGGACCTCGACAAAGATGGTGTGCCAGAAGGCCATGGATCCGTTCCACAACCCGGGGAGCTCAAGAGCCTTGATGTCACAGCCCTCGTGAGATTTGGTCGAGACAAAGACCTGCTCGTGATCGACGAACTGCCCGAGATCGAACTTCCTTCCCCTGAAATCACGGATGCCGCAGACGAGATCGACGGGGTTGAAGTGAGTCGACGACGCCCAGATGGCCGCCTGGTTCCCCTTTGCCTTGTCCACCTGGACTTCCTCGACGATCTGAAGAGAACACCCGCCGTCCTTGCCGGTCACCCAGAAAGGACCGCCCCCCGGCTCTCCCTCGTTTTTCACCATCCCGCAGACACGAATGGGTCTGTTCAACTGATCGATCAGAACCTGCCTTTGCTCGTCGAGCGGCCGACCCGCCAGGCCGGACGGCAGATCTCTCTGCAGCCTGTCCGCAGCAAAGCGTTTCGCCGCGCCGATCGCCGGTTCCCCCGCATCCGGATCCGAAAGCGCCTCGAGATGGCCGAAGAGTTCGCTCTGCAGAAGGACCAGGCATCCGCCGATCACCTTCTTGTACAGCACCGTCGTATCCCTGAGCCGGTCAGGAACAACATTGTCGATGTTCTTGATGAATACAATATCCCCGTCCATGCGGTCCAGGTTGTAGAGCAGCGCCCCGTGGCCTCCCGGCCGAAAGAGAAGCCGGCCGCTGCGGTCCCGGTGCGGGCGGTTTTCAAAATCGACGGTGATGGTGTCGGTCGATTCGCTCTGAATGGAAAGCCCGATGTTGAAGCGCACGCCGAAGCGCTTCTCGTAAAGGCCGGTACTTCGCTGGAGGAGTTCCCTCACCGGGTCGAGGTGCTCTTTGGAAACCGTGAAATGGATCCTGCACAAACCGCTGCCGCTCCTGACATAGAGGGCTGCCTCCACGAGGTGCTCTTCCAGGGCCGTCCGCACCGCGTCGCCGTATTTGTGGAATTTCAGGAGTGCCTTGGGCTTGCCTCCGTAATTGAGTCCCTTTTCGGTGAGGATGAAATCGAGGATCTCTTCTCCCCGTCCCCGGGCGATAAAATCCTCCAGATCCCGGCCGGCCGCGGAAAGGACGGCGCTCAGCTCCCCGTAAAAAGCATACCGGGGCAATTCCTTTGCGAAGGACTCGAACTCCTCCCGATTCTTGAATCCGCCGCGGAGGAAAATGCTGTACCAGTCTTTGAACATCCGTGTCGCCGCTCCCGAGGCGGGGACGAACTTCAGGCAACGCCCCTTCCCTGCCGCCTCGTTGTGGAGCGCAATGAGGTTGTCCTGTTCCCCGTCAGAGATCCTGAGGATCCCGTCACCGACAGTCGCCGGCCGGTGAAGGGTCACGGCAGTGCCTCCCAGGCGGCACAGATCGATCTGACGCAAGACGGACTCCCGGGTGATGCCGCGCGCCCGGATGAGTTCGATGTCGGAGGCGCTCAGGTTCGTTTCATCCATCTGCGTCAGCCCTTTTTTTTGCATTGGACCTGCTCCTTTCAAGATCGATCACCGTCACCTCCGGGGGGGCAAGGAAACGAATGGGCGGGCCCCAGGTTCCCGACCCCCGGCTGACGTAGACACGGGAGCTGCCCATGTCGTGAAGCCCGCTTCCGATCGGAAAGTAGAGCCGGACGATCCAGTTGAAGGGAAAGATCTGGCCGTGGTGGGTGTGGCCCGAGAGCTGCAGATCAAAGAGCCCCCGCGTGTTCTCCTCGACAGCCGGCCTGTGCTTGAGAAACAGGATGAAGCGCTGCCGGGAAAGCGACGAGAGGAGTTCTTCCTCCCCGTTTTCCTGCCCTCGCAACCGGAAGCCCTGTCCCGCGGGGTCATCGACACCGGCAATCGTCAGAAAGCCGCCGACATCGCGCGCTTCCCCTCTGAGGGTTTCGAAACCGCAGTCCCGGGTGAAGGCAAGAGACTTTTCAATACCGGCGATGAATTCGTGGTTGCCCGTCACGGCGAATTTCCCGTGGGCAGGGCGAATTTCCATCAACTGTGCCGTGAGCGAAGAGAGGTGATCGAGCTGTCCGTCGACCAGATCTCCCGTGGAGACAAGCAGATCCGGGTTTTCCCGTTTCACGATGTCCAGCATGCGCGACAGCCTTTCCTCGCGGACGATGAGGCCGAGGTGGACATCGGAGATCTGACAGATGCGGAATCGCTCCATGCCTGCGGGGAGCCGGTCTGTTTCAATGACAACACGCTCCGTCCGGATGTGGAGGGCCTCGAAATAACCGTAGGTCGCCGCCGCCAGCGAAAGCACGAGCGGCGCGAAGAAGACGACCTTCGCCCCCGGCACAAAGGACGAGAGATTCTTCTTCGTCAGCCAAGCCGCTGCCGAGGCAAGGATGCGCCACAGGTCGAAGATCAGCGCGCAGACGATGAAGAGAAAGAGAAACCCCAGCCAGAGGTAGGCAGCCCAGGAGAGGGCCGAGGCCGTTTCCTCGTTGCCTTGCTTTTCCAATACCCGGATGCAGAGGGGGGCGAGGATCATGAAGAGCATGAACAGTCCGAGGAGAACACCGGCGAGGCCCCCAAACTGCATGGCAGCCCTGGCCTTGAGGAAGGCGTAACCATGCATCAGGCCGTATATCAGAAAGAAGCTCAGGAGAAATAGCGTCATCGGATTCCGTCTCGATCCCGGGGATGTGAAGCGGCAGTAAAGAAGGAATGGCCGCAGTCTCAACGTGTCTCTAAATTACTGGTGCACTGCCTTTTTTGCAATGGAAAATCCCGGGAAGAGATGCTTTTGCCCTGCGTCATTCAAAGAATCGTTTTTCCGAGTAGTGGCACATCGGATGGTCCGGATCGAAGCCCAGGCCCGGGTCAACGGCAGGCAGGATGAGCCTCGCCGATCGATCCGCTCCCGGGTCGAGCAGGGGCTCGAGCCCCCGGCAGAAGGCAACGCTCTGCTCGACGGCCTCTTGAAACAGGGAGGAGATCTCGCGGGCATGCTCCTGGCCCGTACAGGGATGGCGATAGGGGATCTTTCCCGTGATGCGCCCCTCGTATCGCAAAAGCTGGGGCGAGTACGAAAGGGCGAGAATCTCCCGCACGAAAGAGGGGGAAAAGGGAAAGAGTCGATAGAAAAGACGACCCAGGAAAGGATTTCGGATGAGTCCCTGCTGAAAGGCAAAGAGGCGAAAGGCCGCGGACAGGCCTTCGGCAAAGGCCTCCGCCCTGCCCGGCTCGAGCCATGCCCGACCCACGTGGCTGTAGAGGCCGCTCAGCGGTGTCTCCGCCGATCGGAGGACGGAGGCAAGGGAGTAGCCCCGAACCCGGTCATAACCGCCTGCAACGTGCATGTCGATGAGCGATTCCAGCCTGCGGTGGTCCTGGCGGGCTCGGGTGCCCTGCCGGAAGTCAGGGTGGTCATAGCGGCCGGTGAGATAGAAGATCATGGGATGCATCAGGGCATCGGCAAACAGGTGGGTCACAAACCCCACGAGAAAGGCAAGCAGCGGCTCTTTTTCCTGGCCGGGCCTCTCCAGGGTGTAGCTGAGAAGCCCTCCGATCAATTCGTAGGCGTCATCGACGGTACCGTGGAGTTTTTTCGGAAGATCGCCGAATCGCTTCTCGAGATCCGGTTTCAGATAATAGTAGGGAGCATCGTGTACGATGGAGCCGATTCGGAGGATATTGCCGTTTCGCTGCAGGGGCCCCTCGAAGAGAGTCCCTCGAAGTTTCCCGGACACTTCTTCGGCGAGAAGCCAGTGGGTAATCTCTTTCGGCATGTCTGTTGAAAGCAACTCCCCGGGCCGGTTTAAATCCAGACGTTGAAGGCCGTGCATTCATCCCGGATGATAAACTCATAGAGGCGCTCGGTCCGGCCCGCTGAGACGGATTGCCCCGCGAAAACAAAGCCGGCCCGCTCGAAGGCCCTGGATGCTGCAGGCTCCGCATCGCCGATCCGTGCCGTAAGAACCGTCAGGGGGTATTCACGCAGATGCTGCAGCACGGAACGGATGGCCGCAGCTGAATGTCCCCGCCCCCGGTACGGGGGAAGGATGCAGAAGACCATCTCCCCGACGGCATCGACGACGGCATGCCCGAGAGGAACCCACTTGCCGTCCTTGACGATCTCCACGACAAGCGCCCGCACCCGGCCGCTCTGGAGGGTGCGCGAGGCCCACTGGCTGCGATCCCGATCCGGGAAGAAACGTTCGAGTCCCCTTCTCTCTTCCGCGGCAGCTTCACGCACCCTGAGATGACCCGCAAAAGAACCCGCCCGGGTCGGGTTGAGGGTGGCGCCTGCGCTCACCGCGGTCTTCTGCCCGATCTGTCCCATGTGCTCATCTTCCAATGAACAAAATCCGCCTTGCGAAACCGTAACATTTTTCAGGGCCGCATTCATAGTAAAGGTACGCCACGACACCAACGGCCACGATGACGGCAACAAGGACCACAATCTCCAGGGATCTCGACAAACGCTTCATCTGGTACCTGCTTTCGTTCATCCTGAACCGGATGACGCCCCTCTTTCACAGGGCTCCCCAATCTACCCGTGGAAACAGAGGAAAGTCAATCGATAAAGACAGGCATCAGGCTGCAGGCAACAGTGAGGGAAAAAAAAGCGGCCCCGTTCCTCGGACCTCGTTCCTCGTGCCTATGGCTGGTGGGGGTAGAGGATGACCTTGATGGCTTCGCCGGCCTCGGCAACGAGTTTGAACCCGAGGCCCGCCTCGGCAAGACCCAAGCGGTGGCTAATCATCTTTTCGACGGGGACGCGCCCCGAGCCGATCAATTCGATTGCCACAGCGGCATCGTAGGGGGCATTGCCATAGGAAGGGAGCACACGGATCTCGTTGCGCCAGAAATCATTGACCGGTATGGGCAACTCGATGCCGGGGTCCAAGGGCGCAAAGCAAAGAACGGTGCCGGCCCGGTCGACGGACTGCAGTGCCTGCCGGTAGGCGGAAAGATGGCCCGCACAGACGATGACCAGATCGGCGGACCTGCCGCCATTGAGGGCCTTGAATTGCGCCGGGATATCGCCGGAGGCGTGAATCGCCGCACTGGCCCCTAAATCCATCGCCGCCCGGAGGCGGTGTTCGCTGATATCGGTCGTCACAATTTTTCCGGCACCGAGGGCTTTCGCCAGCATGAGGTGCAGCAGCCCCGAGATGCCGCTGCCGAGGATGAGCACGCTGTGGCCGGGCTGCAGTCCCGCAAGCCTCTGGCCTCGGACGACACAGGCCAGCGGCTCGATGAACACCCCCTGCTCGAAGCTCACGAGCCCGGGCAGGATGAAGACGCCACGGTCCACGTTCAGAGCGGGAACGCGCAGATACTCGCTGAACCCTCCGGGGTCGTAATTGGTCGTGTGAAGCGTCTCGCAGGCCGTGTGGCTGCCCTTGAGGCAGTAGCGGCAGGTATTGCATGGAATATGATGAGAAACGAACACGCGATCTCCGGCGCGGTAGCTCTCGACGCCGGCGCCCTTCTCAACGATCGTCCCCGCAATCTCGTGCCCGAGAATAATGGGCGCCTTCTTGATCCGGTACCACTCCATGACGTCGCTGCCGCAGATGCCGCTGGCCATCACCTTGACGAGCAGCTCCCCCGGACCGATCTGCGGAACGGGCCGCTCTTCGATCCTCACATCGCGGTTGTTGTAATAGACGGCTACCTTCATCATCCAGCCAGTTTCATCGCTTCGGTCTCATTGTCATGCGGTGTATCGAGGTGACAGGCTTTATGAAGCCTACAGCAAACAGCCTGCAGCCAACAGCACAAAAAAATGCAAGCAATGGGATTCTGTCTGCTGTCTGCTGTCTGCTGTCTGCGGTCTGCTGACTACTTCTTCTTACGCCGCTTGCCCTCATCCGCAACGAGCGCCCGGAAAATTTCGTGTGCCTGCTTCACGGACGCCTTCTCGTGGATAACGGACCGCAGGGCCCGGATCATGGGGACCGGATGGGGGATCTGCCAGATGTTTCGTCCCAGGTTGACCCCAACGGCTCCCCGCTTCATGCCGTCGTGCACAAAGGCAAGGACTTCAAGTTCGGTCTCGCACTTCGGCCCGCCGGCCATCACGACCGGTACCGGGCATCCCTCGATCACTTTGTCAAAATTTTTGCACCAGTAGGTCTTGACGACTCGTGCCCCCAGCTCGGCGGCAATGCGGCAGCTCAGCGCCAGGTAGCGGGGCTCCCTTTGTTCCAGTTCCTTACCCACAGCGGTCACGGCCATGACCGGGATGCCGAAGTCCTCGCAGTCATTGACGAGTTCTGCCAGGTTCATCAGCGATTCGTGCTCGTAGTCGCTGCCGACGAAGATTGATACGCCCACGGCCGCCGCATTGAGCCGCAAGATCTCCTCGATGGAAGTCGTGATGGCTTCGTTGGCAAGATCCCTGCCGATGACACTTGTGCCTCCCGATACCCGCAGGATGATGGGCTTGTCCCTCACGGGGTCAACGCAGTTTCGCAGAACACCGCGTGTGACGAAAAGGGCTTCGCAGTATGGCAACAGCGGTGCGATGGTTTCCCCCGGTTTCTCGAGGCAGCTCGTGGGTCCCTGGAAATACCCGTGGTCGATTGGCAGAAACAGGCAGCGACCGTTCTGGAACAGCCGCGCCATTCGGTTCTTCATTCCCCAGTCCATATCAACACTCCTAGATATTTTTCATGTCTCTGATGATTCGTTTGCGGTCTTCGGTTCCCGCGGTACTCTTCGAAGGCTGCAGGCTAGAGGCCACAGGCTTTAGAAAGACTTTTCCACAAACCCGATTTCTTGTCCTTCACAAATCACAAGCCACTGGCCACTTCTTCACCGGTTCTTCTCGCCAAGCTGCTCCTCCAGACCGGCAAACATCGCGACTCCATTCTCCCATGAGTAGGAAATGACATGGATGCCCAGCTTCAGCAGCAGCGCCTCCCATCCCTCTTCGAGTTTGGCAGGCATGACGAGAAACCGCCGGGGCTCCTGCGGCAGATTCAGGCTCCTGAGCAGAAGTCTTGCTGCGCCCCGCTCCAGAAGTGCAGAATCCATCCCGGCAATCACCTCGAAGAGCGCGGCTTCCTGCCCCGCCGGATCGCTGGTAAAGAGATCTCCGTCCGGATTGCTTTTCACCCGCATCCCCAGTTCCCTCAAGCGATGAGCCAGTTCGAGCACCGCAAGATCGCGGTTGCACTCGGAGGCATAATCCCGCCCTGCCGGGACAACCCGGCCACCGATGAATTCCTCGCGAAAGCGGTTGTCATCGAAGAATATCTCCGCCTGTTGATCGTCATCGCCCCCCAGGTCCTTGATGGCCTCGATCTTTCTGACAAATTGCGCCAGCTGCCTGACGAAAAGAGGGGATTGCAGCTCGCCGATGATGACGACAGCGCTGCGTGTATTGCCGTCCTCCACCTCCGCCCACACACCCCGGTACTGGGCCTCGAAGAGGGATTTGCCGACGCCCCGTCTTCCCCCGATTTTCCCGCGATGCACAAGGAACACCTTTCCCTCCTCATCCTGGGCAAAGGCTCCTCCGATCTTCCGGTCACGGCTGATCGTGGGGATATTAATCTCGATCGTACTGGATACGGCGCTTCCGGCCGAGGGCCTGCCGATCCCGAAGGCGTTCCAGTAGCGGTCTCCGGCAACGGCCTTGCTGTGAAACCAGATGCCGGGGTCCTCCGCCCAGAAGATGTTCGCGCGGACGCTCTCCCCCGGGTGGCCGATCTTCACGGCAATCCGGTCCGTCACGCAGGGCCTCAGCGACCGGATGAACAACCGCTGGCAGCGCCGGATGGTCGATTCATCGCTTAGGATTTTGAGCACCCGTGATCCCCCTGATCACAATCGGCGCCGCTTGCTGCTCCAGGTCTTGAATGTTCATGTCGGCACCGATCTGCCGGTAGTAATTGTTCCACTTTCGGAACTGTCCCTCCAGGTCCGCGAAGACTTTTGCCAGCTGGGCCGAGCCCGGCTTTTCGCCATTCAGCTGACGACCGATCGCTTCCGACCGCTCGTTGAGCTGCAGTTCGATCAGCATGATGTCCTGAAGCTGCCTCTCCCACCAGGATCGCTGCCCGTTGTTGAGTTGCATGGTAAACTCTTCATGCTTTTCCATCAGCTGCTGAGTTCCCCGCTTCAGATCCTCATACTGGGCCGCAACTTCTTTCCAGTCCACCTCGCTGACGATCAGCATCTTCCGGATGGCCAGCGCATGCTGGTAAAGGACGGACGACAAACGGAAGCACCCTGTGAGTTTTTCCTGCTGTTTCTCGTCACCTTGAAGCCACGCGTTGCGCGGGGCCTGCCTTTCCTCCGGCTGATCCACCTGCCCCTGCTTTGCTTTTTCACTCGGGGACACAGGACCAATCTGCTTCGGCGGTTTTGCATCTCGACTTTGAGCATGGAGCGGCTGGACCGGAAAGGCCCATAAACAAACCAGCCCTGCTGCGAGCACGATCGATATCCGTTTCTTCATGATCTCTCCACATGCCTCCTGGATCTCCGCTCTGCCAGGCTCACGACCCTGCAGGCGTCATCGGCTCCCCGGCCATGCGCTTTGACGAGGAGGAGGGTTGCAGCTTCCTGAACCCGTCCTCGATCAGGGCCCGGGCTTCACGGAACCGCGCGCCGGAGCTCTTCGAGCCCAGCACGACGGCCACGATGCGCGTGCCGTTCTTTCTTGCCGTGACAACAATGTGATACCCCGCCCCGGCCACATGTCCCGTTTTCAGACCGTCCACCGTTCGAGCCGTATCGAGCAGGTGATTGGTGTTGCTCCGAATCCTCCGGCCGTACTGGAAGGAGGGCATGGAATGGATTTCCAGGGATTGGGGAAATCGGTTGAGGTAGGCGCATGACAGCCTCAGGATATCTGTGGCCGTCGTCACCTGGTCTTCCTCGCGCAGCCCGCTGGGATTCCGGAAACGGCTGCTTGTCATCCCCAGCTCGATTGCCTTGACATTCATCCTTCGGACGAACTCGTCCTTGTCGCCGCCGACATACTCGGCCGCCGCAACGGAGGCGTCATTGGCCGACACGATTGCCATCCCCTTCATCAGATCCCCGAGAGCGATTTCCGTCCCGGGCCGGATTCGCATCCGGGAACCCTCGACCTGATTCACGCTCGAACTGACGTGAACAAGATCCGACGTATGGACCTTGCCTTCGTCCAGGGCTTCGTAAATCAGATACAACGTGAGAATTTTCGTCAAGGATGCCGGGGCGATGGGCTCGTCCGGATTTTTCGAGAACAGGATCGCTCCCGTGTTCATCTCCATGACCAGGGCGGACCGGGCCGATAGTGCGGCCTTGGCCGCGGGCTTCGGCTTTGGCTTTGCCTTGCGGCTGGCGGCGAACAGCCCATCGGGCTGGAGAAACACGATCGCCAGGATGGCTGCGATCAGCAGAAGACTTCTTTTTCCATGCACCATGCGTATGTGCGATCTTCTCCAATGGTTATCGGGCGGATGGAATTCTCCGGAACGGAATCCCCCCGCCCAATCAGCAGAACGATAAAGGATAACGAAAGGTCCCGTCAAGCAAATTATCAGTCCGCAAACGGGCAATCATCGGGGTGCCGGCAGGGATGCGGGAAGCGAACACCGGTTCAGGAATGACTGGTGGAAAGGTTCGAGGACCGAGGAGCGAGGTTCGAGGTCTTAGGATCGATGTTTTACCTTTGTACCTCGGTCCTCGTTCCTCAGACCTCGATTCTATTTCAGGACGCTCAGGATAACCGGCTCGTTTCTCTCCGGCACTTCGGGGATCTCCTTCGGATAGCCCACGATGATCGGCGCCACAATCTGCAGGCCCCCTTCGATCCCCAGTTCCTTCAGGATGGCGGTGTCCCGTACGTGGGCCCCCAGGCCGATCCAGCAGGTGCCCAGGTTCCTCGCGGCGGCGGCAAACATGAAATAGCAGGCCGCAAGCGAGCAGTCCACATCCAGGCTGCCCAGTTCCGACGGGCCGCAGATAAAGACCACGCAGGGCGCGTTGTAGAAGACGTTGAACTTCGGATCGCGGAGGATATCCCCATAGCGCTGCAGCGGGGAGGACGGGTCGGCTCCCAGGTCCGAGAGGAGATTTCTCTTGCTCTCGTCGGAGAGCTCCTTGATCTTCTCCCGACGGGTCACAATTGAAAACCGCCAGGGTTGACCGTTCATGGCGCTTGGCGCCAGACAGGTCTCGCGGACGATCTCCCTGACGACATCCAACGGGACCTCCCGGTTCTGGAATTCCCGGACGGATCGCCTCCTGCGCAACAGGGTCTCGTAGTCGTTCATGCCTTGGAACCTCCCTTTTCCGGCCGGCTGCTGAGCACCTTGAGGGCCAGCATCAGGGCCTGCGTGCCCGATTTCCCATGCCCCTGAGCTTTCACCGCCACGTAGAGCTGGTGCACCAGGGCAAGCCCGGGAAGGGCAAGCCCCATGGCGGACGCCTCTCTGAGGGCAATGCCCATATCTTTGATGAAGTGCTCGACATAGAATCCGGGTTTGTAATCCCCCTGAACGATTCGCGGCCCCATGGTGTTGAGGCACCAGGACGCGGCAGCCCCTTTTCCCACAATGTCGATCACCGCCTGTTCGTCGAGCCCGGCTTTCGACGCATAGACCAGCGCTTCACACACGCCGATCATCGACCCCGCGATCAGGATCTGGTTGCACATCTTCGTGTGCTGTCCTGCGCCCGCGGCGCCCATGAAGGCGATGGTTTTCCCCATGTGTTGAAAGAGCGGGAGGATCTGATCGTAGACCTTCTGTTCACCGCCGACCATGATGGCCAGGGTTGCGTTCCTTGCCCCCACGTCGCCGCCCGAGACGGGGGCATCCAGGCTGGCAATCCCCTTTTTCGAGGCGGCCTGCGCGATGCGCTTTGCCAGTGCCGGCTCACTGGTCGTCATATCCACAACGACACGGCACTTGGGCTCCCCGGAGAGGATCCCCCGCTCTCCCAGATAAACCTCCTCCACATCGGAGGGCATTCCCACCATGGAGAAGACCACCTCTGTCTCGGCTGCAACGGCCGCAGGCGTGGGGCACCATCGCCCCCCCCGGTCGATGAGCGGTTTGGCCTTGTCGCGGGCCCTGTTGTAGAGGGACAGTTCGTGACCCGCAAACTGCAGATGACCTGCCATCGACGCTCCCATGATCCCCGTACCGATCCACCCGATCTTCATAGGCACACCTCACAAGACTCGCTTTCTGCCGAAGGCCGGCTGACGCCTGAAGCATCGCTTCGTGCCGGTTCTGTCTCCCGGACGCCGACGGTTTTCACTGTAAGGGAATGGGGATACCCTGTCAAGTTCGTCCTTTCCCTGCACCGGGTTTTATAGTAAGGATGGGTCCGATGAGGCCATGCCGGTCCAGTGCTTCGAAGGAGGGGGGTTATGCTGCACTGTCTGCTGCGGGTTGCCGCGTTTTTGTTGTTTGCACTCTGGTTTACGGCGGGAGACACCCGTCTCGCTGTTGCCGAGGACACGATTTTCCGCTGCGGCGGGGAAAGCGTCTCCGTTGGCGATTCCCGATACACCGTCCAGAAAATCTGCGGGAAACCGTCGAGGAGCGAATCGGTTTCAAAAACCAGCAAGGAAAAAAAGCAGAAGGAGCCGAAGGGGACGACATCGAAATCCTCCTCGGGAAAACCGCAGAAGTGGTATTACGACAAAGGGTACGGCGATTTCGTCTACGTCCTGACGTTCCAGGGCGATGTCCTGAAGAAGATCGAGAAGTCGGGCCGGGGACGGTAGTGAAGGGTTCAGGGTCAAGAGTCAAGGGTCAAGGACATAGAAAGAAACGGCGTTGAGCGGGAAGGGACAGCGATGCTGCATGCCGTCGACTGGGTCATCATCGGTCTATACTTCCTGCTGAGCGCCGCGATCGGCGTGTACTTCACCCGCCGCGCCGGCTCGAGCATCCAGGAGTTCTTTCTGTCGGGGCGGAATCTCCCCTGGTGGCTCGCCGGCACATCCATGGTCGCCACGACCTTTGCGGCGGATACGCCGCTGGCCGTGACGGAGCTCGTCGCGAAGAACGGTATCGCCGGCAACTGGCTCTGGTGGAATTTCGTCCTCGGCGGCGTGCTGACGGTGTTCTTTTTCGCACGCCTCTGGCGGCGCGCGGGCATCCTGACCGACGTGGAGTTTGTCGAGCTTCGCTACTCCGGCAGGCCCGCCGCGTTTCTGCGGGGGTTTCGGGCCCTCTACCTGGGCCTCTTCATCAACACCGTCATCATCGGCTGGGTGAACCTGGCCATGGCCTCCGTCCTCGAGGGGATGTTCGGCATTCCCCCGGGCCAGGTCATGCTCTACGTGGCCCTGTCTCTGGCGCTCACGGCTCTCTATTCATCCCTGTCCGGCCTCTGGGGAGTGACCGTCACCGACGCATTCCAGTTCATCCTGGCCATGACCGGGACGATCGTACTGGCCGTCGTGGTCCTGGACCTCCCCCAGATCGGGGGAATGGCGGGGTTGCTGGAAAAGATTCCCGGCTGGTCGCTTTCGTTCTTCCCTTCCATTTCTCAGGGAGTCTCCCAGGAATCGACGGGTACGCTCACACTGAGCGCCGGCGCCTTCTTCGCCTTTGTCGGTATCCAGTGGTGGGCCTGCTGGTACCCCGGCGCGGAACCGGGCGGGGGCGGCTACGTGGCCCAGCGGATGATGTCGGCAAAAGACGAGCGCCACTCCCTTTTTGCAACTTTGTGGTTCACCGTGGCCCACTACTGTGTGAGGCCCTGGCCCTGGATCATCGTGGGGTTGGCCACGCTTGTCCTCTACCCCGACCTGGGGCCTGCCGAAAAGCGGCTGGGTTATGTTTATGCGATGCGCGACTTCCTGCCGCCGGGCGTCAAGGGCATGCTGGTCGCCGCTTTCTTTGCCGCCTACATGTCGACCATCTCCACCCAGCTCAACTGGGGCACCTCCTACATCATCAACGATTTCTACCGGCGCTTCATCCGGCCCGACGCAACCGAGAAGCGTCTTGTCGCTGTTTCGCGGATCGCCACGCTGGTCTTGATGGCACTCTCGCTGTGGGTCACCTCGATCCTGGACACGATCTCCGGGGCCTGGGCCTTCATCATCGAGGCCGGGGCCGGGTTGGGGCTCGTCCTGATCCTGCGCTGGTTCTGGTGGCGGATCAACGCGTGGAGCGAGATTGCCGCAATGGTGACACCGCTTGCGGTATACGGCTGGCTGCACTTTGCCACACAGGTCCGTTTCCCACAAACCCTCTATTACATCGTGGCGGCTACCACGGCCGCCTGGATCGTCGTCACCTTCGTGACGAAACCGACCGATGCCGGGACGCTCGCGTGTTTCTACCGGCGTGTGCACCCGGGAGGAGCGGGCTGGAGAGCCCTGGCAGAGATGCACCCCGAGGTGAAGGGGGACAGAGGTTATGGCCGTCTCCTGAGAGACTGGTTCTGCGGGACGATTCTCGTCTATTCCATGCTCTTCGGGGTGGGGTACGTAATCCTGCTGAGAACCGGCCAGGGCCTTCTCTGTCTGGCGGTGGCCGGGGCGGCGGGCTGGATCATCTGGCGCGACCTGGCCGGACTAGGATCGAGGAACGAGGATCGAGGAACGAGGAAAGAGAAGGAAAGAAAAGATGGAATCCAGTAAAAGAGTGTTGTCGTTCGGGACACATCCCGACGACATCGAGATCGGCTGCGGCGGCACGGAGGCGCTCCTGGCACAAAAAGGGCACGAGATCACTCACGTGATCCTCACCTCCGGCGAGGCGGGAAGTGACAGGATAGCCCCCTGGGAGCTGAGCGCCATCCGGGAAAAGGAGGCCATCGAAGCTGCGAAAGCGATCGGCGCCTGCGGGGTGGAGTTCCTTCGATACACCGATGGCCTCACGGGGTTCACGCGCGAGATGAAGGTCGACATCATACGCATCATCCGCAGGCTGAAGCCGCACATCATTTTCATTCATGAGCGAAGAGAGTCATCGCTGGGCCATCGGGTCGCAAGCGAGCTGGTCCTCGAGTCCATGCAGGCCGGCTCCGGCCCCTGGTTCCAGGAGGCCGGCGGCGATCCCTGGTCACCGGAAATCGTCCTGGGCTACGAGGTCTGGCACCCCCTCGGGCGCTATGAGCTTGCCGTTGACATTTCCGCAACGATGGACAAGAAGCTCAAAGCCCTGGCCTGCCACCGCTCGCAAACGGCTGTTGTCCGTTACGACGAGGCCGTCCGGGGGCTCGCCCGCTGGCGCGGGGTCATGAGCCTCTCGGGGGGCGATGCCGAAGTGTTCGAGGTCATCAAGGCATCACCGGATCTGTTGTTTGGTTCTTTGGTTCGTTAGTTCCATGGGTTCAATTGGTGAAAATATGAATAAGAGTGCAAGACAGCCGGTCACCGCCCTCTGCGGCGTGGAGGGACTCACCCACCTCAAAACCTATTACGACATTCCAGATTTCCGGATCGGGGGGACCTACAACCTCGACGACCCGGCGAGCTGGGAATCGGGCGGCGCGGGCGGCACGACATTGGAGTCCCTCGGGGAGGGGCCCCTTCGCACGGCCTGCATCGCCGTCGGCACGCCTCACCGGGACGAAGACGGCTGTATCGACAACGCCGTCATCTTCAGCCCCTTCTATTCCGGCGATGCGGGCCTGATGTACTTCTACTGGTACCAGGGCCAGGGGGCAAACGACTTCTGCGGCGGCCCCGTCGTGGGCCCCGGGGAGTTGATTGACACGGATCGATACTACGTCATCTTCCTCGATGCCCTCGGCCTCTGGGGTGCGGGCAAACCAAGTGGCGGCCTTGGCCTCGACTTCCCTCAATACAATCTCTTTGATTGTGTGCAGGCCAACTACCGGATGCTGCGGGACCACCTGAAGGTAAGCCGGGTCAAGCTCGCCACGGGGGCCTCCATGGGGGCCATCCAGAGTTATCTTTGGGCCCTGCTGCACCCGGGGTTTGTCGATGCGATCATGCCCATGGGAGGCGTTACGGAAACGGATGCAAGCCTGCGCTGGCTCTTCCGGCTCATGTCCGCGGCAATCGAGAGCGACCCCGTCTGGCGCGAGACGGGGGGGAAGTATTACCACCTGCCGAAGGAAAAGCACCCCAGCCGGGGCGTCATGTTCGGCTGGTCCATTCTATTCCATTCCGCCATGAGCTTCGACTATCGGATCCAGGCGGGCTGGGACGAGGTCCAGAAGGAGGCCTTTGCCTGGGAATTCCATGGAAAGGAAGGTGCCCTCCTTGTCCCCTACGGCCGAAATTACGACGCTGTCGATTTGCTGTACCGGAATCGTGCCGGAGATACGCTGAACGTGACAAAAGAGCTGCACCGCATCCGGGCCCGGACCCTCATCCTCCACGTGGCCAACGATCACTGGGTCCGGCTGTGCATGGCTAGGCAGGCCCAGGAGCGCATCGCCGGCTCTCGGCTCTGCTCTTTCGAACACCCGTGGGGGCATTATGCACTCTTCCGGGCGCCGAACGAGTTCCGCGACACAATCAAAATGTTTCTCGAAGACTCTATGCCGACTGCCACAGGGGGATAACCATGAATCGTGATGTCGACACCATCTTCAAGGCAGCCCTCGACGCCGTCGATCCCTACGCCGCCGTGAAAAACTACATCGACCGGATCCGCACGATCTGCCGGGAGGAGGGCCTGAAAAAAATCTACGTCGTCGGCCTCGGCAAGGCGGCCTATCCCATGACCCGCGCGCTCGTCGATGCGATGCGGGATCGCATCTCCGGGGGTGTCGTCGTCACAAAGTACGGTCATGCCCCGGACGGACCCCTCTCGGAAAACATCATGATTTACGAAGCGGGACACCCCGTGCCCGATGAAAGAGGCGTGGCGGGCACGATCAAGGCCGTTGAGCTGCTCAGGAAGGCGGATCGTGAAACGCTCGTCGTCTGCCTCATCTCGGGGGGAGGGTCGGCGCTTTTCGTGGCTCCGGCAGAAGGTCTTTCCCTCGACGACAAGCAGGCGATGACCCGCATTCTTCTCAAGGGCGGCGCCGATATCGTCGAGTTGAACACCGTGAGGAAACACCTCTCGCGGGTCAAGGCCGGAAGGCTTGCAGAAGCCGCCTCGCCCGCAAGGGTGCTCTCTCTCATCCTCTCCGATGTCATCGGGGATCCGCTCGATTTCATCGCCTCGGGCCCGACGTCGCCCGACACGACAACCTGGGCCGATGCGCTCGCCATCGTCACCCGTTATGACACGGCGGGAGAAATGCCGCAGAAAATCCTGCAGCTGCTCAGGAACGGCTCGGAAGGGAAGATCCCGGACACCCCGAAAAAGGGCAACCCCCTCTTCGATCGGGTGGAGAACATCATTATCGGCAGCAATCGCATCGCAACGGAGGCCGCCAGAAAGAAGGCCCGGGAACTGGGTTATGAGCCCGTTGTGCTCACGACGGAGCTGCAGGGCGAGGCGCGAGACGCCGCGCGCTGGCTCTACCGCCAGGTCCTCGAGTCGCAGTCCTGCCTTGCCTCGGGCAGAAAGAAGATCGGTCTCGTCGCCGGGGGGGAAACAACGGTGACCGTGCGGGGCAAGGGTCTCGGGGGACGGAACACGGAAATGGCTCTGGCTTTTGCCATGGCGATCGAAGGGACATCGGGCATCACGTTTCTTTCGGCGGGCACCGACGGGACCGACGGCCCCACCGATGCCGCGGGTGCCGCCGTCGACGGGCAGACGATCCCGAAGGCTCGTGCCCTGGGCCTCGATCCGCAGTCCTTTCTCGACGACAACGACTCCTACCACTTCTTCGAGAAGGCAGGCGGCCTCGTGAAGACGGGGC